>JBDKGR010000007.1:0-31042 GCA_039798085.1 Pseudomonadota bacterium
CCGAATTGATTTTGACCCAATTAAGCGCCGAGGGCTATCAAACCTCCAAAACCTTCCAAGGTGCGGATTTGGTCATCGTGAACACCTGCGGCTTTATTGACGATGCCGTCAAAGAAAGTTTGGACACGATTGGCGAAGCGCTGGCAGAAAACGGCAAAGTCATCGTAACCGGCTGCTTGGGTGCGAGAAAAGCCGATAGCGGCGACAATTTGGTGCGCAATGTTCACCCCAAAGTCCTCGCCGTGACAGGTCCCCATGCCACGCAAGAGGTGATGGATGCCGTGCATTTGCACCTGCCCAAACCGCACGATCCGTTTTTAGATTTAGTCCCCAATTCCTTTGGCACGGCGGGTATCAAACTCACGCCTCGGCATTACGCCTATCTGAAAATCAGCGAAGGGTGTAATCACCATTGCACGTTTTGCATTATTCCGTCAATGCGCGGCGATTTGGTTTCGCGTCCCATCGGTGATGTGCTGACCGAAGCGCGTGCCTTGTTTGAAGGCGGTGTCAAAGAATTGTTGGTGATTAGCCAAGATACCTCCGCCTACGGGGTCGATGTCAAATACCGCACTGGATTTTGGGATGGTAAACCCGTCAAAACCCGCACGCTGGAATTGGTGCAGCAACTGGGCGACATGGCAGCGCAGCACGGGGCGTGGGTGCGGCTGCATTACGTCTATCCCTACCCGAGCGTGGATGAAATCGTCCCGCTGATGGCGCAAGGTTTGGTCTTGCCGTACTTGGATATTCCGCTACAACACAGCCACCCCGATGTGCTGAAGCGCATGAAACGCCCCGCTAGTGGCGAGAAAAATTGGGAGCGCATCCAAAAATGGCGCGAAATCTGTCCCGAAATTATTATCCGCAGCACGTTTATTGCCGGATTCCCGGGCGAAACCGAAGAAGAATTCGCGCACTTGCTGGACTTTATCCGTGAAGCGCAAATCGACCGCGCTGGCTGCTTTGCGTACAGCGATGTAAAAGGCGCAACCGCCAACGATTTGCCCGGAATGCTACCCTTGGAACTGCGTGAAGAACGCCGCGCCCGTTTCATGGCGGTGGCGGAAGAAGTTTCGGTTGCCAAGTTGCAAAAACGGGTGGGTTCAACCATGCAGATTTTGGTGGATTCCGCCCCCGCAATGGGCAAAAAAGGCGGTGTGGGTAGAAGCTATGCCGATGCGCCCGAGATTGATGGCATTGTGCGCTTATTGCCACCGGAAAAAATCAGCAAAACCCTGAAGGTCGGAACCTTCACCAAAGCCCGCATCGTCGCGGCACAGGGGCATGATTTGGTCGCCTTGCCGATTTAAATTCCCTCCTTTTTCTTCTCGTCTTTCTCTTTCTCCCCGAATCGTTAAAACAGCACCAATCGCAGGCACTCTGCGATTGATTTGCCTATCGTTTACCCTGATTTGGCACAAAATCATTACTAAAGTAGTTTGATTTAGTAAATAATCGCACCACTCTTTGAAATCGAAGAGCGAAGCTGGCAGCGTTTCGACCTGTCATGGATGTGAAAACGTGTTTTGTTGAGAAAGATAACGATGAAGACAACCTACAAAATCAGCATGGTCGCGGCAGCCGTCGCTCTTTGCGCTACCAGCGCGTTTGCCGGAGAGGTGGAAGTGCTCCACTACTGGACTTCGGGCGGTGAAGCGAAATCGGTCGCCGAACTGAAAAAAATCATGGAAGCCAAGGGGCACGTCTGGAAAGACTTCGCCGTTGCAGGCGGTGGTGGCGATAACGCAGCAACCGTACTCAAAAGCCGCGTCGTATCCGGCAACCCACCCGCCGCCGCCCAAATCAAAGGCCCTGCGATTCAAGAATGGGCATCCGAAGGCGTATTGGCAAATATCGACAGCGTTGCCAAAGCCGAAAAATGGGATAGCCTGCTCCCCAAAGCCGTGACCGATGTCATGAAATACAAAGGCAATTACGTTGCCGTTCCCGTGAACGTGCATCGCGTCAACTGGATGTGGGCGAATGCCGCCGTATTGAAAAAAGCAGGCGTTACCGCGATGCCCAAAAACTGGGATGAATTTTTTGTAGCTGCCGAAAAGGTGAAAAAAACGGGCGTGATTGCCGTGGCACATGGCGGTCAAAACTGGCAAGATTTCACTACTTTTGAATCCGTTGTCTTGGGTGTGGGCGGAGCCAAGTTTTATAGCGATGCTTTGGTCAAACTCGACCAAAAAGCGTTGACGGGCGAGACCATGAAAAAATCGCTCGAAGTCTTCCGCAAAATCAAGAGTTACACCGATCCCTCCGCACCCGGACGCGATTGGAATCTGGCAACCGCGATGGTGATGCAAGAAAAAGCCGCCTTCCAATTCATGGGCGATTGGGCTAAAGGCGAATTTATTGCAGCAGGTAAAGTTCCGGGTAAAGATTTCTTGTGCGCCGCTGCACCGGGAACGGCTAATGCGTTCACGTTCAATGTGGATTCGTTTGCCATGTTCAAGCTGAAAGACCCCGCCGCGCAAAAAGCCCAAGCCGATTTGTCCGCCGCCATCATGGGTACGGAATTTCAGGAAGTTTTCAACCTGAACAAAGGTTCGATTCCCGTTCGCTTGAACATGAATATGGCGAAGTTTGACGATTGCGCCAAACAGTCCAGCAAGGATTTTGTGGAAACCGCAAAAACCGGCGGACTCGTTCCCTCGGCTGCGCACGGCATGGCAATCAGCCCCACCGTAGAAGGCGCGATTAAAGATGCAGTCAGCCAATTCTGGAACGACGACAAGTTATCGGTTGCAGAAGCGCAAAAACGCATCGCTGCTGCCGCTAAAGCGAAGTAAGAAGCCAAAAAGCCCCCCCTATTGATAACCATTGATAACCGTTGATAACCATTTTTTGGAGAGAGACAATGATGAAAACAACCTACAAAATCAGCATGGTCGCAGCAGCGGCTGCCCTTTGCGCGAGCAGCGCCCTTGCCGCCGATTGGGGTGGTCTTGAATTTCATGGCTACTCACGCGGCGGGCCTGTATTCAATTACGACGACAACATCAAAGGCGGTTTGAGCTTGGGGGGTGATTTGCACAAATACCGCCTCGGCAACGAAGGCGATAACGGCATTGAAGTGGACATCATCAAAAATTTCGAGGCGAATGGCTTGAAATGGAAAGTCCACTATATGCCCGCTAAATGGAATGATGGTTCTGTGGGAACCGAGCAGGCTTATGTGGAAATGAGCGGTTTAGCTTTTGCACCCGAAGCCAAATTCTGGGTGGGTCAACGCCGTTTGCGGATTCAAGACGTACACATCGTCGATAACTTCTTGATGAACTACGGCGACAACCAAGGCGCGGGTGTGACCGATATTCCCGTAGGTGGTGCGAAATTGGGATTCGGTTTGTTCACAAACGGAAAATTCGATGCGCCTTCCGTTCCCGCTGGTGTCAAAGCGACACGTTTCAATGCCGATATTTCCGACATCAAAGTGAACGAAGGCGGCAAACTGCGCGTTGTATTGACCGCCGTGAACGGCACGGGTTTGGCGGCGGGGAATAGTGGTTCGGGTGTGTCGATTTCGCACAACCAAGAAAACTTTTTGGTTTCCGGCATGACGAACTCGTTGTTTTTGCAAGCATCCAAAGGTCACGCCCGTATTGATGGCGAATTTTTGGGCATTGATGGCGTAACAGCAGGTCAAAGCGTCATGCGCATTGCGGATTCTTTGAACTGGCAAGTCGGTGCATTCGGTGGTCAAACCATGCTGGGCTACCAAACTACGCAGGATGATTTGACGGGCGTAACAACCAAAGATACATCGGTTGGTGGTCGTGTTTCGTATGCGTTCTCATCCAACTTCAAATTGCTGGCTGAAGTCGGTTCAACACGCCGCAGCATCGATGGTCAAAAAGACCAAACCCTGAACAAAATCACGATTGCGCCCACGCTTTCCGTCGGGCCTGAATTTTGGAAACGTCCTGAATTGCGTTTGTACGTAACCCGTGCGGATTGGAACGATGCCGCCGCAGCCGCCAATGCCACGAGCTTTGGTGCGAATGGCAGAACATCCACCACGATTGTGGGTGTGCAGTACGAAATTTGGTGGTGAAAGGGTAGCGATAGGAGTAATAGAGGTTAAAGAGGTTTTCAGCGGGAGTGTTTGATAGGGCGGCCGCAAGGTCGCCCTTTTTTACCTCAATCACCTGAAGTGAACACTAGTGAACACTATGAAAAATAAGATTGAAACGTGGCTACCCAAGCTGGTCATCGCACCGGGCTTTATGCTGGGATTTGCCTTCATTTACGGGTTTATGGTGTGGAATGGCATCTTATCGGTCACCGGTTCGCGGATGTTGCCCAACTACGAGGAGTTCGTAGGATTGGCGCAATACGAACGCTTATTCGAGATGGATCGCTGGTGGGTTGCATTGAAGAATTTGGGGATTTTTAGCACGCTCTATGTGGGCGGCTCCATGCTCTTGGGCATGGCGTTGGCGATTTTTTTGGATCAAAAAATTCGGGGCGAAGGCTTTTTGCGCACGATTTTTTTGTACCCCATGGCACTTTCCTTCATCGTCACCGGAACGGCTTGGAAGTGGATTTTGAATCCCAGCCTCGGGCTAGAAAAGATGATGCACGATTGGGGCTGGACGGATTTTCAGTTCGATTGGCTGGTGCAAAGTGAAACCGCGATTTATTGCGTGGTGATTGCGGGCATTTGGCAATCGGCAGGGTTTGCAATGGCGTTATTTTTAGCAGGTTTGCGCGGAATTGACGACAGCATCATCAAAGCCGCGCAAATCGACGGGGCTTCTTTACCCCGTATTTACTGGCGCATTATTTTGCCGATTTTGCGCCCCGTGGTGTTTTCGACCGTCTTGGTGCTGGCGCATTTATCGATTAAAAGTTTCGATTTGGTCATGGCATTAACCAACGGCGGCCCGGGTTATGCCACCGATGTGCCTGCCACGTTTATGTTTGTCATGAGCTTCACCCGAGGGCAAATCGGTTTAGGAGCCGCCAGTGCCACCATGATGCTCATTACGGTGGCGGCCATTGTGGTGCCTTATTTGTATAGCGAACTGCGAGCCAAACCCCATGAACACTAAAACCATTCTTCGGGTATTACTTTACGTGGTACTGCTAGCGGCGGCACTGTTATTTTTGATTCCGCTGTACGTGATGTTGGCAACATCGTTCAAAGATGCAGCACAAATCCGCACCGGCAATTTGCTGAGTTTTCCTACCACTTTCAGCTTGGATGCGTGGTCAATGGCGTGGTCAAGCGCGTGTACGGGCGTGGATTGTCGGGGGTTACAGCCTTATTTTTGGAATTCGGTGTATCTGGCGATTCCCGCCGTGCTGCTTTCTACGGCGTGGGGTGCGGTGAATGGCTATGTGCTGAGTTTGTGGAAGTTCAAAGGGAGCGAATTGCTTTTTGGATTTTTGCTCTTTGGCGTGTTCATGCCATTTCAGGTGGTGCTGCTGCCCATGAGCCAAGTGCTGGGGTATTTGGGTTTATCCAGTTCGATTGCGGGTTTGGTGCTGGTGCATTGTTTGGCGGGAATGTCGGGCACAACGCTCTTTTTCCGCAATTACTACGCCGCGATTCCCAAAGAGCTTATCAACGCCGCGCGGATGGATGGGGCTGGCTTTTGGCGGATTTTTTGGCGCATTGTGCTACCGCTTTCCACCCCGATTTTGATGGTGACGCTGATTTGGCAATTCACCAATATCTGGAACGATTTTTTGTTTGGCGTAGCGTTTAGCGGAGCCGATAGCAAGCCGATTACGGTCGGATTGAACAATATGGCGAACACATCCAGCAGCGTCAAAAGCTACAACGTGGATATGGCAGCCGCCTTAATCGCGGGTTTACCTACCATGCTGGTGTATGTGCTGGCGGGTCAATACTTTGTCAAAGGTCTCACCGCTGGCGCGGTTAAAGGATAAAAACATGGCAGCATCTCTCCAAATCAAAGGCATCCGCAAGGTGTATGGCAAAGCGGATAAAGCGGTTGAAGTTCTCAAAAAGATTGATATTGATGTCGCTCCGGGCGAATTTTTGATTTTGGTCGGGCCTTCGGGCTGCGGCAAATCGACTTTGCTCAACATCATCGCCGGACTCGAACAACCCAGCGAAGGGCAACTGCTGATTGGCGGAACCGATGTTGTGGGAGTCGCCCCCGCCCAGCGCGATATTGCGATGGTGTTTCAAAGCTACGCGCTCTACCCGAATATGACGGTTGCCGACAACATCGGCTTTGCGTTGGAAATGCGCAAAGTTCCAAAAGATGTGCGCACCCGACGCATCGCCGAAGTTGCCGCCATGCTGCAAATCGAGCATTTATTGAACCGCCGCCCCGCCCAGTTATCGGGTGGACAGCGCCAGCGGGTGGCAATGGGGCGCGCGTTGGCACGCGATCCGCAGATTTTCTTGTTTGATGAACCTTTGAGCAACCTTGATGCCAAACTGCGGGTGGAAATGCGTGCCGAAATCAAGCGCCTGCACCAAATCAGTGGCATTACCAGTGTGTATGTGACGCACGATCAAATCGAGGCGATGACGCTTGGCAGTCGGATTGCGGTGATGAAAGATGGCATCTTGCAACAAATCGGCACGCCGTATGAAATTTACCGCCGTCCTGCGAATAGGTATGTGGCGGGCTTTATCGGCTCTCCTACTATGAATTTTATAGCTGGTAACGCAAGCGGGGCGGGCGATGGTGGCGTATTTTCCTTTGAAGGGGGGCGTTTGGGATTGGATTGTCCAGCCCCCGCCGGAGCCGTGATTTTGGGGCAGCGACCCGAGCATATCCACCTGCAAGCGGATGCGCCGTGGCGCGGTGAAGTGATTTTGGTAGAGCCGACCGGAGCCGATACCTACGTGGTAGTGAAAACCGCCGTCGGCTTGATTACGGTGCGTGTGCCGCCAAGTACCCCGATTCAAGTAGGGGAACGCACGGGATTAACGGTAAGCAATAAACACAATAACTGGTTTCATAGTGAAACCACATTGCGCATTAACTAGTATCAACTAATTACCCACCAAAGCTATGAGCCATCCCATTTCTCCTACGGGCGCACTCGACATCGTGATTTTTGGCGGTACGGGTGATTTATCGTTCCGCAAGCTGTTGCCGGCGCTGTATATGGCGTATTTTCACCATCGGCTGACGGAGGAAACGCGGATTATCGCCATTGGTCGCCAAAACTGGACGCGCGATGAATACGTGGCGTTTATTGATAAGCATTCGCGCCCGTTTGTGGAAGAAAGCGTGCTCAGTGCCGATGATTGGGCGCAATTTTTGGCGCGTCTCACGTATCGTTGCATGGATATTGTGCAGGCTAGCGATTACGCCCAGCTCGCGGCGGTGTGCGACAAGCCAGCGGTGCGGGTGTTTTATTTGGCGACTGCACCGAGTTTGTTCACGCAGATTTGCGCCCATCTTTCGGGCGTGGGGTTGGTGGATGCGCAAGCGCGTGTGGTACTCGAAAAGCCGCTAGGCACCGATATGGCTTCAGCGCGTGCTATCAATATAGAAGTAGCGCGTTATTTTGAAGAGCATCAAATTTACCGAATTGACCATTATTTGGGCAAGGAAACCGTCCAAAATTTGATGGTGCTGCGCTTTGGCAATGCGATTTACGAACCGCTGTGGCGCGCGCCCTACATCAAAAGCGTGCAGATTACGGTCGCGGAAACCGTGGGCGTGGGCAGTCGCGCGGGGTTTTACGATGGGGCGGGTGCAATGCGCGATATGGTACAAAACCATTTGCTGCAATTGCTGTGCATCGTGGCGATGGAGCCGCCTATTTCGCTGGATGCCGATGATGTACGCGATGAAAAGCTCAAAGTGTTGCGCACGCTGCGAAAAATGGAGCTGACCGACATCAAGCGCGATACCGTGCGCGGACAGTACACGGAAGGCGCGTCGGAGGGTTCGGCGGTCAAAGGCTATCTCGAAGAAGATAACGTCCCCGCCGATAGCCGCACCGAGACTTTTGTCGCATTGCGTGCCCGCATCAACAACACGCGCTGGGCGAACGTGCCATTTTTTCTGCGCACGGGCAAGCGGATGCAAAAGCGCGAATCGCAAATCATTATCGAATTTGCCGATCAGCCATTTTCCATTTTTGGCGCGTCTGCCCACCAAGAACCGAATCGCTTGATTATTAGTTTGCAGCCAGAAGAATCGATTCAATTGCAAATGATGGTGAAAGAACCCGGTTCGGGCATGATGTTGCACCCCGTTCAGTTGAGTTTGGATTTGCAATCGTCCTCGGACAAACGCCGCGCCGAAGCCTACGAGCGCCTCCTGATTGACGTAATCAAAGGGCGCTTAACCCACTTTATGCGCCGTGATGAGTTGGAAGCGGCTTGGAGTTGGGTCGATCCGATTTTGGAAGGCTGGAAAGCCTTGGGCGATAAGCCGCGCAGCTATTCGGCGGGAACGTGGGGGCCGGCGGCATCGTCGGCGTTAATGGCACGCGAAAATCTTTCGTGGTTTGAGGAGCACTAATGCCCCGTACCGAACAACTCGCCCACTATATTGCCGAACGGTTAGAAGCCGCCATTCAAGCGCGGGGTTTTGCGGTGCTGAGCGTATCGGGCGGCACGTCGCCGATTCCGCTATTCCACGCGCTGCGCATCCAGCCCCTCGATTGGTCGCGGGTGCGAATCACCTTGGTCGATGAACGCTGCGTTCCCCCCACGCATCCGCACAGCAATGCCTTGCTGATAAAAACCCATTTGCTGCAAGATAACGCCCGTGTTGCGCAGTGGATTCCGATGATTGGCGAATCCGCAAAATTCTTGGAATCCGCCACATTGCTTGCAGACATCGCGGGTGCGGCATTGCAAGCAGCAGGAACAACCGATGTGCTTCTTTTGGGGATGGGGGCGGATGGTCACACGGCTTCGTTATTCCCGCAGGCGCTGAATTTGGACGAGGCATTGGACAAAAACAATCCCCACGCCTGCATTGCCATGGCGATTGCGCCCGCGCATCTTCCGCCAAACGCGCCGTTTCCACGGATTACGCAACCGCTTGCGCAACTGCTACGCGCCCGCCACCTTATTCTGCCCATCAGCGGGGCGGATAAATGGGCAACGCTGCAACGGGCGCAGGCGGGTGTGAATCCGCACTATCCGATTTCTTACGTATTGCACCAAACGGAAACTCCCGTGGCTTTATGGATGATGGACACCCTATGAATACCCCTGTTTTGAATCCGATATTGAATCCCGTTCTGGCATCCGTAACCCAGCGCATTGAAGCACGCAGCAGCGCGTCAAGGTTAGCGTATTTGGACGTGTTAGCGCGCGCCAAAAAGCCCAGCACCTACCGCAGCGGAATGGGTTGTGCCAATGCCGCGCACGCCTACGCCGCTATGCCGCGCAACGATAAACTGGTATTGCAGCAAGAACGCCAACCCCATTTGGGAATGATTAGCGCCTACAACGATATGCTCTCGGCACACCAGCCTTACGAGCATTACCCTGAAACCATTCGCGCTGCCGCCCGCACTCTTGGCGCGACGGCACAAGTAGCGGGTGGCGTACCCGCGATGTGCGATGGCATTACGCAGGGCGAGGCGGGGATGGAATTATCCCTTTTCTCGCGCGATGTGATTGCGATGGCGACGGCGGTAGGGCTATCGCATAACGTCTTTGATGCGGCGTTGTTCATGGGCGTGTGCGACAAAATCGTGCCGGGGCTTTTCATGGGCGCGTTGCAGTTTGGGCATTTGCCAGCGGTGTTTATTCCGGCGGGGCCGATGACTTCGGGCTTATCGAACGACGAAAAATCCAAAATCCGCCAGCAATACGCCGAAGGATTGGTGAATCGCCAAACCCTACTCGCCGCCGAGCAAGCCGCCTACCACGGCGCGGGAACGTGTACGTTTTACGGCACCGCCAATTCCAATCAGATGCTGATGGAAATCATGGGGCTGCATTTACCCGGCTCATCTTTCGTGAATCCGAATACGCCTTTGCGCGAACAGCTCACGCTTGCGGCGGTGGAACGTGCCGTAGCCTTGTCGCGCGATAAAGACAATACCACGGGCATTGGTTACCAAATCAACGCCAAAGTGGTGGTGAATGGCATTGTCGGTTTGCTGGCTACGGGCGGTTCGACCAACCACACCCTGCACTTAATCGCAATGGCGCGCGCGGCGGGGTTGATTGTGAATTGGGATGATTTCTCCGATTTATCCGCGAGCATCCCCTTGCTGGCGCGGGTCTATCCCAACGGCAGCGCGGACGTGAATCATTTTCAAGCCGCTGGCGGTATGGGCTATTTGATTCAGCAATTATTGCAAGCGGGGCTGCTGCACGAGGATGTGCAAACCATCATGGGTCACGGGCTGCACCGCTACACGGTAGAGCCGTGGCTAAATAATGGGCAGTTGGATTGGCGACCCATTCCCGCGCAATCGGCCGACGAAACCGTGTTGCGCCCCGTCACAAACCCCTTTAGCGTGGATGGTGGTTTGCGGGTGCTGCAAGGGAATCTGGGGCGCGCGATTGTGAAAGTATCCGCCGTGAAACCCGCGCATCGTACCGTTCGCGCCCCTGCAGTGGTGGTGACGGATCAAAAAGAATTGCTTCAGCTTTTCCAAAATGGCGAGCTAGAACGCGATTTTGTCGCCGTCGTTCGCAACCAAGGCCCGCAAGCGAATGGGATGCCCGAGCTGCACAAACTCACCCCCGTATTGAGTCTTTTACAAGATCGCGGTTTTCACGTAGCACTGGTGACCGATGGACGGATGTCGGGCGCATCGGGCAAAGTGCCAGCGGCGATTCACGTTAGCCCCGAAGCGGTGAAGGGTGGCGTTATCGGCAAAGTTCAAAACGGCGACATGATTACGCTGGATTGCGATCACCACACCCTGCACCTAGAAGTCAGCGCCGATGAGCTAGCCGCCCGCATTGCGCCTACTCCCGATTTATCCGCCAACCAACGCGGAACGGGGCGCGATCTTTTCGCCCTATTCCGCGCCCACGCCGCCCACGCCGAAGAAGGCGCATCCCCTTTATTGCCATGAACCACCATCCTAACCACCATCCTACGCACCACACTTTTACGCGCCCGCCGTTCACATCACGCATTGTTCCCGTGATTGTGATTACCCATCCCGACCAAGCCGTGCCGATGGCGCACGCGCTACTGGAAGGCGGCATTGACGTTATGGAAATCACATTGCGCCACGCTGCGGGCTTGCCTGCTATCGAAGCGGTAGCACGCTATGTACCGCAGATGCGCGTTGGAGCCGGAACGGTTACCAAACCCGAAGAAATGGCGCGGGTGCAGGCGGCGGGTGCGAGCTTTGCGCTATCCCCCGGAATGACCGATGCTTTGGTGCAAGCGGCTATCGCGTGCCAGTTACCCTTTATTCCGGGGGTGATGACTCCCAGCGAAGTGATGGCGGCGCGGGATTATGGATTTTCACTCGTCAAACTCTTTCCCGCCGTGCAAGCGGGAGGATTGGGCTTGCTCCGAGCCTTGGGGGGGCCGTTGGGGGATATGCGTTTTTGTCCGACGGGCGGCATATCGCTTGCCAACATGGGCGAGTTTTTGAAAGAACCCAATGTGGCAATGGTCGGCGGTTCGTGGATTACACCTGCTAAAGTGGTAGAACGCGGCGATTGGAAAGAAATCACCCGCTTGGCACGAGAAGCGACCCAACAGGGATTAAACGAATCGAAAGATTAAAAAAGGATTAACGAGATGTTTGAATCGCAAGACCCCGCCATCCACAACCCAGCACCCTATCCGCGCTGGTTGGGCGATATTGGCGGCACGAACGCGCGATTTGGCTGGCAGGAAAGCGAAGGCGCAGCCATCCGCCATGTGCAAGTTTTGCCTTGTGCGCACTACCCGTCCTTATTGGATGCGGCGCAAAGTTACTTGCAGCAACACGGTTTGCAAGCCCCGCCGTGTGCTGCTTTTGGTATTGCCAACCCCGTAACGGGCGATGCCGTGGTGATGACGAATCACCATTGGGCGTTTTCGGTCAACGCGTTGCGCCAAAGTTTGGGCATTGCGCGTTTTTTGCTGATTAACGACTTTACCGCGCTGGCACTCGCGCTTACGCACCTAACGCCCGAACAAAAGCAACCCATAGGCGGCGGAAAAGCCGCGCCCGATTGCGCCATTGGTTTGGTGGGTGCGGGAACGGGTTTGGGCGTGTCGGGTTTGCTCCCGCTCGGACATCAAAATAAATGGATACCGATTGCCGGAGAAGGCGGTCATGTGAGTTTGACCGCCACCACCGAACGTGAATTTGCGGTAATTCAGCATCTGCAAAAACGCTACGGTCACGTATCGGCAGAACGGGTGCTATCGGGCGCGGGCTTGGTCGATTTGTACCACGCGCTGGGTGTAATGATGGGTGCGGGCGATGAAAACATCACCACTCCGGCAGAGGTACTCGCATCCACCACGCCCCAAGCCTTGGAAGCGGTGGATATGTTTTGCGGTTTTTTGGGTAGCGTAGCGGGCGATTTGGCGCTGACCTTGGGCGCGCGCGGCGGTGTGTACATTGGCGGCGGCATCGTGCCGCGTATGGGCGAACGCTTTTCCGCATCGCCCTTTCGCAGCCGGTTTGAGGAGAAAGGACGCTTCCAACGCTATTTGCAAGAAATCCCGACGTGGGTGATTCACAGCCCCATTTCGCCTGCGCTACTGGGAGCATCCCAAGCGCTTTCCCTCACCCAATGGTAAAAATTATGCAAATCACCGATTGGATAGGCTATTGCGCCGCCACCTTAACCACCGTGAGTTTTGTACCGCAGGCTTGGCACACCTTCAAAACCCGTGATGTGCGCGGCATTTCGCTGGGTATGTACAGTGCCTTCACGCTGGGCGTGATGTGTTGGTTGATTTATGGGCTGCTGCTGAATGCGTGGCCTATCGTCATCGCCAACGTCATCACCACCGCTTTGGCAGCCGCCATTTTGGTGATGAAGCTGCGGTTTCGTTGAGTTTTCGAGCTTCGCGCTACGCTTCCACTTTCAAAAACAAATCTTGGTCGGGGGCGAAATTGGCGTGCAGTGGCAATAACGCGCCGCCCAATGCGCCCGCATCCGACCCGATACTGCCTGCCATCACACTAGCTGACCACAACCCTTCCCAGTTGTAGCGTTGCAGGGCTTGGTTGGTGTGTTCAATCACCCGCTGGAGTAAGGATCGGCAGAATGAACCGTCGATTACCACCGCGCTGATGTCCAAAAACGCCGTTCCACTCACCACACAATGCGCAAGGGCATTGGCGGCGTGGGCAACCCATGCGTGGGTTTCTGCGGCGTAGGGTACGGTTAGTGCCCGTTCATCGTAAGCGGCGTGGGGGTCTAGCCCTTGCGCGATAAATCGCTGCTCCAATTCCCATAATGAGGCTTGGCTAATCAATTGTTCGGGTAATTGCGTGCCTTGCGTTAGGGTGGTGGGAAGCGATGCCACCGCGCCCGCATTGCCGTGTAGCCCAAAATGCAGATGCGAATTCAATACCAAGCCCCCGCCAACAAAGGTATCGACAAACAAATACAAAAAGCTCTTCAAATCGCGCCCACGCCCTTTCACCAATTCGGCAACGCAAGCGGCGGCGGTATCTTTGGCAAAGCTCACGGGCGCATCCGTCATGGATTGCACTTCGGTGCCGAGGTCGATTTGGTTCCATTGATCCGATTCGGCATCCGATAAACCCAGCATTTTGTGCCAGCCCCCCAACCGAAAGGGAGCCGCTACCCCCACCCCCACAAGGCGCGAACGCAAACTGCCCAGTTGATCGTGCATCGCATTCATGCGTTCACCGATGATGGGCAATAGCGTATGCACATCAGGAAAAGCGTATTCCAAGGTTTGGCGCTGGCGAATCCGTCCGGTGAAATCGACCAACAACCATTCTGCGCTGCGGCGACCGATTTTGATGCCCATCGAAAAAGCCCCATCGGGATTCAGCGCCAGCGGCACAGAGGGCTGACCAATGCGCCCCCGAACCCGTGCATGGCGAATCAAAAGCGCATCTTCTTCAAGGCGTGTCGTAATCAAACCAATGGTTTGGGCGGTGAGTCGCGTTAATCGAGCGAGTTCGGCTTTGGGCAGGCTGCCATTCAGCCGAATCGCTTGCAATACCACGCGCTCATTGAACGCCCGCATTCCGACATGGTTAGAACCCCGAGGGCGCAGTAATTCTGGTTTTTCGGGTTTTTCGATAGTGAGAGGGGAGCAGTGAGAGTTCATGGACGAAGATTTTCGCCGATCACCCCTTTGCGCAAAATAAAATTTCCAAAAGGTTGGCGTTCTCCCGTCAGCACAATAGCGTAGGCAGCACGGGCGCGATCATAAAAAGCGAAGCGATCCACCGCTTCCGGCGTTTGACCCGATAGGAATTCAGGGGCTAAATAATCCAAAACCTCGCGCTGCAATGCCGATAAATACGGGCTTTGCGTATCGCTCACCTGCATAAAAGCAACGGGATGCGCCACATCCGCCGCCAAGGGCAAAACCGAATTCACCGCCTGTACCACTTCGAGCATAGAAGTTCCCGCCAAACGCAAAACAGGCTTCCCCGCAGCGATGCTCATAGCGGTGAAATTGGCATCGGCTAGCACCAGCGCATCGTCGTGCCCCATCTCCATCAAGAGTTTGAGCAATTCAGGGGTGAGAAGGGGATTAATTCCTTTAAGCATTTTGTCTTTCAAGCGTGGACGTGGTCATGCGTGGGCATCGGCGGGGAGTTCATCAACGGTTTTAGCACCCGTCATCACCGCAACGGTATCGCTCATGCTGATAGTTTGAGGGTTCACCACCGCCGCCCGCTTCCCCAAGCGTTGGATGTGAATGCGATCCGCAATCTCAAAAACGTGCGGCATATTGTGGCTAATCAAAATCACGGGCAGCCCTCTATCACGCACCCGACGAATCAATTCCAGCACCATATTGCCTTCTTTTACGCCCAGCGCGGCAGTCGGTTCGTCCATGATGACGACGTGCCGCGCAAACGCCGCCGCCCGCGCCACCGCCACGCATTGGCGCTGACCACCGGAAAGCGTTTCCACCGCCTGTGTCATCGAACGAATGCCGACTTTTAATTCCTGCATACGGGCAATGGCTTGGGCGAGCATTTCTTTTTTATCCAGCAAATGCAGCAATTTGCCCACCACCCCTGGGCGAAGCAGTTCGCGCCCTAGAAACAAGTTTTCGGCAATACTCATGGCGGGGGCTACTGCCAAATCTTGGTACACCGTTTCGATACCCGCGCGACGCGCATCAATCGGCGATTTGAAACGAACGGGGCGACCATCAAGCAGCAATTCACCTTCATCCGGCACGGTTGCGCCAGAGAGCGCTTTGATGAGCGAGGATTTACCCGCCCCGTTATCGCCAATCACCGCCAAAATTTCCCCTGCACGCAGCTCAAAATCCGTACCATCCAGAGCCGTGACTTGACCGTAGCGCTTCACAATACCTTTTGCTTGCATCACCAAAGGGGTTGTTGTGTTGAGGTTTAGGTTTAGGCTCATTAGCGTGCTCCTTTACGCGACATTTGATCGGCAGCTACCGCCAAAATAACCAAAATACCCGTAATCAATGTTTGGTAGACCGATGCCACACCCATCAAAGTGAGACCATTGCGAAATACACCCACAATGACCGCACCCACCAACGAACCCAAAATCACACCGCGTCCACCAAACAAACTAGTACCCCCCAGCACCACGGCGGTAATGGCATCTAAATTTTCGGTTTGACCCGCGTTCGGGTCACCCACTCCGGTACGCGCTACCGATAACAAAGCAGCGATACCGTAAAAGATTCCGGCAAGGGTATAAACGTAAACCAGCATACGATCCACCCGAATACCCGTTAAACGTGCCGCTTCTGGTGCATTGCCCACGGCGTACAAATGGCGACCCGGAGCCGTTTCGCGCAACACAAACCACGCCAACACATACAACCCCATCATTGTGACCGTGCCAAAACTCACCTCGGTTTGTCCCATATCGAAGGTATTTCCCAGCGCAGTCATTTCTACGGGTAAATTGGGAATAATTTGCGCTTTGGAATAAATTTGGGTAATCGCAAACGCGATATTAAGCGTCCCCAACGTCACAATAAATGGTGGGAGTTTGATACGGGTCACCAATAAACCATTGACTAATCCGAAACCGCCCGTGACCAATAATCCACACAAAATGGCGATATAAGGATTCAAGCCGTAATCAACGGCAAACTTCGTCATCACCACACCCCCCAGCGCCATCACCATGCCGCAGGATAGGTCAATGCCGGCCGTCAAAATCACCAGCGTTTGACCAATGGCAAGCACGCCCACAACCATAACCTGTTGCAATACGAGTGAAAGATTTTGCGCCGTGAAAAAGCGTTCTGACTGGGTGCTGAAAAAAATACAGGTCGCCAGCAGAGCCAACCAAGGGCCGAGAGCTCCCCACGGAATAGGATGTGAAGATGATTTCATGGAGATGCTCCTCGCTCTTATTATTTATTGCTTTATTGCTTTATTGCTTACTTCGTGCCCCAGCACAATTCCATTCCGACCTTAGTGTCTTTGCTATCCACCCCTTTAATCGCTTTAGCAGAAATCAAGGTTACGCCTGTATCGGTATAGCCTGTAGATTTTTTACCACCTTTAGCATAGCTCACACCCGCTGCCACGCCCAATGCTGCCATTTTCAAAGGGTACTGTTGTGACGTAGCGGTGATAACACCCGCTGCGGTATCCCGAATGCCTTGGCAACCACCATCCACGGACAAAATCGTCACGCCTTTTTCCTTGCCGGCTTTTTTCAGTGCGTTGAATGCGCCCGCAGCGGCGGGTTCATTGATGGTGTAAACCACGTTGATGTCAGGATTTTTTTGCAAACAATTTTCCATCGCAGTTTGACCTTTGGCTTGGTCACCAAAGCTGTCTGCCATGCAAACTACCGCCGCATCGGTTGACAGTTCGTTCGATTTGGCATCCGCCGCCGCCAAGCCAAAACCTTTCATGAAACCATTGTGGCGTTGTGCGCCCACGGGGTGACCGGGGAACAAATCCAACATCGCAATTTTGGCGGGCTTCCCCCCCATTGCCGCTTTGGTGTATTGACCAATCAGCACACCGGCTTTGTAGTTATCGGTTGCAAAAAGTGCATCTGCGCCTTCAAACGGGCTATCCAACGCAATCACTTGCACGCCCTTGGCTTGCAGTTTTTTCACGGTGGGTGCGATAGCATCGCCACTAGCCGTAATCAAAATGGTTTTTGCACCCGCAGCCGCCATGTTTTCCAATGCGGTAATCTGACCAGCGGTGTCGCCATCCGATTTTCCGGCGGCAGTTAGCAATTTAGCGCCCAATTTTTTGGCTTCGGCTTCCGCACCTTCCTTCATTTTGACAAAGAACGGGTTCGTTTCGGTTTTGGTAATCAAGCCGATCACAATTTCATCCGCCGCAAATGCGCTGCCAGTAGCCAACGCCAATGCGGACAACACCAAACCAGTCGTTAATTTTTTCATGAAAGTCTCCTCAGATTGAAGCTCAGATTTAAGAATAGGAATTTACGCTCTTTACCTTCAAGCGTTGCTAGACTATATTCGGATTCTGATTACTAAATCAAGTTACTTTAGTTATGGAAAACCCTTGTATGGTACAAAAAAACATGAAATCACTGCAAGTTGCAACGGCTGGAGAGGCGCTCATTGATCTGATTCGCAATGAGGATGGGCGATTTGAGCCGTGTATTGGTGGCGCGGTTTACAACCTCACGCGAGCCTTGGCGCGCCAAGGTGTTGCAACGCTTTACTTGAATCCCCTTTCGCGTGATCGCTTTGGTCAACAACTGGCGGCAGGGTTGCGGGACGATGGCGTGCATTTAGCCATGCCCATGCCCGTGCAAGAGGTCACGTCCCTAGCCGTAGTGAATGTGGGTGCGCAAGGTCAGCCCGATTACGCTTTTTACCGCGAGGGGGTTGCTGATCGCGCCGTTACCGCCACCCAAATGACGGAGGCTTGTTCGCAAGCGAACCATCTTGCGCTGGTGTGTACGGGTGCGCTTGCCCTATCGCCCAACGATGCCCATTTGTACCTGCCTTGGCTCGCCAGCCAACGCGAAGCGGGGCGAACGGTGGTGATTGATGCCAATTTGCGCCCCTCCGTCATGCCCGATTTGGCGCTATATCGCCGCCATGTGATGCAGGCTTTGCAGTATGCCGATGTGATTAAGGTCAGCGATGAAGATTTGGAGCATCTGAATTTATCCGGCTCCGATGCCATTCAGCGCGCAATCTGCTTGATGAAAAGCAGTCACGCGAACCTAATCGCATTAACCCGTGGCGGGGAAGGTGCGGCTTTGTTGACACGCAGCGGGCAAATTTTTCAAGCCAAAGAAATCCAACCCGTAACCGTAGTGGACACCGTAGGTGCAGGAGATTGCTTTTTAGCCGGATTGGTAACCACCATGCTGGAAAAGCATTTATCCGCGACATGGGGCGCAACCCCTGTTTTGGAAACCGATGCCAGCGAACTTTTAGGTAATGCCATTGCCAGCGCGAGTTTATGCGTGATGCGTCGCGGCTGCGTCCCCCCTAACCGCGAAGAAGTAAAAGCCCGAATGCAGAATAATCTTTTTTACAATGCCAATTTATCCATTGTCCCTATCGAAAAACGATACCACATTATCAGCACTATCACGGATTGTTGATATTTCATGGTCAAAGGCTTTATCGCCATCCTCATCTGCCACACCGGTGATTTTTACCCCTTTGAAATCAAAATGGCGATGATCCATTAAATGCGATGGAACCACATTTTGCAAAGCCGTCAGCATAGTTTCTGTACGCCCCGGGTATTGTTTTTCCCAATCCCGAATCATATTCCCTACTTGTTTACGTTGCAAATGCTCTTGGCTGCCGCATAAATTGCACGGAATAATCGGGAATTGGCGATGTTCTGCCCAGCGAATTAAATCTTTTTCTGCCACATACGCCAGTGGACGAATCACCACATGATCGCCATCATCACTTACCAATTTAGGGGGCATTCCTTTGAGTTTTCCGCCGAAAAACATATTCAAAAAGAACGTTTGCAGCATATCATCGCGGTGATGTCCAAGGGCGATTTTAGTAATTTTCAATTCGTCTGCCACACGGTACAAAATCCCACGCCGTAAACGGCTGCATAAACTGCACAGAGTTTTTCCTTCTGCCACCACTTTTTTCACAATACTATACGTATCCTGCGTTTCAATGTGAAACGGAATACCGAGGTTTTTCAAGTATTCTGGCAATATATGGTCGGGGAAACCGGGTTGTTTTTGGTCGAGATTTACCGCAATCAATTCAAAATTGATCGGGGCGCGGGCTTGGAGCTTCATCAAAATATCCAGCATTCCAAAACTATCTTTGCCACCAGATAGGCATACCATCACGCGGTCGCCTTCTTCAATCATATTAAAATCAATAATTGCTTGCCCTATTTGACGACACAGGCGTTTTTCGAGTTTATGGGTTTCTCGTTCTATTTTCGCATCGATTTTTATTTCAGTGGTTGTAATAATAGCTTCATTCATAAATTAGTTTCCATACGGATTGCGACTTCGCAATCATCAAAAATTTCCAGTTTAGCGATTTTCACGCGAACGCCTTGCACATGGGGTAATTGTAGTAATCGGTGTGATAATTTTCCGATTAAACTTTCCAATAAATTAACGTGTTCTTTGGTGCATTCGTCAATGATAATCTGGCGCACTTTGCGATAATCTAAAACATGGTGAATATCATCATCGTGCGGCAATAGCGGTTGAATACCCAGACTTAATTCAGCATCGACTTGAATCGGTTGTGGCGCACGTTTTTCCGATTCTAAAATACCCAAATTGGCATTAAAACGCAAACCGGTAAGGGTTAGCGTTTGGTTTCCTGTTGTCGTTTTCATCATTATTTATCGTTATTTATCGTTATTTATATTTATCGTTATATTTTTACATTAAAGAAAAATCACGCTCAAAGCGCATTAGATGTTGCCCGCCATCGACCAATAAAGTCGTCCCCGTAATCGATTGATTTTGCAGCGCAAATAATACCGTTGCCGCCACATCTTGCGCGGTAGAAGATCGCCCCAACGGAGATAGCTGGTGCAGAGCTTGGAATTTTTCATCGCTCAATAAATGGCTGGTCAATGTCAATCCGGGGGCAACGCCGACCACGCGCACCAGCGGGCTTAACGCTAGCGCCAGCATGGTATTCGCGGCCTCTAACGCGGCTTTGGAAAGCGTGTAACTGAAAAAATCAGGATTTTGATTCCACAATTTCTGATCCAACAAATTCACCACCGCGCCCCGTGCTTTGCGCTCTGCCAGATGCGCGTGCAACGCTTGCGCCAAAATAATCGGTGCTCCGGTATTGCTGCGCAGGTGATTTTCCATGCTGGAAAAGCTGAACGTATCGGCATTATCGTGCTCAAAAGTCGATGCGCTATTCACGACCGCATCCACATAGCCCATTTTTTCGATCACCATAGGCAAGAGCGAACGCACCGCCGACTCATCCGACAAATTTGCAGCAAAAGCGGCTGTACCACCCGTGTATGCTGCACAAGCAGCTACGGTTTTCATAGCATCATCGGTAGAACCGCGATAATGCACCGCCACCCGCCAGCCAGCTTTTGCCAGGGTGAGCGCCATTTCTCGCCCCAAACGGCGTGCCGCGCCCGTCACCAAAACCGTGGGGGGATGATGGGGAGATTTAGAAGAAGCAGGGGAGGCAGAAGACATTGGGAGACAATTCGATCAATTCGATCCAAGATAACAATATCCCCGATTTTACCGACCCCCTCTATTGCCCTATGTCCAATTCTGCCGAATCCCCTATGCAATCGCCGATGCAATCCCATATTCATGCGCACATCCAAGCCCACGGTGGCTGGATTGCCTTCGATGACTTCATGGCGCACGCGCTTTACGCCCCCAATTTGGGGTATTACAGTAAGGGAAATCCTATTTTTGGTGCAATGCCGCACAAAGATGGTAGCGATTTTGTAACCGCGCCAGAAATATCGCCCCTTTTTGGGCAAACCGTCGCCCGCCAAATTGCGCAAGCCCTCGCCGCCACGGGAACGGACGAAATTTGGGAATTTGGCGCTGGCACGGGCGCGTTGGCGCTGCAAATTTTGGATGCGCTCGATGCAATGGGCGTTGCCGTGCGGCGTTATACGATTGTCGATCTATCCCACCCCCTCAAAGAGCGTCAGCGCGAAACCCTCAAAACCCACGCCGCGCGTTTGGAATGGGTAAGCGCTTTGCCCGAAACCATTCACGGTGTGGTGGTGGGCAATGAATTATTGGATGCCATGCCCGTTAAACTCCTCGCGCGGGTAAATGGCGTGTGGAATGAGCGCGGTGTTGCTATTCACGAAAATAATTTGATGTTTGCGGATAAAGAAACCGATTTGCGCCCGCCTGTAGAAATATCGGGCAACCACGATTATTTAACCGAAATCCACCCCCAAACCGAAGCCTTTATGCGCACTCTGGCAGAGCATTTAGGAAAAGGCGCTATATTTTTATTAGATTATGGTTTCCCCGAAGCCGAGTTTTACCACGAGCAGCGTATTACCGGCACATTAATGTGCCACCGTGCCCACAAAATGGATGATAACCCATTGGAATATGTCGGTGAAAAAGATATTACCGCGCACATCAATTTCACGGGTATTGCGTTGGCAGGACAAGATTCGGGTTTGGAAGTGTTGGGTTATACCAATCAAGCGTATTTTTTGCTGAATTGCGGATTTGCCGATGCGCTTCAAGCGGCTTCTCGCACTGAGCGGGTCGCCGCCCAAAAACTGATTTTTGAACACGAAATGGGCGAATTCTTCAAAGTCATCGGTTTTACCAAAGGCGATTATTGGGAAGCAATGGGATTTACGCAGGGAGATAAAACCCATCGGTTGTAAAAAACTAGACCGATTCAAATTACGAAAAAGCCATAGGAACCGATGATGATTTCCTTAGTCGTTCTGCAATCTCTACCACCAGTTGCCGCGCCAACGCTAATTTAGAATTATGGGGTAATTCTTTTTCGCCCTGTTCATCCACTAATAACAAAGCGTTATCGTCTTTGCCAAAGGTGGCAGGGCCGATATTTCCGACTAATAAGGGAATCCCTTTTTTAATGCGTTTGGCACGGGCATAAGTTAATAAATCGTGGCTCTCAGCGGCAAAGCCTACGCAGAATAATTCACCGGATTGGGCGCGTGGCGATTGGGCGATCGTTGCCAGAATATCGGTGTTTTCCACAAATTCCATCGTGGGCAGCGTGCCACCGCGTTCTTTTTTGATTTTTTGGTGCGATGTGTTCGCAGGTCGCCAATCTGCAACCGCTGCTGTTGCTACAAATAATGTAGCTGTATCCGCATATTCTATGCAGGCTTCCAGCATATTGTTTGCCGATTGCACATCCACCCGTTTCACCTTGCGCGGCGTTTTCAATGCCACGGGGCCGGCGATTAGCGTTACGTCCGCCCCCGCTTCTTGGGCGGCGCGGGCGATGGCAAAACCCATTTTGCCGCTGGAGTGATTCGTAATCCCGCGCACGGGGTCAATCGGTTCAAAGGTCGGGCCGGCGCTGACCAACACGCGCTGCCCTTTGAGCACTTTGGGCTGAAAAAATGCGATCACATCTTGCACGATGTCTTCGGGTTCTAGCATTCGACCATCGCCCGTTTCGCCGCAAGCCTGCTCGCCCACGCCCACATCCAGCACGGTTGCGCCGTCGGTTTCGACCTGTGTACGGTTGCGCTGCGTGGCGGGGTGTGCCCACATTTCGCGGTTCATGGCAGGGGCGATTAAAAGCGGAGTCGTTTCGATTGGGCGGGCAAGGCACAGCAAACTCAGCAAATCATCTGCCCGACCGTGCGCGAGTTTTTCTAAAAAATCGGCGCTGCATGGGGCAATCAGAATCGCGTCCGCCTCACGGCTTAAGGTGATGTGTGCCATGTTGGCGGGTTCGCTTGCATCGGCATAGGTTTCCCATTGGGAATCGTAAACAGGGCGTTTGCTCAATGCTTGCATCGTCACCGGAGTGATGAATTGCGCTGCGGATTCGGTCATTACGACCTGCACGGTAGCACCTTCTTTGGTGAGTAATCGGCAAACTTCGGCAGATTTGTAGCAGGCAATGCCACCGGTCAGCCCTAGAACAATGTGTTTTCCGGTAAGGTCATTCATAGAAAGAAGGGAAGAGGGAAAAAGAGGAAGGGGGGATAAAATAGGCGATAACCCGAAAGTTCTATTCTGACATGACCAAATTTGTCTTCGTTACCGGTGGTGTGGTTTCTTCCCTTGGGAAGGGCATCGCCGCTGCCTCTCTGGCTGCAATCTTAGAATCCCGAGGATTGACAGTCACCCTTATCAAACTTGACCCGTATCTGAATTTGGATCCGGGTACGATGTCGCCGCTGCAACACGGCGAGGTTTTTGTGACCGACGACGGCGCAGAAACCGATTTGGACTTGGGGCACTATGAACGCTTCATTGAATCCAAAATGCGCAAGTCCAACAACTTCACTACGGGGCAAATTTACAAGAGCGTGCTTGATAAAGAGCGCCGAGGTGATTATTTGGGCAAAACCGTGCAGGTGATTCCCCACGTCACGAACGAAATTCAGGAATTCATCAAACGCGGCGCACGCTGGGGCGCACCCGATGCGGTGGATGTGGCGATTGTCGAAGTCGGCGGCACGGTCGGCGATATTGAATCGCTCCCGTTTTTGGAAGCCGTGCGCCAGTTAAGCCTGCGCATGGGCCCGAATATGGCGGCATTTGTGCATCTCACGTACCTGCCGTGGCTGGAAACGGCGGGCGAACTGAAAACCAAACCCACCCAGCACACCGTGCAAAAGCTGCGCGAAATCGGGATTCAACCCGATACGTTGCTGTGCCGCGCCAATCGCTACATTCCTGAAGATGAGCGCGAAAAAATCTCCATGTTCACCAATGTGGCGAGCTGGGGCGTGATTTCCATGCCCGATGTCAGCACCATCTACAAAGTTCCGCGCGTGCTGCACGAACAAGGGTTAGATGGTCTGGTTTGCGACAAACTGCGTTTGAACACGCCCCCCGCCAAGCTCAAACGCTGGGACGATTTGGTATTTGAAACCGAAAATCCACGCGGTGAAGTCACCATTGCGATGGTCGGCAAGTACGTGGATTTGACCGATAGCTACAAATCGGTGAACGAAGCGCTGCGCCATGCGGGAATGAAAAACCACGTTCGCGTCAAAATCGAACACGTTGATTCGGAAACCATTGGCGAATCCAGCGAAGAGCAAATCCGCCAATTAAGCCAATACGATGCGGTGCTGGTTCCGGGCGGATTTGGTTCGCGCGGGGTGGAAGGCAAAATCAACACGGCGAAATTTGCACGGGAAAATAAAGTTCCCTACCTCGGCATCTGCTTGGGGATGCAGGTCGCCACCATCGAATTTGCCCGCAATGTCGCGGGTTTGCAAGGCGCGAACAGCACCGAGTTTGTCGCCGATTGTCCACACCCCATCATCGCGTTGATTACCGAATGGGAAGATAAAGACGGCACGATCAAAACCCGAGACCACAATTCCGATTTGGGCGGAACGATGCGGCTGGGCGCACAAAGTTCGGATGTCGCTAAAGGAACGCTGGCGCACCAAATTTACGGCGATGTGGTCACCGAACGCCATCGCCATCGCTATGAAGCCAACGTCAAATACTTGAAGCAGTTGCGTGATGCCGGTTTGGTGATTTCTGCGCTCACCCAGCGCGAACACCTGACGGAAATCGTGGAACTTCCGCAAACCGTTCACCCGTGGTTTGTGGGCGTGCAGTTTCACCCAGAATTCAAATCCACGCCGTGGGATGGGCATCCGCTTTTTAATGCGTTTATCTCGGCAGCGCTTGCCAATCAAGCGTTGAATGCTATGAAAAGAGAAGCAACTGGGGAGCTATATTGATGCAACTTTGTGGATTTGAAGTCGGTAATCGCCAACCGTTTTTTCTCATTGCCGGCCCATGCGTGATTGAATCCGGGCAACTGCAAATGGATACGGCGGGCGCATTGATGGAAATCACGGGCACGCTGGGGATTCCGTTTATTTTCAAAAGCAGTTTTGATAAGGCAAATCGTTCCAGCGGCAGCAGCCTACGCGGGCCGGGGATTGATGCGGGATTGGACATTTTGGCCAAGGTGCGGCGCGAATTGAACGTTCCGGTGCTGACCGATGTGCATTCCGAAGACCAAATCGCCCAAGTCGCCAGCGTGGTCGATGTGTTGCAAACGCCCGCCTTTTTGTGCCGCCAAACCGACTTTATTCGGGCGGTGGCGCAATCGGGCAAACCGGTGAATATCAAAAAAGGGCAATTTTTAGCCCCGCATGATATGAAGCACGTCATCCAAAAAGCGCGGGATGCCGCCGCTGAAATGGGTTTGCCCGACGATAACTTCATGGCGTGCGAACGCGGTGCGAGCTTTGGTTACAACAATCTGGTATCCGATATGCGCAGTTTGGCGATTCTGCGGGAAACGCACACGCCCGTGGTGTTTGATGCGACCCATTCGGTGCAACTTCCGGGTGGTTTGGGTACGAGCAGCGGCGGGCAGCGCGAGATGGTTCCGGTGCTGGCGCGGGCAGCGGTGGCGGTCGGTGTGGCGGGTTTGTTTATGGAAACGCATCCCAATCCCGCTAAAGCGTGGAGCGATGGCGCAAATTCCGTGCCCCTGCACCGCATGAGAGAGCTGCTGGAAACGCTGTTAGAACTCGACCGCGTGACCAAAAAATCCCCTTATTTAGAAGAAAATTTTTGAATAGCAATGGGCGTACTAATGAACCCCAGTCATGAAGCCATTGTTTTAGCGATTCAAGACGTTCTACCGCAAGCACGGGCGGCATGGCTGTTTGGGAGCGCGGCAAACGGTACGCTACGGGACGACAGCGATATTGATATTGCGGTGTTTACACCAACGCCCCTACATGGATTGGAGCGGTTTAATCGAGCCACACAACTCTCGCAATCCTTGGGGCGCGATATCGATTTAATTGATTTTGTCCGCACGACAACCGTCTTTCAAAATGAAATTTTGACCACAGGCATTCGTCTTTTTGCCCATGATGCCATTCAAGTAGATAACTACGAAGCGTTTGCCCACTCGGAATATATGCGTTGGAAAGAACAGCACCGCGATCAACTCACAGAAATTTTTGAGCGCGGCTACGTTCTGGCAAGCACCGCAGCCTACAAGGATGAAGCGCTATGAACACTAGTAAAGTGAATCCTATGGTGGTGCTGAATAAAGTACAAACCATTGAGCGTTGTGTTGCGCGTAGCCGAGAAGATTATGCCGCTGCGGGGCAAAACTTTGCTACGAATTTTCCTTTGCAAGATTCTGCGGTGATGAATGTATTGCGGGCATGCGAAGCGGCATCGGATTTAGCGCAGCATATTATTTCCAAAGAAGCGCTGGGTGTCTCGCAGGGAGTGAAAGATGCCTTTGCCATGCTACACCGTCATAAAATCATAGATGCCAAGTTATCAGCGAGTTTGCAAGCGATGGTAGGTTTTCGCAATGTGGCGGTGCATGATTACCAAACTTTAGAATTGGATAAAGTGGTTTATGCCATCACCCACGGGCTTAATGATCTGCTGGCTTTTGGCAGTCTTCTTTTAACCCGCTACAAACCGTTTTAAGCCGTTTTAAGTATTGTTTTACCTATTTCTATCCCTATGTCTCATGCTTACATCATCGGTGATGTCACCGTCACCAACCCCGAACAAATGGCCGCCTACCGTGTATGGAGTACCAAGGCGATGGAAGAATTTGGTGCTGAAGTATTGGTGCGTGGCGGCGAAATCGCGGTGCTGGAGGGAGATTGGCATCCGACGCGCCTCGTTATTTTGAAGTTTCCCAGCATGGAACAAGCCAAGGCGATGCACGCCAGCGAAACCTACACCCACGCCCGCAAGCTGCGCGAAAACGCCGGCGTAATGCGGATGCTGGTGGTGGATGGGATTTAAGATTCTTTATTAAAGATTATTTATTAAGTATTTGTTATTAAAAAGAGGAAGAAAAATGAGTGCTATTGTTGACATCGTAGGTCGTGAAATTTTGGATTCACGCGGTAACCCCACCGTGGAATGCGACGTTTTGCTGGAATCCGGCGTAATGGGACGTGCAGCCGTTCCATCCGGCGCATCCACGGGTTCGCGGGAAGCGATTGAATTGCGGGACGGCGATAAAAAACGCTACGGTGGCAAAGGTGTATTGAAAGCAGTGAGCCACATCAATGGCGAAATTGCCGAAGCCGTTTTGGGCTTGGATGCGTCCGAACAAGCGTTTTTGGATAAAACCTTGATTGATTTGGACGGAACGGAAAACAAATCGCGCCTCGGGGCGAATGCGATGTTGGCGGTTTCGATGGCAGTCGCCCGTGCCGCTGCCGAAGAAGCCCATTTGCCGTTGTACCGTTATTTTGGTGGTATGGGCAAAATGCAAATGCCCGTTCCCATGATGAACGTCATCAACGGTGGCGAACACGCGAACAACAACCTCGATTTGCAAGAATTGATGATTATTCCCTTGGGCGCACCGTCCTTCCGCGAAGCGCTGCGTTATGGAGCGGAAGTGTTCCACGCGCTGAAGAAAATTTTGCACGACAAAGGAATCAGCACCGCCGTGGGCGATGAAGGCGGTTTTGCACCGAATGTTGCGAACCACGAAGCCGCTATCCAAATGATTTTGGAAGCGATTGATGCCGCTGGTTTTGTGGCAGGCGAACAAATCGCACTGGGCTTGGATTGCGCGGCATCCGAGTTTTACAAAGACGGTAAATACCACCTCGAAGGCGAAGGCTTGGTCTTGAGCGCAGAAGACTGGACGAATATGCTGGAAACATGGGTCAATAAATACCCCATCATCAGCATTGAAGACGGTATGGCAGAAGGCGATTGGGACGGCTGGAAGTTGCTAACCGAGCGTTTGGGCAAAAAAGTGCAAATCGTGGGCGATGACTTATTTGTAACCAACACCAAGATTTTGAAAGAAGGTATTGATAAAGGCATTGCCAACTCCATCCTTATCAAAATCAACCAAATCGGCACGCTAACCGAAACGTTTGAAGCGATTGAAATGGCAAAACGCGCGGGTTACACCGCCGTGATTAGCCACCGCTCCGGCGAAACCGAAGATTCCACTATCGCTGATATTGCGGTGGGCACGAATGCGATGCAAATCAAAACCGGTTCGTTAAGCCGTTCGGATCGGATGGCGAAATACAACCAGTTGTTGCGTATTGAAGAAGATTTGGGCGAAGTGGCAAGCTATCCCGGTCGTTCTGCGTTTTATAACCTGAAATAAAGGGAATGCACGGTATGGCAAATCGCGTGATTTCTATCGTATTGTTTGCTTTACTGTGCATTTTGCAAGCCCAAATTTGGTGGGGTCGCGGCAGTGTTCACAATGTTTCCAAACTGGCACAACAGTTGCAAGATCAACGAAACTTGAATGCTCTGGCACGTCAAGCCAATGAGCGTTTGAGCGCCGAAGTCAGCGATTTGCGGGAAGGATTGGAAATTGTGGAGGATCGTGCCCGTGCCGAATTGGGAATGGTCAAACCCAATGAACTGTTTATCCAAATTGTTCAAGGTGCGCAGGGTGTGCAAGGGGTTCAGGGTAAACCCCAAGTACCCCAAATACCCCAAATACCGCCCAAAAGATAAGCGTAAACAGGGATAGCTGCACCGAATGTCCATTACTACAATCGCTGACACTTCAAACTGAAAATTGAAAATTGATTGTCGGAGAATTTTATGGATATTTTGTTGCAGCAGATCATCAACGGTCTGGTTTTGGGCAGCGTATGCGCTCATTGCACTAGGCTACACGATGGTATATGGCATTATCAACCTCATTAACTTTGCCCACGGTGAGGTCATGATGGTAGGCGCACTCACACCAGTTGGACAATCATTGGTTTGATGCAGGATTCCATGCCCGGGACTCCGGGTTACCTCAGCTTGCCATGATTATCTGGAAGCCCAACTACAAATCCTACCCCACCCTGCTATCGCTATGAGTTAATGGCAGCACTTTCCGTTTTATGGAGGGTGAATCTATCCATACTGAAAATTCCTATAAATATACCGTGGATGAATTCAAAGCATTGGCTTGGGAAGTGGGTTGGCGAAGCGAGGCTGTTATATATAGGTAATTGTTAATCTGAACTAATTGGATGATATTAAATGAATAATGAAATTGAGTATGATGAAGTGGAAATGCCGGAAGAGTTACCGGAAGGTATCCCTACGCTAAATAAAATGGGCTATATGACAAGCTCTCTTGATAATTACTCTAGGCAGTTTGCTACCTATTCATCCATGTGTGAAGGACAGGTTTTGGAAATTGGCGCAGCTTATGGAATTGCAACGCTTGAAGCCCTTTCAAAAGGTGCTCAGGTTTTAAGTAACGACTTGAGCGCTGATCATCTGAAAATACTGGAGAAAAAATGTCCTGAAGAACACAAAGAACGCTTAACTACGAGAGTGGGAAATTTTCTTGAAATAGAGCTGCCAGAAAATCACTTTGATGCCATTCTAATGGCAAGAGTAGTGCATTTCATGGATGGAGAAACTATAAGGAAGGCATTCTCTCGTTGTTTTGATCTACTTAAAAAAGATGGTAAATTATTTGTTGTTTCCGATACGCCTTACATGCAGGATTCAATAAGCTTTATTGAGGCGTTTGAACAGCGTTTGCGTAATAAAGAAGAATGGCCAGGACTGGTTGAGGATATAACACCGATTGGATCACCGAGCATACCAAATCTTCCTAAATTATTTCATTTTCTTGATACGATAACGCTTAAAAGAGAGCTGGAATTTGCTGGTTTTTATGTAGAAGAAGTTTCTTATTTCAGTAGAGATGATTACCCAGCCTCTGTGCGTTTGGATGGACGTGAAGGGATTGGTGCTATTGTGACTAAAAAGGAGTGAAAAATGCCGATTTTACAACCAGATGATTGGAGAAAACCGTTTTTTGAATCAGAATACTGTCCAGATAATGTAATTATTCCAACGAAAGATACTGATGCTTATCAGATGAATCCTCAGCACAACTGGGTTTATAACAAGTTGCTTATAGCTGAAAAACAGTCAATACCTTGTGGTCCTCATGGAACTTCTATAACATCTTATCCAGCTTTCAGCAAACCCATATACAATCTGCGCTCTATGGGAGCTGGAATTGAAGTATTGAATAATGAGAAACAATATCGTAAATCTCTTAAACCTGGCTATATGTGGAGTGAGTTGCTGACTGGTGAGCATTACAGTACCGATGCTGCGGTATCTTTTGGCAAGGTTTTGTGGATAAAGCACACTAGAGGGATACCGCTAGATAATGGTACATTTGATTATTGGGAATTAAATGAAAGTGCCTATCTTGATGGTTATCTTGTTCAGTTTATTGAAACCCATCTTGCTGGCTATTCCGGTATGCTCAATCTTGAAACTATCGGAAATAAAATAATAGAAGTGCATTTGCGTTTTGCTGATCAGTGGCCGGATTTATATGGAGAGTGGTTTGTTTCCTCTTTGATTGACCTGTATGCGAATAACACTTTTACGGTGGGTAGAAATATTGAAAGTGGTTATAGCGTAGTGCTGTTTGACCAGCATTGTCTTTACAAGAAACCAAAAAAAATATTGATAGACGAATTGCTAGGGATTGATGGTATAAGCAGTATCCAAATGCCTTTTCATGAAGGTGTTCATCCTTCTCTTCATTCAATGCCACCAGGTGGTTTCAGAACCGGTATAATCAATGGTTTTGACTTGGAAGCCTGCAAAAATGTCAGAATACGTCTTAAGCAGATGATAAGTCAAGCACAATAAGTTATTTGCCATAGAAATTGAAAAGAAATTGGAAGACAAAGTTTTCAAGAATATGGGTAATTTCGTTCAACAAAACTTGAGAGGTTCTTTCTTTTATTTTCATCCAATAAGGAGTTTATTTATGATAAAGATTGGAGAATTAGAGAAAGAATTGAATCATTA
>JBDKGR010000008.1:0-30851 GCA_039798085.1 Pseudomonadota bacterium
ACTCGGCTTATGGCGATGTCAAAAATCCGTGGGATACCACCCGCATTCCGGGTGGCTCGTCGGGCGGTAGCGCGGCGGCGGTGGCAGCGGGCTTGACTCCGGCAGCAACGGGCACGGATACGGGTGGGTCGATTCGCCAACCCGCCTCGTTCTGCGGCATTACGGGGATTAAACCGACTTACGGACGCGCCTCGCGTTACGGCATGGTCGCATTTGCATCCAGCCTCGACCAAGCGGGCCCGATGGCGCGTTCGGCGGAAGATTGCGCGATTTTGCTATCTGCCATGAGCGGCGCGGATTTGGATCGGGATTCCACCTCGGTCGATGTGCCGAATGAAGATTTTTCGTTAAAACTCAATGATTCGCTGGAAGGTTTGCGGATCGGCATTCCTTCGGAATTTTTCGGTGACGGTTTAGCCGACGATGTGCGCAGCGCCGTAAAAGCCGCCTTGCGCGAATACGAAAAACTGGGCGCACGCCTCGTTCCCATTCACTTGCCGCGTACCGAATTGTCGATTCCGGTGTATTACATCATCGCGCCCGCCGAGGCAAGTTCTAATTTGAGCCGTTTTGATGGCGTGAAATTCGGACACCGCGCGAAAAACTACACCGATTTAGCCGATATGTACAAAAAAACCCGTGCCGAAGGGTTTGGTGACGAGGTGAAACGCCGCATTATGATCGGCACGTATGTGTTATCGCACGGTTATTATGATGCCTATTATTTGCAAGCGCAAAAAATTCGCCGCATGATTGCCGATGATTTCCAAAATGCTTTCCAAAATTGCGATTTAATTGCTGGCCCCGTCGCACCCACCGTGGCATGGAAAATCGGCGGTCATGGCAACGACCCCTTGGCGGATTATTTAGCGGATATATTCACGCTCCCCGCATCGTTGGCTGGTTTACCCGGAATGAGCGTTCCAGCGGGTTTTGGTGAAGATGGAATGCCAATTGGTTTGCAACTCATTGGTAATTATTTCCAAGAATCACGTTTATTAAATGCCGCGCACCGCCTCCAGCAAGTGACGGATTTCCATTTGGCACGTCCCGCAGGATATTGATTATGAATAAATCCCTTTTAATCCACGGCTACGAAGTCGTTATTGGCTTTGAAACGCACGCCCAGCTTTCGACCCAGTCCAAAATTTTCTCCCGCGCGTCCGTTGCGTTTGGTGCAGAACCCAATACCCAAGCGTGTGCGGTTGATTTGGCACTGCCCGGAACTTTGCCCGTCATGAATCGCGGCGCGGTCGAGCGTGCTATCGAATTTGGACTCGCGGTTGGTTCTCACATTGCGCCGCGCAGCATTTTTGCCCGTAAAAACTATTTTTATCCCGATCTGCCCAAGGGTTATCAAATCAGCCAGTTTGAGATTCCGGTGGTGCAAGGTGGCGAAGTCGAATTTTTCTTGGGTGAAGAAAAGAAAACGGTTCGCCTCGTTCGCGCCCATTTGGAAGAAGATGCCGGCAAATCGCTGCACGAAGATTTCATCGGGCAAACCGGTATTGATTTGAACCGCGCCGGAACGCCGTTGCTGGAAATCGTGACCGAGCCCGATATGCGCTCCAGTGCCGAAGCGGTGGCGTATGCCAAAGAGCTGCACAAAATCGTGACGTGGATCGGCATTTGCGATGGCAATATGCAGGAAGGTTCGTTCCGCTGCGATGCCAACGTGTCGGTGCGCAAATCCGGGCAGCCGCTGGGTACGCGGCGCGAGATTAAAAATCTCAACAGCTTCAAATTCATGCAGCAGGCGATTGATTACGAAATTCGCTGGCAAATTGAAGAAATCGAAGACGGTCGCGCGATTCAGCAAGCCACGGTTTTGTTCAACCCCGATACGGGTGAAACCCGCGCCATGCGTACCAAAGAAGACGCTGCCGATTACCGCTATTTCCCCGATCCTGATTTGCCGCCGCTATGTATTTCGGAGCACTGGGTGCAGGAAGTACGGGCGCAAATGGCCGAATTGCCTCGTATTATGGCAGCGCGGTTTGTGGCGGATTACAGTCTGCCTGAATACGATGCGACCCAACTCACACAAAGCAAATCCATCGCCGCGTATTTTGAAGCCACCGCCAAAGCCTGCAATCAACCCAAATTGGCGAGCAACTGGATCATGGGCGAGGTATCGCGCCGCCTCAATGCGGACGAGTTGTCAATTGAAAAATGCCCCGTGAGCGCCGCATTGCTGGGCGTGTTGATTCGCCGCATTAGTGATAACACCATCTCCAACAATGCCGCCAAACAGGTATTTGATGCGCTGTGGACGGGCGATGGTGACAGCGTGGATGCCATCATCGAAGCCAAAGGCTTGAAGCAGATGAACGACACGGGCGCGTTAGAAAAAATCGTTGATGACGTAATTGCCGCAAACGCCAAAAATGTGACCGAATTCAAAGCGGGCAATGAAAAAGCCTTGAATGCCTTGGTCGGTCAAATTATGAAGGCGAGTAAAGGGAAGGCCAATCCGCAGCAGGTGAATGCGTTATTGCGCAGTCGGTTGCGCTGAGGAGGCATTCCAGAGCTGGTTCAAACGTGCCAACTCTTCATCAAAGCGGGTATTGACGCGGTGGATTTCTTTTTCTTGCGCGGTAATGTGTTGCCGCTGCTCGGTCTGCTGCTTGGTGTTTTCATCTAATTGGTTGCGCAGCACGAAAGGTGCTTTCTTGGGGTCTTTTTTGTAAAACTCCATCTCTGTTTGGAAGGTTTTGCGCTGTTTTTCCAAATCGTTCAAACGGTATTGGGTGGTTTGAATGGTTAATTTGATGGGAGCAATGGCATCGGCACGTACTTGGTCGTGGGCGGCTTTGTTGGCGTAGCGGGTGAGCAAGGCGCGATCCCGTTGTTTTTCGGTGTTGATGCGTTCCCTTTCGGCGGCGGCGGCTTTATCTTTGGCTTCTTGTACGGCGCGTTCGGGACCCGTCAGCGAGGGCGGTAGCTTTTGAATGATGATTCCGCTGCTGCTCAAGATATTTTGTTCTCGATCCAAGCATTCCATAATGGGACGATCCGCCGTGAGCTTGCGCCCGTTGGCATCCACACAGGTGTAAATGTTTTGCGCGGATACGGCGCTTGCCATAAAACCTAAAAAAACGAATACGCTATTTTTCATGGAGAAACACCTCATGGGGAAACGCCATAACGGGCACGGTACGCTTCTACTTGTTCATAAACGGCGGGATCATGGGTTGAGGAGCGAGAAAGATAATCCATTAAATCGCCCAATGTCGCAATCGCCGCGACGTGCAAACCTAATTGTTCACGTACAAACTGCACGGCGCTGTAGGGCACGTCTTTGCCGTTTTCGGTTGCCATTTCTTGCCGATCGAGCGCAATCAGCACCGCGTGGGGCGTTGCACCTGCCGCTTGAATGATGTGGATGGATTCGCGCGTGGCGGTTCCGGCGGACATCACATCATCCACAATCAGCACCCGCCCTTTCAGTGGCGCACCAACCAATGTACCGCCTTCGCCGTGGTCTTTGGCTTCTTTGCGGTTGTAGGCAAAGGGTACATTGCGTCCGCGCCGTGCCAATTCGACTGCCAACGCTGCCGCCAGCGGAATGCCTTTGTACGCGGGGCCAAACACCATATCGAATTCGATACCGCTATCCAACAAACGCTGGGCATAAAATTCGACCAAACGCCCAAGTTTGGCTCCATCGTCAAACAATCCGGCGTTGAAGAAGTACGGGCTTATGCGCCCCGCCTTGGTTTTGAACGAACCAAAGCGCAGCACGCCGCATTCCACTGCAAATTGCACAAAATCCAAAGCCAAAGGGTCGTGGTTCGACATGAAAAAATCCTTATTTAAATTAACCAGTTTGAATCTCAACGGTATCCGCTCCGCCACCCAAAAAGGGCTGGAAAATTGGATAACCCAAGTACAGCCGGATTGTATTTGTGTACAGGAAGTGAAAGCCCAAGCCGCCGATGTAGCGGGCAAATTCGAGCAACTTGCGGGTTTGCAAGGGTACTTTCATTTTGCGCAAAAAAAGGGATATTCCGGTGTCGGAATCTATACGCGTTTAACGCCCAGCGATGTGATGGTGGGCTTTGACGGCGGCGAATTCGATGCCGAAGGGCGCTACGTCGAATTGCGTTTTGATACGCCAGAGCGTAAGTATTCGATTATTAGCAGCTACTTTCCCAGCGGCTCATCGGGCGAAGAACGCCAGCAAGCCAAATTCCGTTTTTTGGATGCCATTTATACGCATTTACAACAATTAAAAACCGAGCGCGAATTTATCCTATGCGGCGACATCAATATCGCCCACCGCGAAGCCGATTTGAAAAACTGGAAGGGCAATCAAAAGAATTCTGGTTTCACCCCCGAAGAACGCGCGTGGATGACCCAACTCACGGGCAATGGCGAAGGTGAAGGCGGCATCGTGGATGTGTACCGCCAACTCGAACCCGATGCCACCGATGCCTGCTATACGTGGTGGAGCAATCGCGGGCAAGCCTACGCCAACAATGTGGGCTGGCGGTTGGATTACCACCTCGCCACGCCCGCCCTAGCCGCTACCGCCCGCGAGGTGAGCATCTACAAAGGCGAGAAGTTTTCTGACCACGCGCCGATTACGGTTGCGTATGAAGGGAAATGTGGATAGGAGATTGACACCCTCCTCGCCCGAAAGGAGGAAGATTCCTACTGTGCTGCGATCCTAGTAAAAGTGTTACCAAAATCCACCGCATCCACGGAATCAATCACCGCGCCGCCCAAACACACATCGCCATCGTATAAAACTGCCGATTGCCCAGCGGTAACCGCCCATTGCGGGGCTTCAAAATGCAAGGTACAGCTTTCGGCAGAGACGCTTTCCACCGTACACGCCGCATCGGTTTGGCGGTAGCGTGTTTTGGCAGCGATGGCGGTTTGCGTGGGCGGTGTACCCGCAACCCAACTGGCATTTTGCGCCGTGAGTCGATGCGATTGCAACCAAGGATGATCGTGTCCCTGCACCACCCACAGCGTGTTGGTTGCACTATCTTTGCGAGCAACAAACCACGGTGAATGCTCGCCCCCGCCCTTTTGCGCTCCTTTTTCTTTGATGCCGCCAATGCCCAGCCCCTGACGTTGCCCCAGCGTGTAAAAACTCAAACCCACATGCTGACCGATGACGCGCCCTTTTTCATCCCGAATCGCCCCTGCTTCTTTGGCGATGTAGCGATTCAAAAATTCCCGAAACGGGCGTTCGCCGATAAAGCAAATACCGGTGGAATCTTTTTTCTTGGCGTTGGGTAAGCCAATTTCAGCGGCAATGCGACGCACTTCGGTTTTGTGCAATTCGCCTACCGGAAACAGCGTTTTCGATAGCTGCGCTTGATTCAGCCGATGCAGAAAATAACTTTGATCTTTAGAAGGATCAACGCCTTTGAGCAATTCAAACAATCCCGAATCGGCGTTCTGCCGCACCCGTGCGTAATGTCCGGTGGCGATTTTTTCCGCACCCAGACGCATAGCGTGGTCTAAAAATGCTTTGAATTTGATTTCAGCATTGCACAAAATATCGGGGTTGGGCGTGCGTCCGGCTTGGTATTCGCGCAGAAATTCGGCAAACACGCGGTCGCGGTATTCGGCAGCAAAATTAACGTGTTCAATCTCGATACCCAACACATCCGCCACCGCCGCCGCATCGACAAAATCGACGCGGGAAGAACAGAATTCGCTATCGTCATCATCCTCCCAATTCTTCATAAAAATGCCGATGACTTCGTAGCCCTGCTGCTTGAGCAAGTACGCCGTTACTGCTGAATCGACACCGCCACTGAGACCGACCACTGCTTTTGATTTTTTTTGCAACATAGATGGATTTTAGGGTTTTACGGGAGTAGGATTATTTGAAGGAGGCGTACCAATGTCTATTTCAAAGAACACGCCGCAGCGCGGTTTTACGCTCATTGAGCTAATGATAGTAGTTGCCGTCATTGGTATTTTGGCAGCGGTAGCGTTGCCAGCGTACCAAGATTATGTGACTCGCGCCAAAATATCCGAGGGGATGGTGTTAGCTGCGCCTGCGCAAAAAGCGATTTCGGATTACTACGACCGTTGGGGCAAACTCCCTGCCGATAATGCCGCCGCCACACTGGCAGCACCCAAAGCGTATGGAGGGCGTTATGTGGATAGCATCGAAGTGAAGGCGGGGGTGATTACGGTTCAGTTCCAAAATCTCAATGCCGCTAACCCGAAAGAACCCTTCACTCCCACACTTACGATACGCCCCGCTATCAACAAAACCAATCCAACGGGTGCGCTGGCGTGGAGTTGCAACAACACCAAAGTACCCCCTACTTTTGAGTTGATTGGCGTGGTATCCCCAAATCCGCTGACGGATCAACACCTTCCGGGGTCGTGCCGTTGAAGGATGCCAGATGATGGTTAGATGATGGTCAGATGATGAATACATTCAAAAACGGGGATTGGTACATTCGGCTGCTGGACGCAGGGGCAACGTTGGTTGTGATTGCGATGGCACTCACCGCCATCCTTCCTAGCCTGCAACACATTACCGATAAAACCCGTTTTACCGAGGTTTTAATGGCTTTGCAAATAGGAAAAATCGCGTTGGTGGAACAGCAAGCCATCGGTGAGCCGATTCCGACCCATAACGACATTGGCGGGCAATACGGACTATCTGGCAACATAAACGGAGAAACCTATGTGCTCACCGGAAAACTCTATGGCAACGGAATACCATTCTCTCTCTCCATCGCCCCATCGGTCATACAGGGTGAGCCTGTTGGTTCTGTGAATTGGCTCTGTGGTCACCACGGTGCGCGGGCGGGTTGGAGTGGTTCACGCCAAGGACCTGGAACGGACCTTCCCAAGCATGAAATACCTTTTGTATGCCGCTCACCATCTGTTCGGATTGCACCATGAATCGCATCTACCACTGTTCTCCCCTTGCGCCTGAATTGGGTAGCATACTGTTTCGTCACCTTGCGGTGGCGGCACGCAATCATGCGCCATTTGCTGATGTGTTCGATGCACTGGGGAATGAAAAATCCTTCTTTCGCCGACAGGCCAAGCGGCTCCAACAAATGGGTCACTATGCCCGCACCCATTCCTCTCTTGCGGATACGCTGGCTTCTCAAACAGGGATGTTTGTACCCGCTACGCTGGCATTGATTGCACAAGCAGAAGCACACCAGCAACTCGCCCCCGTGCTAACGACTGTGTGGGAAGATTACCAGCGCCGTCAACTGAATCACCACAGTCGTTATCCGTCTTATCCGGTCGTGTTGTTGGTGGCGTTAATTGGGCTGGTTGTGCTGGGGGCGGTATTTGTAGCGCCTACGTTTCACAAAGTCTTTGTATCATTTGGAGCCGAATTGCCATTTCCCACTGCCGTGCTATTTGGCGTGGCAGAAGTGTTGGAAAGTATCTGGTGGCTGCTGTTTCCATTGATCGTTGTGGGCGTTTGGCTGATTCGATGTAACCACGTTCCAGCCCTGACAAATATGTTCTGGCGCAATTACGCCAGAATCCCCAGCATTGCCGCTTATTTTGCAGCACAACGGGATACCCGCCTTGCGCTGTGGATGGCAAGTTTGCGGCACGAACCCGCTCTGCTGGTGTGTGCGTTGCAGCATGTGCAGGCGACCTCAACCTCCCCTGCCATACGCGATCATGTGGAACAACTAATCACCCACTTGCAATCAGGGCAGCCATTGGCGCAGGCTTTGGCTGGTATTCGTGGGTTATCTTCCTCGTTGGTATATGCCTTTCGTGTCGCCGATACAGGAACACATCCTATTGATTCCATCACCATGTGCCTAGAACTCATGCAGGAACAGGCTATCCAAGCCACAGAGCGGTTGGAGCGCTGGACACTCCTAACCTCTTATCTCATGCTGGGTGGATTGGTGAGCTTCTTTGTGGTCTCCATGTACCTCCCCATTTTCAAAATCGGCTCGGTAGTTTAAGAAAAGGATATGTCCATGTACCAAAAAGGTTTTACCCTGATCGAGATGATGATTGTGGTGGCGATTTTGGGTATTTTGTCCACGTTAGCGCTACCGTCGTATCAGGATCGCATCATCAAAACCCAAGTGCTAGAAGGTGTGGCGCTGGCGGATTTTGTGAAGCAAGGCGTAGCAGCGTACTACACCCGCAACCAGAAAATGCCCGATAACAACGACGATGCAGGTCTGCCGCCGCCCGACAAAATCATCGGCAATTTTGTTACCCGCGTGGCGATGGAGCAGGGCACAATCACCATCACCTACGGCAATCGCAGCAATGGATTTTTGGCAGGCAAAAAGCTCACGCTGCGCCCCGCTGTGGTGGAAGGGTATGCTACCGTCCCGATTGCATGGGTTTGCGGTATGGCGGGAGCACCCGACAAAATGAAAATAGCGGGCAACAATCAAACCACAATCCCGCTGGCACACCTACCACTGGATTGCGCAAAATGAACCTTCTTCATACTATTACTTTGATAGCTGCATCTGCACTATCGACGGGCGTTCTGGCTCAAATTGAGATAAGCGACCCGCCGGAAAATCACCACTTTGGGAAAATTCCGTTGGGGGCGAATTACGCCGCACAATACTTTTCCGTATCGAACCGTGGCACGACTGCGGTACAACTAGGCAAAGTATCTGTAGATAACGGCGAGATAACAACCTGTGCCGCACTGGGTTGCCCCGTTCCTGCGGCGGCAGATTTTGTGGTGGGCAATTCCGATGGATGCAGTGGCGCAACGCTGCAACCGAATCAAGGATGCTCCACCTTGGTCGGCTTTGTGCCAACCGAAGTGGGTGGGCGGGTTGCGCGATTGGTTTTTCCCGTCCTCGGTAGCGGCACATTCGTGACCCGCATCCTGCAAGGCACGGGTACGACTCAGCCGCTGGATTGTGTGCTGGATTGGGCAGAAAGCCAATTCCCCAGCGTGTTGAGCAACCCCACATCCACCTTCCGCGCCACGCCCTTCTATGCCCGCTGCTACCAAGGCAACAGCCTGTGCATAGGAGCCGATGCCGCCGCTGCAACTTTGGCAGCGCCTAGCATCTACCTCTACCAAAATCAGCAATTACAACTGTTGGGCAAGTTAAGCGATATGGCTAACATGGCACGGTGCAGCAGCAATTAAATCCCGCTATATCTGCCGAACAAGCGAAAGCGGATAGCGCATCCCTTTCAACAAATAATCTTCCACGCACTGCAACACCACAGGGCTGCGGTGGCGGGCGGTGCTGGTGCGGATTTCGTCTGCTGTCATCCACAGCGTGCGGACAATGCCCGTATCTAAACACCGCTCGGGGTGAAACATGCCCAGTTCGCCACAGAAGGCAAAACGCATATAGGTGATGTCGCCTTCCTCCATATACGGGTTGGGCAGGGGGCGCGATAGATACACACCCAAAAGCGAGGTCGGGGTGAAATCGTAAGCGGTTTCTTCCAGCGTTTCGCGCACACAGGCATCGGGTAATGATTCGCCGCAATCCAGATGCCCCGCCGGATTATTCAGGCGCAGACCATCGGATGTTTCTTCTTCCACCAGCAAAAAAAGACCATCTTGCTCAATAATGGCTGCAACAGTCACATTGGGTTTCCAGCGTTTACTCATACTTCCATTTCATATATAAACGAACACCAATATATTTTTTATAGGAGACACACCATGTCAATGGATGATTCATCCCCCACGAGGCAACGCATCGGCGTGCCACGCGAGATTTTCCCACTCGAAAAGCGAGTGGCTACTGTACCCGAAGCGGTGGAAAAGCTGATTAAACTGGGCTTTACCGTTGCCGTAGAGTCCGGCGCTGGCGCATTAGCGAATATGGATGATGATGCCTACCGCGCCGTTGGTGCAGAAATCGTCGAAGGCGCGGCAGCATTGTGGAAACAATCGGACATCGTATTCAAAGTGCGTCCGCCCACGCCCGACGAAGTGGCTCTGATGCACGCCGGACAAACGCTGATTGGCTTTATCTGGCCCGCGCAGAACCCCGAATTGATGCAGCAACTGGCGGCTAAACAAGTCACCGTACTGGCGATTGACGCGCTGCCGCGTATGTTGAGCCGTGCGCAAAAAATGGACGCGCTGACCTCGATGGCAGGCGTTTCCGGTTACCGCGCGGTGATTGAAGCGGCGAATGCGTTTGGTCGATTCTTCAACGGACAAATTACGGCGGCGGGTAAAGTGCCTCCGGCCAAAGTGTTTATCGCGGGGGCGGGCGTGGCGGGCTTGGCGGCGATTGGAACAGCGGCTAGCTTGGGCGCAATTGTGCGTGCGAACGATACCCGTGCCGAAGTGGCGGATCAGGTCAAATCGCTGGGCGGTGAATTCGTCAAAGTCGATTACGACGAAGAAGGTGGCGGCGGCGGTGGTTACGCCAAAGTGATGAGCGAAGGCTTTCAACAAGCCCAGCGCGAGATGTACGCCAAGCAAGCGCGGGAAGTGGACATCATCATCACGACCGCGTTGATTCCGGGCAAGCCTGCACCCAAGCTGATTACCGCCGACATGGTGAAAAGCATGAAAGCCGGAAGCGTGATCGTCGATATGGCAGCCGAGCAAGGCGGTAATTGCGAATTGACCGTTCCGGGGGAAGCCGTCGTGCGGCATGGGGTCACGATTGTGGGCTATACCGATTTGGCTTCACGCTTGGCAAAACAATCGTCTACGCTCTACGCTACGAATTTGTTCCGCCTCACTGAAGAGCTGTGCAAAACCAAAGACGGACACATCTTCGTCAATATGGAAGATGATGCGATTCGTGGTTTGACCGTCATCAAAGAAGGCGCGGTAACGTGGCCCGCACCCGCGCCCAAACTGCCCCCTGCACCCAAACCACCTGCTGTGGGAGCGGCGGGAGCCGCGAATACCCCTGCAAAAAAAGGCGGTCATGGACACGGTAGCCCTTCAGCACCTATGCCAACGAGTACCTTGTTGATGGTTTTCGGAGTGGCTGCGGTTTTGTTTGCGATTGTGGGCGCGTATGCACCCGCTGCGTTCTTGGCACACTTTACGGTGTTTGTGTTGGCGTGCTTCATCGGATACATGGTCGTTTGGAATGTCACACCCGCGCTGCATACCCCTTTAATGAGCGTGACCAACGCCATCAGCAGCATTATTGCGATTGGTGCGCTGGTACAAATTGCGCCACCCCAAGGAACAAACGACATCATCCGCTGGCTCGCGCTCGGAGGTATTGTTTTAACCACCATCAATATGTTCGGCGGCTTTGCGGTAACGCATCGCATGCTCGCCATGTTCCGCAAATAAACCAAAAATAGAAAAACAGGAGAAATGCAAAATGAATGATGGTTTATCAACCGTCTCCTATATCGGAGCGACGATTCTTTTTATTTTGAGCTTGGGCGGTTTATCCAACCCTGAAACCTCACGCCGAGGCAACCTCTACGGCATCATCGGCATGGCGCTGGCGGTTTTGGCAACCGTGTTGGGCCCCAAGGTCACCGCTGCCGGAATCCCATACATTGTTGCGGCAATGGCGGTAGGTGGATTCGTGGGAGTCTATGCCGCCCGCACCGTGCAAATGACGCAAATGCCCGAACTGGTCGCGCTCATGCACAGCTTGGTCGGTTTGGCGGCGGCGCTGGTCGGGTTTGCGAGTTATCTTGACCCCTCCGCATCCTTAACGGGTGTGGAAAAAACCATTCACGAAGTCGAAATCTACGTCGGTATTTTGATTGGCGTGGTGACCTTTTCGGGTTCGCTCATTGCGTTCGGGAAACTGAACGGCAAAATCGGTGGCAAACCGCTTTTGCTACCCGGTCGCCATGCCATGAACCTGATCGGTTTATTGGTGGTGATTGGGTTTGGTGGCAGTTTTATCAACGCCCACACGATTGCGGATGGCATGATTCCGCTCATCGTTATGACCGTAATCGCGTTGTTATTTGGCATCCACATGGTGATGGCGATTGGCGGTGCAGATATGCCCGTGGTGGTTTCCATGCTGAATAGCTATTCGGGCTGGGCGGCGGCGGCAACCGGATTTATGCTGAATAACGATTTATTGATCGTTACCGGAGCGCTGGTGGGTTCAAGCGGCGCGATTCTGTCTTACATCATGTGCAACGCCATGAACCGCAGTTTCTTCAGCGTGATTGCGGGCGGATTTGGTTCTGGCGCTCCTAAAGCTGTAGCAAAGAGTGGTGAGCCTGCCGCACCTGTGGGCGAGGTGACTCCTGTTTCTTCTATCGAAACCGCCGAGCTTTTGCGTGAAGCGAAAAGCATCATCATCGTTCCGGGTTACGGCATGGCGGTGGCGCAAGCCCAGCACACGGTGTTTGAAATCACCAGAGTCTTGCGTGAGCAAGGTGTGAATGTGCGCTTCGGGATTCACCCCGTGGCGGGTCGGATGCCCGGTCACATGAACGTGTTGCTTGCCGAAGCCAAAGTCCCCTACGACATCGTAATGGAAATGGACGAGTTGAACGATGATTTCCCCGCCACCGATGTCTCCATCGTCATCGGCGCGAACGACATCGTAAATCCCGCCGCGCAAGACGACCCGACAAGCCCCATCGCCGGAATGCCCGTGTTGGAAGTTTGGAAAGCGAAAACCTCCATCGTCATGAAACGCAGCATGGCTTCGGGTTATGCGGGGGTTGATAACCCACTTTTCTACAAAGAAAACAACCGTATGCTGTTTGGCGATGCGAAGAAGATGCTGGATGAGGTTCTCACCGCGCTCAAGTCTTGATAAAGTCGTGACATGACTACGCCCACGCCATCTTCCCCGACCCCCTCGCCGATACGACCTCCCGTATCGGCTCGTATGCGCTCGTTTTCCCAGTCGTATGGAAAAAAAATCGGGCTAGGACTGATGGCGTGTTTGGTGGTGGCGTGGTTGGTCGCATGGGAGTTGATTCCCTCCATCGCCAAAGAAATGCTAGAAGAGCAAGGCAGTGCCTTCATCGGGCGGAAGGTGAGCATTCGGACGTTGGAATGGAATCCTTGGTCAATGGAAGTTGAGGTACTAGACCTCACCGTAGCGGGTGTAGCTTCATCGTCGTCATCATCATCGTCATCGTCGTCTCAACCATCACTGCATATTCAGCGTATTTACGTCAATGCCGAATGGGAATCGCTGCTGCGGATGGAACCTGTATTGGAAAATATAGCCATTGATACGCCCCGCCTCCGCATCGCTCATCTTGGAAAAGGGGTTTACGATTTCGATGACATCCTCAAAAACATCGAAAAATGGCAAAAAAACCACCCATCGCCCCCCGATGCTGCGACAACGCCCATTCCCTTTGCGCTTTACAACATCCAAATAAACCACGGTTCGGTCGATTTTTGGGATGAAAAAAAACCACACCGCCTCGCTAATTTGCAGTTGGGTGTACCGTTTGTCAGCAATATCGCAACCCACCGTGCGGTGACGGTGCAACCACGTTTGGCATTTGACTTGAATGGCAGCCATTTTGAAACGGTTGCCACCACCACGCCATCGCTGACCCATACCGAAAAAACCAGCGCCCATTTCAAAATTTTTGGTTTCGATTTGGCGCAATACGCCAGCTATTTGCCCGCCAACTTTCCCATCAAACCGCAAAGTGCGGTGCTGAATGCTGACCTTCGGCTTCAATTTGATGCGACCGAACCAAATATATTGGATAGCAAAATTCCGACTTTTGCGCTCAGTGGCACGGTTTATGCCGCCAATGTGAGCCTTATTGACCGCCAAAACCAACCCGCTTTGACAATGAGCCAGATTGCACTGGACATTAAAGAAGCACGCCCACTGGAACGCATACTCCAACTTCAATCGCTTTCCATTCAATCGCCCGTGTTGCACGCCATGCGCAGCAAGCAAGGCAACATCAACTGGATATTTGCGCCTCCTCCCAATGGGAAACCGGAAAAATCAGGAAAGCCAGAAAAACCTTGGGCTATTCAACTTCATCGCTTTGATTTGCAACAAGGTGCTTTGCATTGGTCGGATGCCAAAGTAAACCCTGCTGCCGAACTGCATATCGAACAATGGGATGTTAAAGCACAATCCTTCCACTGGCCTTTGACGACAACACCCGTGAGCGTCACCAGTACATGGCAGATGCCCAGCCCAGCCCCAAACGGAAAATCTGCGCAAATTCACCTCAAAGCGCAAATGGGGGTGGACAAAGTAAACGCCCAAGCCACGGTACGCGATGCCAATTTGCTACTGGCTGCACCTTATCTTGCACCAATGCTTGAACCCACGCTCACGCTGTACGGTGTAGTGGATACGGACATGAAAGCAGAATGGTCGGGTACGGGCATACCGATTTTCTCCTTTACCCGTGCTGCTGTGCGGAACTTTGCCTTGAAATCAAGCCGCATCCTGCCCAAAGAAGCCAAAAATTCGGAGATCGCAGCCCATGACCTCCCAAGCTGGGAGATATTGGATATTACCAATGCAACGCTCGATACCAATACCCATAGCGCAGCAGCAGATAAAATGATTCTGCGTTCGCCAAGCGTAATGCTGCACCGCAATACCAATAAAGAATGGGTGGCATTGCGCTGGTTCAAACTGCCGGCAACGGCTGCCAATATGCCGGAGCCTCCAACCGGAGGAGTCGAAGCGGCAGTTGCGGCAGTGACTTCGGTGATTCCGATTCCTTCCCTCTCCAATTCGTCCCCCCATTCCAGCTCCAATGCGGGAGCTACCGCGTGGAAAGCCAACATCAATGAAGTGCGGATCGAACAAGGTCATGTGCGTTTTGATGATCGTGCTCCCGCTCCCCGTGGTGTGCGTTTGGAATTGTCGGATTTGAGTTTAAAACTCAATAACGCCAATCTGCTCGGGAATGAACCCATCCCCCTGAAACTTTCAGCCTATGTGAAATCCGCCCGTAGCGGCGACAAAATTGAACCGGGTTATGTAGGATACCAAGGAGATATTCAATGGAATCCGGTAACCGCGAAGGGGAAGTTGACAACCCGGGCGCTACCACTGCACGTTTTTATGCCGTATCTGGCGAAATACATCAACTTCAGTGCAGAACGTGCCGATGCCAGTTACCAAGGTGATATTCAACTTTCTCTGCGTGACCCCAATGGACTGCAACTAGAAACCAAGGGCGATGCGGCTTTGGATGATTGGAATATCCAAACGCCCTCTAGCAAAGGCGGGTTTGAAGAGTTATTAACTTGGCGTACCTTGCAATTACCCGGAATGAGTTTGCATATCGCTCCGAATCAACCCACCAAGTTTCAACTGGCAAGAGCCACGCTATCCGATTTTTATGCACGCATCATGGTGGATAAAGAAGGGCGTATCAACCTGCAAAATCTGCAAAAAAAATCCGCCATTCCTGCTGTGGATGAAAAGCCATCCACCACCGAAATCAGCATAGGCCCGATTCAGATGAACAATGGCAAGATGTTGTTCTCAGACTATTACATTACACCCAATTACACGGTGAATTTAAGCAGTTTGAATGGAAATATCAGCCAATTTTCCTCGATTTCCAAGATTGGTGGGGTAATTGAATTGGCCGATATGAACCTATCTGGTCTCGCAGAAAGCACCGCAAGGCTTGAGATAAAAGGACGAATCAACCCCCTCACTAAACCCTTGGTGATGAGCATTCAAGGCAAGGTACGCGATTTGGATTTACCCGCCTTAACCCCCTATGCCCAAAAATACAGTGGGTACAGTATTGAGCGCGGCAAACTCAATATGGATGTGCATTACGAAATTCAGCCCAACGGTGAAATCGTTGCCAGCAACCAACTGCTGCTCAAACAACTTGCGTTTAGCGAAAAGAAAGAGGGGAAACAAGAAGGCGATACCACCGATAGCCTTCCACTTAAATTGGCAATGGCATTGCTTTCCGACCGCAATGGAATGATTAACTTGGATTTACCCATTACCGGCTCCTTAAACGATCCCGATTTTGAGTTGGGTGCGGTGCTTTGGAAAATTTTTACCAATTTAATTGCCAAGGCATTAAGCTCGCCGTTTAGCTTGCTTGCCAAAGCCTTTGGAAGTGATGACGATGGTAAAACGGTGTGGAATTTTGTCGAATTTGCGATCGGCAGTTCCACCCTCACCTCCACCGCCATGCAGGAACTCAACAACCGTATCGCTCTGTTAAAGGAACGACCCGAGTTAGACATCACCATCACCGGAGAAGCCCACCTTGACATCGAAAAAGAAGGCTTCAAGCGGGAGCAGCTTCGCCAAATGGCACTGTTTGAGAAGCGCCGACAGATGCTCACCAGTACCGAAGGATCACTCGGGGCGATCAGCCTCACCCAAGATGAATACCCCGAATTACTGCGAATGGTTTACCGCCGATCCGATGTACCCAAACCCGTGAACTGGATTGGCATGATCAAAGAAATTCCGATTCAAGAAATGGAAACCGCCTTACTCGCCAATATCGTAGTGACCGAGGATTCGATCCGTGAATTGGCATTGCAACGCAGTTCCGCAGTGAGGGATTATTTAATGCAGCACAAACTAGACCCCAGTCGGATTTTTCTGCAAGCCCCGCACACCCAACACACCGAAAACCAATGGAAGCCGCGCGTCCAGTTGGGGGTTCAAGCACGTTCTAATTAGGTAAAGTCACCTCGGTGGGTTCCTGCTTCGCTGAGGAACTGCGCACATTTTGGTAACGATTAGTTATCGAATCGTATTTTTAGGGAGATGTGCGGTAAAAAGGAGACCTGATTTTTTACTTAACTGAATGGAGCTTTCATCATGGCATTCTCCCGCACGCACGCATTGCACGCACTCACCGCATCAGCCGCTTTGATTTTGACCGCTTGCGGCGGCGGAGGCAGCAGTGCCACAGCTTCCAACACCACTACCGCTACCACCACACCACCTGCTGCATCGACCTCAACCTCAACCTCTACAACACCCTCCACCTCGGCGACCACAAGCACCACAAGTACCACAAGTACCACAACGACCACCGCACCCACGACCAGTTCTAGCACCACGACCAGCACGAATGAATGCACGCCCTTGGTTCCCAAAGCCGGAGATTCTTTGACCTATGCCAGCACGATGACATCGGCAGGTGTGAATACGGCATTGAACACGGTTTACGATTACACCAGCGGCAGTTACGCTTCCAAACCAGCCATCGTATTGACCCAAACCAGCACGGTTTCCGGTAAAGCCAGTACATCGGTTTCTTATATTGACCCCGTAACGGGCGCGGCACTGGGCAGTGGAAATAGCACGGAAACTACCATCACCACGTATGATCCCGTCGATTATGAAAGCCGTCTGCGCAATGCGATTAGTACCGTCGGACAAAAAGCCACCGTGAGCGTCAAAGCCCGTATCAGCGGCGCAGACATCACCAGCGCATTCAGCACCATTGGCGGCGGTACGGCACTGAATGTGGATTACACCTTCACAATGGAACGTCTGCCCAACGAAGCCGTAGCCGTAGGCAGCACCAGCTATACGACCTGCAAATTGCAAATCAACGCCAAAGTAAACAATGTCAGCTTAGAAGGCGGTAACCCCAGCAATGCACTGTATGGCTTGATGTTTGGCACACTCTCGGCGATTTATGCTGCACCTATCAACACCACGGCATGGATGAGCAACCAAGTACCCAATATGGTCAAGGCTACCGGATCATTCACCGCAATGGGCAGCACCGCCACCAGCACCACCACGTTGACGGCGGTGAAGTTGGCAGGGCGTTAGGAGTATTTCATAATGGGAGGATGACTACCTCCACTGCATCCACCCCCATCCTAGGCGCTTGCCCGCACGATTGCCCTGATACGTGTTCGCTGCTCACCACCGTGCAAAACGGTGTAGCGGTGCAGGTTCACGGCAATCCCAATCACCCCCACACGGCGGGCGTTTTGTGTACCAAAGTTTCGCGCTACACCGAACGCACCTACCACCCCGAACGGATTTTGCACCCCCTAAAGCGCGTCGGTGCAAAGGGCAAAGGCGAATTTGTCCGCGTGACGTGGGACGAAGCCCTGCGCGATATTGCCAGCCGCCTGCAACCGATTGCCGCCAAAAACCCTGAAGCGATTGTTCCCTACAGCTACGCCGGAACGATGGGCTTGGTGCAGGGCGAAAGCATGGCGGGGCGGTTTTTTCACCAGTTGGGCGCGTCGCTGCTGAATCGCACGATTTGCGCATCGGCGGGCGGCGAGGCGATTACCCACACCCTCGGCGGCAAGTTGGGTATGAAGGTGGAGTTTTTTGCCGAATCCAAATTGATTGTGATTTGGGGCAGCAACCCCATCACCAGCAATTTGCATTTTTGGCGCTACGCCCAAATCGCCAAACGCAACGGCGCAAAGCTGATTTGCATCGACCCGCGCCGCACCGAAACGGCGGAAAAATGCCATGAACACCTCGCCATCCTCCCCGGAACGGATGCCGCATTGGCGCTGGCGTTGATGCACGAACTGATTCAGAACGACTGGTTAGATCACGATTACATTCAAAATCACACCCAAGGCTGGGACGCATTGCGCGAGCGTGCGCTAACGTGGACACCCGAACGTGCAGCGGCGGTTTGTGGAATTTCGATAGCACAGATTCAAGCACTGGCGCGTGATTACGGCACTTCGATGCAAAAAGGCGAACCCGCCGCCATCCGTTTGAACTATGGAATGCAGCGCACGCGCGGTGGTGGCAATGCGGTGCGGGCGGTGGCGTGTTTGCCGGCATTGATTGGTGCGTGGCGCAATCGGGCGGGCGGGTTGTTGCTGTCCAGTTCGAGCAACTTCCCCGTGAACCGCGCTGCGCTGCAACGCCCCGATTTACTCGGCAACCGCACGCCCCGCACCATCAACATGGCGACGATTGGGAATGATTTGTTGCGTGCGGGCAAGGATGGCGGCATCGAAGCGCTGATCGTGTACAACAGCAACCCCGTAGCGATTGCGCCCGAATCCGCCCAAGTGGTAAAAGGTTTTGCGCGGGAAGACCTTTTCACGGTGGTGTTGGAACACTTCCAAACCGATACCGCCGATTACGCCGATTACATCCTGCCTGCCACCACGCAGCTAGAGCATTGGGATGTGCATTTAAGCTACGGTCACACCGATGTTTTATTAAATCGCCCCGCCATTGCTCCGCTGGGTGAGGCCAAACCGAACACGCAAATTTTCCGCGAACTGGCAGCGCACATGGGTTTTACTGCGGTTCATAATGCGTGCTTTACCGAATCGGACGAAAGTTTATGCCGCGTAGCGTTCGGCGATAAAGTTAATTTTGATACTTTATTGGAACAAGGCTTTGCGCATTTGTCTTTGCCCGATGCACCGTTTGCACAAGGTAATTTCCCCACACCTTCGGGTAAATGCGAATTGATAAGCAAACAATTCGGTTTACCGGATTACATCCCGAATTATGAAGGCGTGGGAGAAAATCCAAAATACCCGCTTGCCATGATTTCGCCACCTGCACGGAATTTCTTGAATTCCTCTTTTGTGAATGTGACCAGTTTACAGGCAATGGAACGTGAGCCGTTAATCGAAATAAACCCCGTCGATGCCCAGCCACGCGGTATTAACGACGGTGACACGGTAAAAGTTTTCAACACACGCGGCGAATATATCTGCAAAGCCCACGTCACCGAACGCGCCCGCAGCGGTGTGGTGATTGGTTTAAGTGTGTGGTGGCGCAAGCTGGGAATAAACGGCACGAATGTGAACGAATTAACCAGCCAAAACCTCACCGACATGGGTGCAGCGCCCGTGTTTTATGACTGTGGGGTGGAGGTGGAATGTCTTTCAGAAGAATCATCACCTTGAGTTGAGCAGGTGTAAGCGGCTGGGCATCGGGGTCGCTTTTAGCTGCTGCGGTGATAGCTTTATCCTCGTTTTCATTGGGTATATCATGGGCGTAACTGCGTTCATTTAAAAATTGCTGCGCCACGCCCGAGCACCCATCGGATCGGCAATACACCACAATATGCAGCGGTATATTGATTGCACCTTCTACGTAACCCGAGGCACATTCTAAAGATGCTATTTTATTCATAGCTGCTAACGCACGGCTGACGGGCATAGAATGGTAATTGTTATGAAAAAAATCATTCCCTCTGCTGCTGCCCATCAAACGCTAGTTGATCGCTTGATTGCGATTTTCATGAAGCTGAATCAAGGCGAATCGCTTGACCCTAAAGCATTGGCGGAGGAGTTTGGCGTGAATCTGCGCACCATCCAGCGTGACCTGAATGAGCGTTTGGTGCAGCTTCCCTTTCAAAAAGCACATGGGCGCTACACATTAGAGCCATCGTATCTGGGCAAACTCACGTTTCAAGAGATGGAAAAATTTGCCAACCTTTCGGGTGTCGGTGGGCTTTTTCCTGAATTGGGTAAAGCGTTTTTAGAAAAACTATTTTCATCTTTGAACAAAGAAACGAATCTAAGTGCATGGATGGTGATGGGGCATGATTATGAAGATTTACGCCCTCATCGGGGTATTTTTTCTATTTTGGAAAAGGCGATTATTGATAAAAAATTAGTTCAATTTCGTTATACCAAAGGCAATGGAGAAACCAGCATTAGAGATAAGGTAGAGCCTTATAAATTAGTCAATAAAAAAGGAATTTGGTATTTAGCAGCATGGCATGAAGGGCGCTTCAAAGCCTTTTCTATATCCCGCATCGAAGCGCCGATGGTGAACGAAGAAAAATTCACGCCAAGGGAAGGTATTGAAGAAGAATTAAATAATAGCGATGGGATATGGTTAGGAATGAAACGGCAGCGTGTTGTCATTCAAGTAAATAAAGAAGCGGCACTATTTTTCCGGCGGCGTAAATTATTGCCCAATCAACAAATAGAAAAAGAGTTTACCGACGGTGCTATTTGGGTTTCAACTACCATCGCACATCCTGATGAGGTAATGCCTATTTTTCGCTATTGGATACCCCATGTACAAATTTTGGAACCGCTCGCCATGCAGCAAGCACTAGAAGACGGATTGCGGGCTTACCTACAGCAAAAAACGACATAAAACAACATAAAACGACACAACCTGTCGCTAGAATGCGTTAGATTGCCCCATTGATTTCAAAGATTGCCTCCCCGCATCACCCACAAAGGAACACCCCATGCAATACAGCGATAAATTCAAAGCAGACCGAGACAACGCCATTGACCACATCCAACGCGGAAATATGTTTATTGATAAATTGCTACCCAATAGCCATTTATTGCAATTAAATGAAAAACAAACCGAAAAATTGCGGGATATTCATGTTAAGAACAAAAAATTGTTGCACAAACTTCAATCTAACGAATTTGAAATAGCTATTGTTGGATTGGAAAAAGCAGGTAAATCGACTTTCGCCAATGCGCTAATTGAAAGTTCTGTTCTTCCCTCAGCGCCAGAACGCTGCACTTTTACGGCAACCCAGCTAAAAAATGGTGCAGATAAAGCAATCATTGAGTTTTACAATGAAGATGAGTTTAATGCGATATTTCGTCAGTTATTGATAGAAATAAAATACCCTAATGCCGAAAATGAAAGTTTTAGAAATGTTTCATTAGATAAATTTGAAGCCTATTTTTCAAGCCTTGAAGAGATGGAGCATGATCTTTACAAAAATCATATTGGAAAGACCGATGAGGAAATTAAAGATATTATCAAAAGTCGTGATAAATTGCGACTGGATGGAGATACCATTCATTTCTCTGGCGATGAATTAACGAAAGATATTTTTCAAGCATATATTAAAGGTGAAAATAAAGGGGCAGACACATCTAAACCGCGCAGTGTGAAGCGCATTCAAATTGAATCATCCAAACTCAAAGAGATGCAAACGGCAATCATTTATGACGTGCCCGGATTTGATTCTCCCACTAAAATTCATATTCGCCAAACTGAAGAACGCTTAAAAGCTGCCGATGCCATTATTTTGGTTACCAATGTAGGAAGAAACCCCAGCATTCAAGGCACATCATTGAGCGTTATCAATAAAAATACCGATGCCGATGGCATTGCACTGAAAGACAAACTATTTGTTTTTGGCAATCAAATAGATACTGCCAACAATGTGCGTGAAGCCAACGGCAACAAAGAAATTTTAATTAAAGATGTTGAAAAATACAAAATAGGTTCGCGTGAAAAAGTTTTCACAGGATCAGCACTCAAATATCTAGTTGATAAAAAAATAATAGAAACAGAATTCAATCCTTCATTCCCTATTGAAGATGGATTGGAGGAAATGCGTGCGGCACTCGTTCGATTTTATGAAACCGAGCGCTTTGACATTCTTAAACTCAAATTGGATGCAAATAGAAGTTCTCTAAAAGATATTTTTAATGAAATTAAAAATAACTTAGAATTTGATTTAGATGAAAATTTTTCCGATACGGAAAGGAATGGCATTATTTTAGAAGCAGGTAAAGAGATTGAAGCCAGTATTGAAAGTTGCCTAACCATACTTAAAGAAGATTTGAAGAAAGAAATATGGGGTGGAAACTATTTCTCTCAAAAATTTGCAGAGGATGTCGGTAACTTTGATTGCTTCCATCCGATTGATGACACCACAATTCAAGCGGTTAAGAGAAATGTAAGCTCTAGTGTTACCTTGGATGTTCCGATTGAGAAATTAAATCAATCCATTAGAAATAAATTACACGATGAATTTCTACAAAAATTTTCGAGTTTGATTCTTCGTATGACAGATGAAAAAGCAAAGCAAGTAGAAATCCGAATTTTGCGTACTTGTGCTTCATCTATTTGTGGACAAAGCAGTGGTACGCTTTACGATGCGGTGGAAGAATCAGTGGGCGGCCTTATTAAGAAACTGACCAAGGATATTTCACACAATGAAGGGCGCTTTACCTACCTTATTGAACGCTTCTCACGGGATATTTTTGATATTTTGATTGCTAACCCATTATTAAGCCAAGATAGGAAAGAGAAGTTTGAAAAATCAAAAAAAGAATTCCGAGGTTTAGATGCTCTTTACAAAAATGGCAATGGTATGCTTATCAATATGTTATTGATAGGCGAACAAAAAGAATGCACCAATGAATTTTTACCAAGAATGGATTCTCTTCGAGAAACACTCCGGTTCCTTATCTTGAATGCAAGCACTGCGGGTATGCTAGGGCAAGGAACGAGTACCCCTGAAGTGGGTATTGCTATTTTGAAAGAGGCACACGCTCTTCTTTCATCATTAACTATCAAAATATCTTCTGGTGATTATGTTAATTCAGAAAAAATTATCAGCGATAATAAATACAAGCGAAGCCGTACCGAGGAAGAGGTTTTGAATGAAATCAACAATGATATTGTTAATTTACGCCTTATTTTGCAAGAAGCAGTAGTTCCTGCAATCAATTTAGAACTTGCTTTTATGAATGCGCTTGATAAGCAAATCAAGGTTTTAATAGAATCCTTTAATATCCAGTCAAATAATAGCTCTGTAATCAATGATTTTCTAGCAAAATTGGTTCCAACTATTAGAAAATCAGAATTGGATGGAATCAATAAAAAAATTGAAGAGCATAAGACACGCATAGCGTTGTTGGATGAAATGAAACTTTTCAGTTTTTAAATCAGTTCCTCAATCAGTTCCTCAATTTTTTCAAAGTGAATCACCCATGACTAAATCCATGAATCATTTAATTGAATTTCTGCGCATAGGCGACCACTTGGTAACACCGCGTGGTGTTTATACCCATCATGGGATTTACGTGGGTGATGGTAGGGTGGTTCATTATTCCGGTTTTGCTGATTTAGTAAATGGATTGAAGTCAGTAGTCGGTAGTGGAATTAAATACCCTGTGGAAGAGGTAACTTTGGAGGAATTTGAATCAGGAAAAGGATTTTCCGTGAAGCAATATCCCAATCCCTTATTCACGGGTGACGAAATTGCGCAGCGTGCCAGAAGCCGCATAGGGGAAGATAATTATTGTGTGGTACGCAATAATTGCGAACATTTTTGCGAATGGTGTATTCATGACGAAAATACCAGTTGGCAAGTGCGCAAAGTAGTGGACTCGGGTTCTTCTTTGGCGATTGCCGCTGCACCCTACCTTGCGCGTTTTTCCGGTGTTTTGGGCGTTGCCCCCAGTGTGGCGATGGCGGCAGCCAATGCCGTTAATCAAACGGTTTTGAAAGATGACCCAAGTTTGAATCAAAATGAACGCGATTCACTTGCATGGGGTAGAAAAGCCAGTTACGCGGGTGCTGCGGTGGGTACGGTAGGTAGCTTGGGTGCAATTGGTGCAGCGGGTTCGGTAGGGGGGTTAAGCGCGGCTGGCGTGAGTACCGGCTTGGCGGCCATTGGCGGCTCGGTCGGGGGCGGAGTTTTCGCAGGCGTTGCTCTGACCTCCATCGCCCCTGCCGCTGCAACGGTGGCGATTGGCTATGGTGTTTACAAATTAGTGCAGTTTGTCAAAAAAGAGGAAAAAGAGGAAAAAGGGGATAAAGAAGAATTTTTTGAAAAAACGACATAATCTGTCGTTAGGGGGTGATAGTCTTCAAAAATCGTTTACCAACCATGAAAGAAACGCGCAATGAAAGGTCAAATTCTTGATTTCTCAGTTCAACAAAATGAAGGCATCATTTCAACCCCTGAAGGTGCTAGATACAAATTTATTGGCTCTGAATGGAATGGTGATATTCAGCCGAAAAGAGGTATGTGGGTTGATTTTGATATGCAAGATAACCATGCCGTTGCTGTTTATCGGGCATTGGGCAATTCCGTTGGACTGAATATGGGGGTATCAGCACCTAATGGAAAAAATAGGATGGCTGCCGCATTATTCGCTTTTTTTCTTGGTGGCATTGGCATTCATAAATTTTATTTGGGTGCAGTAGGCTGGGGAATTGTATATTTGATTTTTTGCTGGACATTTATTCCTGCTATTGTTTCATTAATAGAAGCCATTCTATTGTTTTCGATGAATGATGATGAGTTTAATCGTAAATATGGCGAAGCTAATCCATAAAATTGCGCCCCCAAGTATTGGCACAGGCGCAACCGATATGAATACCCAACTTACCGCACCACCGCCCGTTTCAGCAACACCGCCGTGGAATCGACCGATCCGCCGTTGATGACATTGGCGTAACGGCGTTCGTTTAAGAATTGCTGCGCCATGCCCGAACGCGCACCTGAACGGCAATACACCACAATTTGCTGCGTGGTATCGGGCGCGACTTCTTGAAAGCGCAACGGAAATATCGGCAGCGGCACGTTTATTGCGCCTTTTACGTAACCGGATGCAAATTCTTCGGGCGATCGAACGTCAATCAACAACGTATTCGCTTCAATTTTCAATTCATTCATCAATCAATTCCTTCCAAAAGGTTGCTATAAAAACGCTATTGTATTCATAGCTTCTAACGCACGCCTGACGGGCATATTCACTACAATAGGGCATCTCAAGTTACGAGATGGTCGGGTTGTACATTAAAACAACATCCTAATCCTTTATTTACTGGTGCAGAAATCACACAGCGTGCTAAAAATCGAATAGGTGAAGATAATGTCAACGCCCTTTTCAACCTCCACCCCCTGCCCCCGCACTTTATCCAACATCTCCCAACTCACCAATTCTGGCGCAATTTCGTGCAGCGGAATCAACACAAAAGCGCGTTCCCCCATTCTGGGGTGCGGCACAATTAAATTTGGTAAATGGATTTTTGTATCACCGAATAACAAAATATCCAAATCCAAAGTGCGCGGCGCGTTGCGATAGGGGCGTTCGCGCCCCGCTGCGTTTTCTATATCTTGCAAAACCGCCAATAAATCCAAAGCGCTTAAATCGGTTTGAATTTGAATCACGGCATTCCAATAATCCGCACCATCCGAATCCATCGGAGTTGTGCGATAAAACGACGATTGCGCCGTAACGCGAATGCCAGCCACCTGTGCGATATGGGCGATGGCGGTGCGTAAAGTAGCTTCTATATCGCCCAGATTTGCACCCAACCCGATATAAGCAAAATGGCTTGTAACACCCGTATTCATTGCATAGTCTGCTATTGAATTGAAAGCACTATACCATCCGAAGCACTGGGTTTGCGACGGCGACGGCGCTTTTTGGGAACGGCTTCGGAATGGTCTTCTGGTGCGATAGGTGCGGTGGCGACGGCTTCCCCTTCCAATGCGGGTGGCGGTGCGGCACGGTGTACGCGCGGGGCTTTTTTACGCTTTTGATTTTCAGCGCGGATAGCATCCACCATGTCTTGGCGAATTTCATCGCTGGTGGTGCTAAATTCTTGCCACCAATCCGCCAACTCTTCGTCGATTTCACCGATGTCGGCACGCAAACGCATGAAATCAAACGCTGCTCGGAAACGCGCTTGACTCGCCAAACCAAAGGGCGCTGTGCCTGTGCGCTTCTCAAAACGGGGCTGCATCGCCCAGATTTCGCGCATATCGCCCGCCAACTTGCCACCACCCGATACATCACCGATACGGGCGCGGAAAATATCGTCCATCGCGTCCATCAGCGCGGGATGCGTGTTTTCACCGCGTTCGATGCGCTTATTCCAGCCCGCCCGCACATCCGACCACAGGACGCACGCCAGCAAAAAGCTGGGTGCAACGGGTTTTCCTTCTCCTACGCGGCGATCCGTATCGCGCAGTGCCGCGTTAATGAAAGGCTGCTCGGCGCGTTCCACCACCACATCCAGCAAAGGATAAATCCCGCGTGCCATGTCCAAATGTTGGAGCTGGGCAATCGACGCGAGAGAATGCCCCGTTTGCAATAATTTGAGCATTTCATCGAACAAGCGACTTTGTGGCACATCCGCCAATAAATGAAGCGATTGTTGCAAAGGTGCGATTGTTTGGGGTTCCATCGCAAAACCCAAAGCGCTTAATTTGGCAGAAAAACGAATCGCGCGGATGATGCGCACCGGGTCTTCGCGGTAGCGTGTGGCGGGGTCGCCAATCATGCGGATGATGCGGTTTTTCCCATCCTCATAGCCGTGGTGATAATCCACTACGATTTGCGTTTGCGGATCGTAATACAGAGCGTTGATGGTGAAATCACGGCGCGTTGCATCTTCGTCCTGCGGGCCCCAGACGTTATCGCGCAAGACCCGACCTGTGGAATCAACAGCGTGCGTCATTCCCGCCAATTCGTGTTTGCTGGTTTTTTCATTGCCCTTCACTTGCTCGGCGGCGGCATTGTCCAAATAAGCACGGAAAGTGGAAACTTCGATCACCTCGTGTTCACGCCCACGTCCGTACACCACATGGACAATCCGAAAACGTCGCCCAATAATGAAGGCGCGACGAAACAGGCTTTTCACTTGTTCCGGCGTGGCATTGGTGGCGACATCAAAATCTTTGGGTTCTAACCCCACCAGCAAATCCCGCACCGCACCGCCCACAATATAGGCTTCAAATCCCGCACCATGCAGGGTTTTGACCACATCCAAAGCACGTTTATCGACCAACGCAGGGTTGATTCCATGAATTTCTACGGGAATATCCACCCGTGTGCCAAAGCGTGGTGGGGGTGGTGCAACGAGCGCCGCTTGAGCCGCCTTCGCTGTTTTTCCCAATATCTTATTGATGAGTTTTTTAATCATTTTTAACAATTATTCTTTAATATATTTTGAATGTCATGAATTACAGTGCTCCAATCGCCTTTTTTCGTTTGTCGGAGCAATGTAACGGTGGGATACCAAGGGCTATCGGAACGATGCAGCATCCATCGGTAATCGGGAAAATAGGGCAATAAAATAAATACCTTTTTTCCCAGTGCGGCGGCTAAATGGGCAACCGATGTATCAACTGAAATGATAATATCCATTTGTGCCACCAATGCAGCGGTATCAGAAAAATCGTACAATAACGTATGATGTGATTGAATAGATTGAATAGAGGGTATCTTATCAAGGGTATTTTGATCCGCGCTTCGTATTTCCTTTTGCAAGGAATGAAATTCTAAAGGTAATTTCAAAGATAATTCCAAAATTGGCATCAACTGCGCCAATGGCAGGCTGCGATTCACATCATCCAAATGTTTTTCAGCACCAGACCAAACCAAACCCACTCGGAATTTATTTTTGACACCAAGGAGATTATGCCAAATTGTGCGCTTTGCTGCATCCACCGATAAATAAGAAGGGGCGGCTGGTATATTTTCTAAAGTGGTTTGAAAAGCCCGTGGTAAACTCATTAAAGGGCATTGAAAATCAAAATGGGGTAAACGCTCATCGGGTTGAATCAAATGGGCATTGCATTGTAACGTCGCTAGCAGAGTAATTAAAGGCGGATGCACCCTCAGCAAAACCTTCGCCCCCCGCGTTTCCAGCATTGGAATATAACGACAAAATTGAATGGTATCGCCCAAACCCTGTTCGGCATAAACCAAAATAGTTTTTCCAACCAGCGATTCTTGTCCCAACCATAAGGGTTGCGTGTAAGGCGGATAATTCGACTGCATTTCTGGTCGGTAACGACGGCATTCATAAAGTTCCCAACCTTCTTGATAATAACCATATAAAATCAATAGAAGTGCTTTACTCCAATGCGCATCCATGTATTGGGGATTCAAGGCAATGGCTTTATTATAATAAACCAAGGCTTCTTGCATTTGATTCAATTCATGGGCTTCGTGCAATACCAACGCCTTATTATAATACGCTTCTACATAATCGGGGGCCAATGCAATCGCGCGATCATAACTCAATAGGGCTTGTTCTGGTTGATTCAGTTCCTTTAAGACCGTGCCATAGCTATTATGTGCCATTGCAAAATCGGGACTTAATGCAATAGCTTGTTGATAACTTAATCGCGCATCATGAAAGCGTTTTAAGGCTCGCAATACATTGCCGTGGTTATTATAGGCTTCGGCAAAATCGGGTTTTAATGCAATGGCTCGTTCATAACTGATGAGAGCAGCATCCCAGCGCTGGAGCGCAGCCAAAGCAAAACCTTGATTGCAATATGTTTCTGGTTGATTTTCGTTAATTTTTAATGATTCTTCGATATATTCCAAGGCGGTTTCGGCATGATTGCGTTGCAATGCAATCGTTCCTAGCATTGCCAATGCTCCGGCATGGTGTGGATCGTGCTGCAACACGATTTCATATTGCTGCTGGGCTTCGTCAAATTGTCCCGCACTGTGGGTTGCTATGGCTTTTTCATATAACCCTAAATTATTATCATTGTTTTTTTTATGGTTGATAAAATCCCATAGCCGCAACAATTTTTTTATCATTGTTTTAAAAATTTAAATTTAAATTAAAATTTAATAATAAACATTAAAATAAATCTAATATACGCCATCCCCGTTTTTGGGCTAATGCGCGTAAACGAGAGTCGGGGTTGGTGGCAACGGGTGTATTGACTTTTTCCAATAATGGCAAATCGTTCATCGAATCCGAATAAAACGTGATGTGGACGCTATCCCAATTCCAACCGCGTTCATGCAGCCATTGTTCTACGCGAACCACTTTGCCTTCGCGGAAGGAAGGCGTGCCACGTATTTCGCCTGTCCATTCATGGGTTGCGGGGTCGCGTGCCAGTTCGATGGCGATGAGTTCTTTCACACCAAAAACCGTGGCAATCGGGCGGGTCACGAATTCATTGGTGGCGGTGACAATAACCACCTCGGTATCTTCGCGTAGATGCTGCTGTACCAATTCTAAAGCCGGTTTTTTGATAGCCAAATCAATCACCGAGCCCATAAACAGTGCATGGGCAGCTATTGATTTAATAGCACCCTGTTGCCGTATCGCGGTGGTGGTGAAGCGAATGTATTCGGCAATATCCAATGTTTGGGTTTGGTATTGGGCGTAAAAATTGTCATTTTTATCCTTGAATTCCAGTGAATCCACCCACCCCAAGGCGATGGTAAATTCGCCCCAAGCGTGGTCAGAATCAATCGGTAACAAGGTGCTATCCAAGTCAAACAATGCAATACGTGGTTTCTTTTTCATGGTATTTTCGTTAATTTTTCGTTGATTTATTGTTAATTTATTGTTGATTTATTGATTAAGGTGCGTGATAAAGTGGACTGGAAAAATAACTTTTCCGAATTCTTTGAATCGCTACCAACAAAATAGCGCTCACGGGAAGTGCAATCAATACACCGACAAAACCTAATAATTGTCCAAAGGCTAGCAAAGCAAAAATCACCGCGAGTGGATGCAGCCCAATGCGTTCTCCTACCAATCGGGGGGTGAGAAAAAATCCTTCTAATAATTGTCCTCCACCATATACCACACCAATCATCAATACGGTGGCTCCCAAACCCTTGGTGGCGGTAAATTGCAGCAAGCCGGCAAAAATCGCCAGCACCAGCCCGACCCCAAAACCTACATACGGAACAAACATCGCCAATCCGGTAAAAATACCAATCGGTAATGCCAAATCTAAGCCAAAAAGCGATAAACCCACGCTGTAAAACGCCGCTAAAAATAGCATCACCAGCAGTTGCCCGCGCATATATTGTCCTAGTACATCGTTGGTATCGTTCAAAAAACTATCGACTTTGCCGTGCATTCGGGGGGGAATCAATTCGTGCAACAAGCCCGTGATACGCTCCCAATCCATCAACAAATAAAACAAGGCAACCGGAATCAACACCGCATTCCCCACCACCGTGAAGGCGACGCTCCCCCCCATTTTGAGCGAAACCAATAAAGAATTGGTCGCATCTTCTACATTGGTGCTGAGGTATTTCAGCACAAATGCCTTGAGATTGGTTCCGCTCAACGACCAATGAAACCCTAATTGTGCCAACCACGGTTTGAGCGAGGCATTGACACTATCCATCATGGCAGGTAGTTGCTCGCGCATCAGGGGTAATTCTTTTGCCACGATAGGAACCATCAGCAAAAACAAACCGATCACCGCCAAAATAAAGAGCAATTCCACAATCACGACCGCCAATACGCGGGGGATTCGCCCTTTGCCTGCATCGTCCAACCAAT
>JBDKGR010000009.1:0-30311 GCA_039798085.1 Pseudomonadota bacterium
CAAACACAAATTGCGCCGGAGCATCCACGCCGCTGCGCAACGCCAACATCGGGTGCGGCAAACGCGCATTCATAGTTTGGATTTTGGTTTTTGCGTACACCGTCGCAATCGCTTCAAAGCGCAAGTTGGATGCGGTTTGCGCCCATTCGCGCATCGAATTTGCTATGGATTCAGGAGCTGCTTGTGCAGACTGGGTAAGCGTTAGCGCGGCATTGGATGCGGAAGTTGCCCAGATTACGCGATCAAAGGATTCGCCGTCACATAACCAATACGGATCGCTCCATTCCAAGTGCCGAATGCGTTTTCCAAGTTGCACCGAATGCCCGCGTTCGGTCAGCCAACGGGCGGCGGCTTCGGGGAATAAACGCCCCAAATCGACACGCGGTAGCAGCAAGTGCGAACCGCCACGAATCCCGAATAACGCATCTTTTAGCACCGTTAAAAAGACGGTCGCGCTGGCTTGATCGGCAGGCGTGTTGAGGGCGGATACGCACAGTGGTTCGATTAGCTCGTGCAACACACGCGGCGCTAATCCGTGACACAACTCGGCAACCGTTTGCTGCGGCGGGCAATGAAAGCGTGCGTACTGCCAAGCCAACGATGCGCGAATCAGCGAAAGGCGATCGCTCCAATTCCAACCGCGTGCGGTGGCAATGGCAAGCAGTGCATCGAAAGGAGCGCTCCAATTTTTCGCCCACATCGGCGTTTGCAGCCCCGTTCCATCGACAAACGGCAACGACAGCGGCAAACGCAGCAAAGCAGTTTCGGGATTCACGCCCACCCAACGCATCAATCGCAAACATTCGGTGTATGCGCCGACGAGGATATGCTGACCGTTATCCAAATGGTAATTGGAATTTTCATGAAAAATGGCTCTAGCCCTTCCCCCTACTGCACGGGATGCTTCAAAAATCGTAGCATGATGCCCCGCTTGCGTAGCAGCCACTGCCGCTGCCATGCCCGACCAACCCGCTCCCACAATGGCGATTTTCATAGCACCTTACATTCTTCCCAAGGCTTGGACTTTCCACGCCAGCCACATTTTGCGCAGGGGCGTGAGGCTGGTGCGTTGGTGCAAAACTTGGAAATTATCTTTTTCGATTTGGCACAACAATGCGCGGTAGATGGAAGCCATCATCAGCCCGGGTTTTTGGGCGCGCGCATCGGCGGCGGGGAGCAGCGCCAGCGCTTCGTCGTACAGCCCTTGCGCCCGCTGCGCTTGGAATTGCATGAGGGCGGTAAAGCGTTCCGAATACTGGCGTTTCAGGATTTCATGCGCTTTCACGTCAAATTGCTTGAGGTCATTCACGGGCAGGTAGATGCGTCCGCGCAGCGAATCTTCACCCACATCGCGGATGATGTTCGTAAGCTGCAACGCCAGCCCCAGCTTGTGGGCGTATTGGGTGGTTTGCGGATCGGTTTGCCCAAAAATCTGCGCCGCGACTTCACCCACCACGCCCGCCACCAAGTGGCAGTAGTGTTGCAGATTGGGGTAATCGAGGTAACGGGTTTGCTCCAAATCCATCTCACAGCCTTCGATGATGGCGTGCAACTGGCGGGCTTCGATTCCATATTCTGCAACCAAGGGCATGAGCGCGTGCATCACCGGATGATTGGGTTTGCCCGCAAAGGCTTGCGCCACTTCGGTATGCCACCACGCGAGTTTGATGCAGGCAACGGATTCATCGGTTGCATCATCGACCACATCATCCACCTCACGGCAGAAGGCGTAAAACGCGGTAATCGCGGCGCGGCGTGGAGCGGGTAAGAATAAAAAAGCGTAATAAAAACTGCTACCCGAAGCAGCCGCCTTTTGTTGAACGTATTCGGTTGGATTCATGGGGGGGTATTATGGGGCGATGATAGATACGATTTATGTCGATGAAAGCCTTATCGTGCTGAATAAACCCGCTGGTTTATTGTGTGTTCCGGGGCGCGGGGCGGATAAGCAAGATTGTTTGAGTGCGCGGGTGCAAATCCAATTTCCTGATGCACTGATTGTGCATCGGCTGGACATGGGAACATCGGGGCTGGTGGTCATGGCGCGTACCCTCGGCGTGCAGCGGCATTTGGGTGCACAGTTCGCCAATCGGCAAGTGGAAAAACGCTATACGGCAACGGTGGCAGGCATCGTTCCCGAGGATTGCAGCATTGATTTGTCGATTGGCTTCGATTGGAATTTACGCCCATTGCGCATCATCGACCCCGTTCATGGAAAACCCAGCACCACGCGCTTGCAGGTGGTACATCGGGATACCACGCAGCAAACCACGCAAGTCCTACTCGAACCGCTGACGGGACGCACGCACCAACTGCGGCTGCATCTGCAAGCGATGGGGCATCCGATTCTGGGCGATGCGCTTTATGCTCCGCTCAACGTGCAAGCAATGGCAGAGCGTTTGATGTTGCACGCTGGCTTTTTGGCGTTTACACATCCCGTACAGGGGGACTACCGCAAATTTCATGCAGCCCACTAAAATGCACGGGTGAACGCCCTACCTACCCCCCCTACCTCTCTGTCGCCCATTGCGCCGTCCCAATACAACGCCGATTTGCATTGCCATTCGGTGGTATCGGATGGAACGCTGACTCCTGAAGCCCTCGCCGCCCGCGCCCATGCCAATGGGGTTGAATTGTGGGCGCTCACCGATCACGACGAAATCAGTGGGCAGCACCGTGCCGCCGCCGCCGCCAAAGCGCTGGGGTTGTCGTATCTGACGGGTGTCGAAATATCGGTGAGCTTTTTGCACAAAACCGTCCACATTGTCGGCTTGGGTTTTGACCCCGATAACTCCGCCTTGCAGCAAGGTTTGCGCCAAACACGCGGCGGACGCAACCAGCGGGCACGCGATATGGCGGATGGATTGGCAAAAGTAGGCATTCACAGCGCGTTTGAGGGAGCGTTGAAATACGCAGGCAACCCCGATTTAATCGCCCGTTCGCACTTCGCCCGTTTTTTGGTGGAAAACAAAATCTGCAAAGATACCAACGAGGTCTTTCGCAAATACCTCACCGACGGTAAACCCGGCTTTGTGCCCCACCGTTGGGCAACGTTGAAAGATGCCGTTTGCTGGATTACCGGTGCGGGCGGCGTAGCCGTGATTGCGCATCCGGCACGCTACCAATTCAGCTCCAATGAAGAATTCGCGCTCTTCACCGAATTCAAAGGTCACGGTGGAGTGGGCATCGAAGTGGTCACGGGCAGCCACAGTTCCGCAGAATGTGTGGAATACGCAGCGATTGCACGGGAATTCAATCTCGCCGCCTCACGCGGGAGCGATTTTCACAGCCCCGATGAAAGCCGCATCGACTTAGGCAAACTTCCTTTCTTGTCCGGCAACCTCACACCGGTGTGGGAATTGCTGACGCATCGGATTGTATAAATGCTATTGAACAGTAAAGAATTTCAATTTATGAATTACTCCGCTCCCACTGTAATAGATTTATTTTCGGGAGCTGGTGGTATGGCAGAGGGTTTTCGGCAAGCAGGATTTAGAAATTTAATGGCGACAGATTTTGATGAAATGGCTGCTAAAACATTTCAATTTAATCATCCTGCTGTTCCATTTTTAGTAAATGATCTACGAAAAATAGATGTTAGCCAAATACTCGAAATTTCCCAAGTAGAAAAAGGCTCCGTAACGGTTATTTGTGGTGGTCCACCGTGTCAAGGTTTTAGCTTGGCAGGACAGAGAATTTCCGATGACCCACGGAATCAATTATTTAAAGAATTTGTGCGAATTGTAGATGGTGTACAACCGGAATTTTTCTTATTTGAAAATGTTGCAGGGCTGGTCAGTATGCAAAAAGGTTTTATATTACACGCAATTCTTAGAGAATTCAAATTAATTGGTTATCAATGTGAGTTTAAGGTATTAAATGCAGCAGATTATGGTGTACCTCAAGCACGACCACGTTTTATTATACTTGGTTCGCGCGATAGAAAAAATTTAGGATTTCCACTCCCTACACATTTTAAGAATACATTCATCAATCCTAATGAAAATCTACAAAATTCATTTAATTTATTGCTTGGGCAAACCCAGTATACGGTATGGGATGCTTTATCGGATTTGCCAAAAATAGCACAAGGGGAAGGAAAGGAAGAGCTTTTTCATTCTGATATATACAATAATGAATATCAATCCTCTCGGCGAGGAATTAGGTTCCCAGGCATGATTTTTAATCATCGGGCTACAGCACATAGTGAAAGAATAATTGCACGCTATGCAGCAATTCCTGAAGGTGGTGATACCTCCCAAGTACCTGAAAATTTAAGAACAAAGAAAACTAATGTTTTTAAACTACACCGAGACCGTCCCTCCAGAACGGTGACTTGCAATCATCGCACTGATCTATTGCATCCTTTTATCCCAAGAGGGACAACTGTTCGTGAAGCAGCACGTCTTCAATCTTTTGATGACGATTATCGGTTTTTTGGAAACCTAACACGCAAGGCAAAATGGACTACACAGGATGATCAGGTAGGAAATGCTGTTCCCCCACTTTTGGCAAAAGCATTGGCTTTGCATATTCAATCAAAAATACAGGCTACCTAATGGCTATATCACCTGCGCACAAATTTGGACAAGATTTAGGTAATTTATTAGAAATTATTGTTCTTGAAAAAATACTTAAACCTCGTCTCGAAAAAATTGCTAATGCCAATAAATTTTATTTGGATTCACAAATAGAGCGTCCTGTAAGAAAAGGAAAGAAAATTTCGTGGGCAGATCAATATGGCAACCATCATGACCTAGACTTTGTAATCGAAAAAGGAGGAACTCCAGAAAAATTGGGTACTCCAGTTGCTTTTATTGAAACAGCTTGGCGGCGCTACACGAAGCATTCAAAGAATAAAGCACAAGAAATTCAAGGTGCAATTTTACCTATAGTTGCACGTCATCAACTATCAGCGCCCTTCTGTGGTGTGGTATTGGCAGGTGAATTTAGTGAACCATCCTTAGTTCAACTTAAAAATAATAATTTCTATGTTCTACATATCCTTTATAAGAATGTTATAGAGGCATTTTTATCTATTGGTTTTGATATTTCATTTAACGAAAAAACATCTGATGATAAATATATACTTGCCATTAAACGATTCTTGGAATTGTCAGATGATGAAAAGGATGTCATTAGCAATGCGTTAATAAAACTTTCCTGTTTGGAGATTAAAGAATTTATGGATGCTCTACAGAATTCTTTAGAACGGAACATTATTAAAATTCTTTTAATCCCTCTATTCGGTACCGAGATACGATATGCGTCAATCGATAGTGCGTTAAATGGTATGAAAAACATAGATTCATTGCAGGGATATGGAAAATTGCAAAAAATAGAAATAGTTGTAGATTATAGTAACGGTGATTCAATCAGAGCATCCTTTACCACTGCGAAAACGGCATCTTTATTCTTAAGAGGGTTGTAATTCATCATGGCGCAATACTTTGAAGTTCACCCCGAAAACCCGCAACCCCGTCTGCTGAAGCAAGCCGTAGCGCTGCTGGCAAAAGGCGGCGTTCTGGCAGTTCCGACCGATTCCAGCTACGCCCTTGTCTGCCATTTGGACGATAAAGCGGCGGTGGATGCGCTGCGGCGTATTCGGGGTGTGGATGAAAAACACCATCTCACGCTGCTGTGCCGTGATCTGCGCGAACTGGCGGTGTATGCGCGGGTCGATAACGCCCAATTTCGCTTGTTGAAAGCCGCTACTCCGGGGGCGTACACTTTTATTTTGGAAGCGAGCAAAGATGTACCGCGTCGCGTCAGCCACCCTTCGCGCAAAACGATTGGGCTGCGTGTGCCCGACCACACCGTGTTACAAGCACTGCTGGAACTGCATGGTGCGCCGTTGTTAGCAGCTACCCTTATTCCTAAAGAGGAAACCGAGCCAATGAACGACCCACACCAAATTCGAGCGCATTACGAACGCAGCCTATCTGCGATTATTGATGCGGGAGCGTGTACCCTAGAACCCACAACCATTATTGATTTAACCGATTCAGAACCCCAAATCATCCGCCAAGGTGGTGGCAATTTAGCCCGATTAGGCTTGTAAAGAGAACGTAGCACTATGGAAAACATCATTCAAACCATTGCAATCTACGCCATTCCGGTGTTATTTGCCATCACGGTACACGAAGCCGCCCACGCCTACGCTGCCAAATACTTCGGTGATAAAACTGCATGGATGCTGGGGCGCGTTACCTTAAACCCCATCAACCATATCGACCCGATTGGCACAATTCTGATGCCGCTGCTGCTCTATGTTGCCACAGCGGGTACGTTTTTGTTTGGGTATGCCAAGCCCGTTCCTGTGCGCTTTGGGAATCTGCGCAACCCCAAACGCAGCATGATGTGGGTTGCACTGGCAGGGCCGGCTTCTAATCTGGCAATGGCATGGTGCTGGGGCGTGCTGCTGTTTGTGATTAAGGCGTTGGAGGTGGAAGAAACCTTCTTCTTAGATATGTGCAAAGCCGGTATTTTGGTGAATGTGGTGATGTTTGCCTTTAATCTTTTTCCCCTTCCCCCCTTGGATGGCGGGCGTATTTTGGTCGGATTGTTGCCGATGCGCCAAGCCATTGCCGTATCGCGCATTGAACCGTGGGGCTTCTTCATCGTCATGGCGCTGGTGTTGATGGGGGTTGTAAGCAAGCTCTGGATGCAGCCCGTGATGGCAGTAAGCCTTGCTTTTTTGCGTTTGCTATGGTCACCGTTTGCCGCGCTCACATGATGTACGCTACCCGAATCATCGCCATTCGCCACGGGGAAACCGATTGGAATATCGCCACCCGTCTGCAAGGGCATACCGATATTGCACTCAACGCAACCGGACGCTGGCAAGCCCAGTGCGTCGCGCAGGCCTTGGCGGAAGAAGATATTGCCGCGATTTACACCAGCGATTTGTCCCGCGCCCACGATACCGCATTGGCGATTGCTGCGTCCGTGCCGAGCCGCAAAATTATTCCCACTACTGGATTGCGTGAACGCGGCTTTGGTATTTTTGAAGGCAAGACCTACGCCCAAATCGATACCGAAGAACCCGAAGCAGCGCGGCGTTGGCGGCAGCGGGAGGTTGATTTTGCACCCGAAGGCGGGGAAACCTTGGTGCATTTGCAAGATCGCATCGCCCGCACGGTGAACGCCATAGCAAGCCCGCATCTGGGTGCGCAAATCGTGCTGGTGGCGCATGGCGGGGTGTTGGATACGCTCTACCGCCTCGCTACGGGGCAGGGCATGGATGTGCCGCGTGCGTGGGATTTGGGCAATGCACGCATCAACCGTTTATTATGGACACCCGAAGGGCTAACACTGGTAGGTTGGGCGGATCTGGCGCATTTATCATCCTAAACGGTTGCCGTGCGACAATTCAAAGTGTGCCAGAACGTGCATTGCAACACATTGAAGATATGAGGAAAAAATGGGATTTTTAACCGGAAAAAAATTACTGATTACGGGCGTTTTGTCCACCCGCTCTATTGCTTACGGTATTGCCAAATCATGCCACGCGCAGGGGGCAGAATTGGCGTTTAGCTACGTGGGTGAGCGCTTTAAGGATCGGATTACCGAATTTGCGGCGGACTTCGGTTCCAAATTGATTTTTGATTGCGATGTGGCGGATGATGCGCAAATCGAAAAACTCTTTACCGACTTGGGTCAGCATTGGGGAACGTTTGACGGTTTTGTTCACAGCATCGGCTTTGCGCCACGCGAATCAATTTCGGGCAACTTTTTAGATGGTCTAAGCCGCGAAAATTTCCGCATCGCCCACGACATCAGCGCCTACAGCTTCCCCGCTATGGCGAAAGCGGCACTGCCGTATTTGAACCCCACTTCGTCGCTGATTACACTTTCCTATTTGGGTGGCGTGCGCGTGGTTCCAAGTTACAACACGATGGGATTGGCGAAGGCTTCGCTTGAAGCCTCGGTGCGCTATTTGGCAGATGCGGTCGGTGCCAAAGGCATTCGCGTCAATGGCGTAAGTGCGGGTGCGGTGAAAACCTTGGCCGCCAGCGGCATTAAAGATTTTGGCAAATTGCTCGGAATCTCCGCTGCTGCGTCCCCCCTCAAACGCAACGTAACGATTGAAGAAGTGGGCAATGTAGCGGCGTTTTTGTTAAGCGATTTGGCATCGGGCGTAACCGGACAAATCTCGTATGTCGATTGCGGCGTAAGCCAAACCGCTGTGGCGGTGGTCGAAGGTTAAACCACAAAGATACGGATGAAAATCTGTATGGCAATCGAACCAATCACAAAGCCCATCAAACCGTAGAGCAGTTTCTGCAATAAGCGATTGGTGTGGCGTTGTTCTTTCAGCAACTCTTCCTGCATCCGAATCGCCGAAGTCGAAGGTATTTGGCGCAGGTATTGGTGCAGCAAAATCGGCAACTCAGGCAGCAATTTGGCGTAATGTGGTGCTTGGGCTTTCAATTCGGCAAAGAACTTGGCGGGGCCGACCTGATCCAGCATCCAGCGCTCTAAAAACGGTTTGGCGGTTGCCCATAAATCCAATTCGGGGTCAAGCTCGCGCCCCAAACCTTCGATATTGAGCAAGGTTTTTTGCAATAACACCAGTTGCGGCTGAATCTCTACCTGAAAACGGCGCGAGGTTTGAAATAAACGCATCAACACCAAACCCAGAGAGATTTCTTTCAACGGGCGATCAAAATACGGTTCGCACACCGCGCGAATACCCGCTTCCAACTCGTCCACGCGGGTGGTTGCTGGAACCCAGCCGGATTCGATATGCAGCTCGGCAACACGTTTGTAATCACGCCGAAAGAAGGCGGTGAAATTTTGTGCCAAATAATCTTTATCCGAAGCCGTGAGCGTTCCCACAATGCCGAAATCCAGCGAAATATAGCGTCCAAAGGTCTTCGGTTCAAGGCTTACTTGGATGTTTCCGGGGTGCATATCGGCGTGAAAAAAGCCGTCTCGAAACACTTGGGTGAAGAAAATCGTCACCCCATCGCGTGCGAGTTTGGGAATATCCACGCCCGCATCGCGCAGTTTTTGGATTTGGCTAATCGGCACACCGTTCATGCGTTCCATTACCATCACGTCGGTGGTGCAATAGTCCCATAATATCTCGGGGATTAGCACCAAATGCAGGCTTTCCATATTGCGGCGCAACTGGGCAGCACTGGAGGCTTCGCGCACCAAATCCAATTCATCGTGCAGATGCCGATCAAACTCCGCCACCACTTCGCGCGGGCGCAAGCGTTTACCATCTGCCGATAAGCGTTCCACCCAACCCGCCATCGTGTGCAGCAAGCGCAAATCTTTTTCAATCGCCGCTTTCATATTCGGACGCAGCACTTTCACGGCGACATCACGCAGCTTCCCGTCGCGCCCTCGCAGCACCGCAAAATGCACTTGGGCGATAGAGGCACTGGCAACGGGTGTTCGTTCAAAGGACACGAAAATCTGGCTAACGGATCGGTTCAGCGCCTTTTCGATAATGCTGACCGCCAATGCCGAATCAAACGGTGGAACCCGATCTTGTAAGAGGGACAGTTCATCGGCAATATCCGCTGGCAGCAAATCGCGGCGTGTGGAAAGGACTTGCCCAAATTTGACAAAAATCGGCCCTAAACGCTCCAAGGCTTGGCGCAAACGCTGTCCGCGTGGTGCAGCGAGTTTGCGCCCAATCGTGACAATATGCGCCAAACGGGTAAGCCACGGATTTTCAAAGCTATTGAGAACCAGTTCATCCAAACCGTAACGGAACACGATCCAGACAATGAATAAACTGCGGTAAGCGCGCCTCATGAACGACCTTTCAAGATACTGCGTCCGATGTGTGCCAGTGTGTAGGCGGCGGTATCGCCTAGGATGCGGGCTACATCTTCTTCCATGTCCCAGCGCACATGGGCAATCACCCAGTTGATGTCGGCGGCAAAAGCGGCATCGCCTTCAATACGTAACGGGGGTTTATTGCCTTGCAGCACCATTTGCGCGATAGCAAAAGGGGAATCTTCGGTTACTGAAATCTGCAAGTCTGCATTAACACCTGCATTAACACCTGCATCAACGTCGGTCAAAGCGGTATCAAAAAGCCCTGCGGGGGTAATGCGAATTGGGAAGTTGAAACTGCGCCATTGCACAGAAACAATGCGTCCCTTGTGTGCCACCAAGCGCTGCATGGCTTGGGGTTCTTGTTGGGTGATGTGGTTGAGCAGCAGCACCACGCGCCGCTGCATTTCATGAATAGGGGGTTTTAGGTATGCCATAACCCCCGATTATTGCAGCCGCTTTACTGCAATGCTTGGATTCCAGCAACCAACCATCCGCTGCCACCGCTTTGGGGTTTGCTCATGTTCCACACTTCACGGAATGGGCTTGCACCGACCGAAGCATCTTCCCGAATCATGCCGGAGAATTCGACACTGGCAAGGTATCCCGTAGCGCTTTCTTCAATGCCCAATAAACGGGCTTCCAACATCACCACTTCGGTGTGATTGGGGGTGTTTCCGCTTTGTGATTCACGTTCAGCGAGTTGGGATTTGATTTCCGTCAGCATGGAATCGGTCATCATGGCGCGTAACGCAGCAATATCGGATTTGTCCCATGCGGCTTGCAGGTTCACAAAATTGCGTTTGGCTGCGGTTAAGAAACCATCGGTATCAAATCCAGCGGGAACTCCCCAGTTTTGCGAACCGGATAAAGAACCCGATAAAGAACCCGATAAACCTGCACCAATCATCGAACCTCCCGCAGCCCCAGTCGCTGCCGCTGCCGCTGCCGCTGCCGCAGGAGTGGCATCAAATGCCGTTGCGTTGCGTTCCCAAGGACGAGCGGACGCATCGTTACCCACGTTTTCAGGACGATAAGAAAAAGGCGTTGCCGCATTGCCCGCCGCACCAGCACCTTGTAAGGAGGGCATAGCCGCCGCTGCTTTACGGCGCATAAACCAGCCAATGCCGACCATCACAGCGACACCGATCAAAAGAAACATCAAGATATTGCCCATCGCTCCACCCAAGCCCAACGAGCTAGCCAACCATGCCAAACCCAAACCCGCTGCCAAACCACCGAGCATTGCGCCCCAAGGTTTGGGTGCTGCAACTGGCGGTGCAGCCGGTGCGGGAGTCGCTGGTTTGGGGGCAGCAGTCGATTGCGTCACATTCGAGGACTGTTGTCCGGTCGATTTACCACCGCCCAAGCGTTTGGCTTCGGCATTGCCACCAAAACCGAACATGAGCACCATCAACGTGGTGAGTAATACCATCAAAGTTTTCATAAAATCTCCTAATTCCTATTCTTACTTAATCTTACTTAATGTCGCAATTTCTAAAAAACCAACCAACCAATCAACCAATCAGCCAACCTAACTAGCACTTGATTCCAACATGAAGTGCCACTACGCCACCTGTCATGTTGTGATAGTCCACATGACCGAAACCCCCTTTGTGCATGAGGGCTTTCAATTCCTCTTGTGAAGGGTGCATCCTAATGGACTCTGCCAAATAGCGATAACTGGAATCATCCCCCGCAACGATTTTTCCCAAGCGGGGCAATACTTCAAAAGAATACCAATCGTAAACTTTCTCCAACGGTGCGGCAACCTTGGAAAACTCTAATACCAATAATTTGCCGTTGGGTTTCAAAACGCGGTTCATTTCTGCTAAAGCGATTTCTTTGTGTGTCATATTGCGCAACCCAAAAGCGACACTGACCACATTAAAATAATTATCAGGAAATGGCAGTTTTTCCGCATTGCATACCAAAGTTGATAGCGCTACACCCTTATCTAATAAGCGATTGCGACCGGTTCGCAACATCGCTTCGTTAATATCGGTGTGAACGACTTGTCCGGTTTTGCCGACCTTTTTGGAAAATGCCAATGCTAAATCACCCGTACCGCCCGCAATATCCAGTGCCTTATCGCCTTCGCGCAGATTGGCGACCATCACGGTATAGGCTTTCCATGCGCGGTGCAAGCCACCGGACATCAAATCGTTCATGATGTCGTATTTTGAGGCAACCGAATCAAACACGCCACGCACGCGCTGCGCTTTTTCCGATTCGTGAACGGATTGAAAACCAAAATGGGTGCTTGTCATGGTATTGAATCTTTCAATTTTTTAATTTTTTAATTTTTTAATTTTTTCCACAGGAAGGAGCGGATTTTTCCAGCATCGGGGCATCGCGGTCGGTTTGTTTTTCTTTTAAGCGATCCAAATAATCTTGCCATAACTGTGTTTGCTGCGATCCGAGACGGTATAAATAATCCCACGTAAACAAACCCGTATCGTGTCCATCCGAAAAACGGATTTGGATGGCGTAATTGCCAATCGGCTCAATGCCCTCAATCGTGACGTGGCGCTTTCCGGTTTGCAGAGTTTCTTGCCCTGCACCGTGTCCTTGCACCTCGGCGGAGGGGGAATAAACGCGCAGCAATTCAAATGGAATCTGAAAATGCCCGCCCTCAGAAAACCCAATTTCAAGGGTTTTTGATTGACCGTGTAAGGTGATATTTTGGGGATAGTTTGCCATTGTGTGTTCCTTAATCCAAGCATCTAAGCAGCGCGAGACTATACCCGTGCAGCGTATAAAGCGATTCCATGCGGGCATTGTCCAATACCCCAGCAGGTGCTTGCCCTTCGTCGTAACGGGTATCTAGCAGCACCGACCATCCCCCTGCTGGCAAGGTGAAATGGCAATCCGCCGCTTCGGGGTTGAAAAGCAGCAGCAAGGGAGTGGACGCATTGCGAATCCAACAACCCAATGTGCCATGATTTCCATTGATTCCATCATGCAGACGATTCCAATCGCTGGCTTGCAAAGGATTGCCGTTGGGCAGAAACCATATTACATCCTGCTCGGTGAGCCACTGGTTGCCCAAAGGTTGATAGTGTTTGCGCAAATGCAGCACATGGGCGGTAAAGGCAATGAGATGGTGATCGGCTTGTGTCCAATCGATCCATGTCGTGGCATTGTCTTGGCAATACGGGTTGTTATTGCCGTTTTGGGTATGCCCTAATTCGTCACCCGCGCACAACATGGGCGTGCCTTGTGCTAGCAAATTAGTAGCTAACAACGCACGTTTCATGCGTGCTCTGAGGCGATTGATCTTAAAATCATCGGTTTCGCCTTCCACGCCAAAGTTGGTACTTATATTGTCGCCATGCCCGTCCCGATTGCTTTCGCCATTGGCGTGATTGTGGCGTTCTTGGTAGCTCACCAAATCGTGCAGCGTGAAACCGTCGTGCGAGACAATGTAGTTCACCGATTCGCAAGGCAAACGCGGTGGATGAAACCTATCGGACGATCCACACAAACGCATCGCCAACGCACCACGCTGACCTTGGTGCAGCCAATAACGGCGCACGGTATCGCGGAAATTGTCATTCCATTCCAACCAACCCGCCGGAAAATTCCCCACTTGGTAGCCACCCGCGCCAATATCCCACGGCTCAACAATCAGCTTGACGCGCGACAAAATCGGGTCTTGCGCAATCGCGGTAAAAAAAGCGCTGCGATTATCAAAACCCCCATGATGGGGATTAGCGCGCCCTAGCACCGTGGCTAAATCAAAGCGGAAACCATCCACGTGCATGACGCTAACCCAGTAACGCAGACTGTCCATCACCAGTTGTAATACGCAGGGCTGGCGAATATCCAAGGTATTGCCGCAGCCAGCGTGGTTTTCATAATACGTTTTATTGTTTTCTTGCAGACGGTAATAGCTGGCGTTATCCAGCCCGCGAAAACTCAAAGTTGCACCTTTTTCATCGGTTTCTGCGGTGTGATTAAAGACGACATCCAAAATCACCTCCATCCCCTGCGCGTGGATGGCTTTGACCATTGCGCGAAACTCATCGCGCGGCGCATTTCCGGCGGCAAGTCGGGCACTCGGCGCAAAAAATGCCAGCGTGTTGTAGCCCCAATAATTGGATAAACCCATGCGCACGAGCCGATCTTCATCGACCGAATAATGCACAGGCAGCAAGCTCAACGCCGTAACGCCCAATTTTTTGAGGTGGTGTAACGAAGCCGGATGCGCCAATCCCGCATAAGTTCCCCGCAACGTAGCTGGAATCGCAGGGTTGGATTGGGAAAACCCTTTCAAATGCAATTCGTACAACACGGTTTTAGCGATAGGAATTGCGGGCGGTCGATCCTCTTCCCACGCAAAATCGTGGTCGTTTTCGACAATACGCCCTAAAAAATACGCCCCCACTGGAACAACCTCCCGCGCATAGGGGTCGAGTAGGATTTTGTCGGAATCAAAACGATGCCCTTGTTCTGGCGCGTACACGCCATGCGCACGCAAACCGTACAGCACGTGCGGTCGGCTAACGGAATGCGATACGGGTAAATAACCATGCCAAACCCCCTTGCTGGGGCTGTAAACTGGCAGAGTGAAACGTGCGATTTCGGATGCTCCGGCATCATCGAAAAAGCAGATTTCTATAGCGGTCGCGTGCTGGGAAAAAACGGCAAAATTAATGCCTTTTCCATCCCAATGCGCACCCAGAGGATAAGGGTTTCCAGTTTGCATTATTTTTTGTGAGGTATTTATTATGACAACATTTACTTTTGAACGTGCGGATGGTAGCACGCGCGTCGTGAAGGGTTATTGCCGTGCCAAACCCAAAGAGGGAACTAAAAAATACAGCGCTCAACCAACACAAAAGAATTTACCCCCTAAAGTCGATTTACGCCAAAATATGACAGAAATCGAAGAGCAAGATGGTAATAGTTGTGTTGCCAATGCAACAGCGGGCGCTTATGAATACCTTGCCAAAATGCACACGGGTGAAGATTATGATGTAAGCCGATTATTTATTTACTATAACGCCCGTTATATTGGGGTGGAAGAAGATGCTTCGGCGATTGAAGATGAAGGCTGTATGGTGCGAGATGCTATTGAAGGATTAAAGCAATATGGGGCGTGTTCTGAAGAAACGTATCCCTTTAATATGAAGAAGGTGAATAAAGAACCTCATGCCGAAGCCTATGAAGAAGCCGCTAATTTTTTGGTAGAAGATATTGTATTGGTTCCCACCACATTAGAAGCATGGAAGAGTTGTTTGGCAGAAGGTAACCCAATTATCTTTGGTTTAGAGTTATACGATTCCTTCGATAAACAGCGCAAAAAAGGCGTAGTACCACTGCCCTCCAAAAACGAAGAGCGGCGTGAATCACACGAAGGGCACTCCATGCTCGCGGTTGGTTATTCGGATACCGATAAAGTATTTATCGTTCGCAACTCATGGGGCGAAGATTGGGGTGATAAGGGATATTGCTATATTCCTTATGACTACATGATGAACGAAAAATACAACGATGGTGATGCGTGGATTATTCGACAATTAGAAAATTTTGAATTTGATTCCGAAGAATACTGGTCGGATGATGATGAATCGGTTATCGGGGATTATGATTCCGAATTAGCGAATATGAGCGAGGAAGATTATGAAACCATGCTCGATGCAATGGGCGACCATCCTCTGGAATACCGTATTGCCCTTTTATTCCTCCACGCCGCCGATACCGATAGCGATTTAAGTGATGAGGAATTAGAAGCCATTTCAGAATATATGGAAGGAACGTTGGAAAAATTGGGCGTGGATATGAGTGCCAAGAAAATCCTGCGCAATGCCAAAAAACATATAGAGGATGACGATTTAATCGAAGAATCCATCACCTTAATGGGCGAAAATCTTTCCAATGAAATGCTTGCCAAAATCCACAACGATTTGACAGAAGTTATTGGCGTAGATGATTTATCGGATGAAGAATCGGAATTCATTGAACAATTAGTCGAAGCATGGCAAATTGAATCCAATGATGAAGATGAAGATGAAGAAGACGATGATGAAGATGAAGAAGACGATGAGGAGGAAGAGGAAGAGGAGGAGGAGGACGAAGAAGAAGATGAGGATGATGAGGACGAGGAGGAAGGCGACGACGAAGAGGAAAAAGATGAGTAATTGCACGGCTTGCGGTGCGTGCTGCGCCTGCTTTCGGGTGGACTTTTCGGTTTACGAGATGGAGGATATGGGCGGGCAAGTTCCCATCGGTTTGGCGTTGGAAATCAACGGCAGCACCATGCGAATGCGGGGAACGGATCATGTTCCCATTCGCTGTGCTGCTTTAAGCGGTACGGTGGGGGAAAAGGTAGGCTGCGGGATTTACGAGTGGCGACCTTCACCCTGCCACGAATTCGCCGAAGGCAGCGATGCCTGCCAGCGTGCCCGTGCTAGGCATAGGCTACCGGTGCTTCCCTAAAACCGTGAAGATTACCGCGCTGGATGCGATGGCGTACCAGCTCGGTTGGTTCAAAACGATGTAGCAACATTTCCATCAACTGCTCTGCTTGATCGGAGTGGTCGGCATCAAAATTGCAGACGTACACATCGACGGTCACCCCGCGTAATTCGGGCCAAGTGTGGATGCAAAGATGCGATTCTGCTAGCAATACGGTAGCAGTAACTCCACCCAGACCGTGCGTTGTAGCGGGAAATGTATGCGAAACCTGATTCACCGGATGCAAACCCACCGCCCACACCGCACGGGTGCAGTAGGCAAGCAACTGCCCCGCATCCGTCAGCCATTCGGCATCACAGCGGCAACCCATTAAATCAGCGGTAAGGTGAAGTCCTTGCATGGGGGAGAGTCTCAACAAGCTCAAAAAAAAATCCAACCGGTTAGGGTTAGATTTTTGGTAAACAGTGGTGGAGCTGGGGGGATTTGAACCCCCGTCCGCAAGCCTTTTTCGAGCAGTTCTACATGTGTAGCCGTCTGATTGAAGTCTCGCCTTTTGCAACGCGCAGTGGCACGCTTTGCAAAACGCCAGCAACCTATTGTCTCAATCCGCCCTAAGTTACCCAAGGCGAACCCAGCCAAATAAAATTACCCCGCAGCCTGGATCAAAACACCTTGCGGCGCTTCAACCCTTGCCCAGCCTATTGGCTTGCTGTTGCGAGGCTCACGCGCGATTAAGCGGCGAGTGCGAAACGTTCGTCGTTTGCAGTTAGTTTTTTGAATCGGTTTTACGAGCGAACCCAGCTCGACATGCCCTGCGCCGCGTCCGAACCCACGTCGAAACCAGTGCAGCCCCATTTCAACGATTCTACTCTTTTCTTTCAAGTCGATAATTGATGTGTTTTATTGACCTCTTTCATTATTTTTACATCATGCACTTATCCGAAGAACTGGTTCGCAAGTTTGACAAACTCGGACCTCGCTATACCTCGTATCCTACCGCTGACCGTTTTCACGTAGGTTTCAACGAAAGCAGCTACCTCCGCTATTTGGAGGAACGTAGCACCCAAAGCGAAAATCCGCCGCTTTCGATTTACGTCCATTTGCCGTATTGCGAATCGCTTTGCTATTTTTGCGCGTGCAACAAAATTATCACGCGCGACCATAGCCGTGTGGCGGAATACCTGCGCTATCTGGATAAAGAAATGGCATTGGTTGCTGCCCGCATTGGCGCGGATCGCCAAGTCGTGCAAGTGCATTTGGGTGGTGGTAGCCCCACATTTTTGAATGCCGATGAATTGCGCCAACTGATGGCAATGTTGCACCAGCATTTCACCATTGCCCCTGATGCCGAAATGGGCGTAGAAATCGACCCCCGTACCTTGAACGACGGTACGCTGCCCTTGCTTGCCGAGCTGGGTTTTAACCGCAACAGCTTTGGCGTACAAGATTTTGACCCTGAAGTGCAATATGCCGTAAACCGTATTCAACCGCTGGAAATGGTGGAACGTGCGGTGCTGGAAAGTCGCCAATGTGGTTTCCAATCCATCAACGCCGATTTGATTTACGGTTTGCCCCGCCAAACGATGGAGAGTTTTAGCCGTACTTTAGATGAATTGATTCGCCTATCCCCCGACCGGATTGCGCTCTACAACTACGCGCACCTGCCGAAGCGCTTCAAAGCCCAGCGTTTGATTGTGGAAGCCGATTTGCCCAGTGCCGAATTGCGCTTGCAAATCTTCTTGATGTCCATGAATCGCTTATTGGAAGCGGGTTACATCTACATTGGGCTGGATCATTTTTCTAAACCCGATGATGAGCTGAACAAAGCGCGGTTGAATGGTAGTTTGCACCGCAATTTTCAAGGCTATACCACCCGCGCGGAATGCGATTTGATTGGGTTAGGGGTATCGGCCATTAGCAAAGTGGGAAATTCCTATAGCCAAGCCGTGCGTACTGTGAGTGGTTATTTTCAGCATTTGGATGCCGGAAACTTGCCCATTGAAAAAGGCTTTGAATTAAGCCACGACGATGTGTTGCGCCGCGACATCATCATGACCTTAATGTGCAGTGCTACGGTCGAATTTACAGAAATTAACCGTCGTTACGAAATTGATTTTTGTTATTACTTTGTTACAGAGCTGTTGCAACTACGTCCATACCAAGAAGCTGGCTTAATTGAAATAACCAATGATGCTATTCATGTCACAGCCAAAGGACGATTTTTTGTGCGTGCTAGCGGGATGGTTTTTGACAAATATCTGGGGCAGCCGACTACCTCGGTGTATTCAAAGATCATTTGATTTTTAAGTAGTTATGTGCGATCCAACAGTTAGCTTCCTCAGTTTACTGTTGCTTCGCATAGCTATGGGTTGTCTATGAAACTATAAATAATTAGTAATAATCTATAGTAATTTGTGATAATTTGTAATGATTGATGGTATTTTACAGAATTTCACAAACCAACACATTTGTAAAAAGTTTAAATAAAGTAATAGGTTTTCCAGCCATTTTCATGTAGAGCGTAGATATAGCGCGATCAATATTTTCATTTGTATGGTGATAATTATTTTCACCCGCCCAAAAATGGAATTATTAACGCTAGTTTTTCTACACCATGACCAAGAAAACCTCACCCTCGAAGCACCCATTTCGTCCACGTTCACGCGCAATGGCGTTGGAGCCGCGCGTTTTGTTTGACGGCGCAGCCGTGATAGCCGGGGCGGATTTTGTGGAGTTGGATTTGAATCGTGCCATATCGGATGTCGCTCCCGCAATAGCAGCACCCACAGCACCCATAGCCTCTGCGGTGTCTCTTGCATCTGCACTGGTGGTGGTGGATTCAAGGGTATCTAACTACGAAAGTTTGTTAGAAGGTTTGCCCAGCAACGCGACCGTGGTGGTGGTCAAAGCAGGAGAAAGTGGCTTGGATGCCATGAATACTGCACTGAGCCGTGGCGGAAGTTTTTCTGCGGTGCATATTTTTAGCCACGGTACAGCCGGTGGTTTTACGCTGGGTAGCGACACGGTCAATGATGCGAACCTGAGCCAAGAGGCAGAGAAGTTGCAGGCATTGGGTTCGCATTTGACAAAGAACGCGGATATTTTGATTTACGGTTGCGAAGTAGCGAAGGGTTCGGATGGAGCGGCGTTGGTCTCGAAATTGGCAACGCTTACGAATGCGGATGTGGCTGCTTCGACGAATGCGACAGGAAATCCAACCCAAGGTGGAGATTGGGTGTTGGAGAATCAAACGGGGTTCATTGAAGCGAAGATTTTGGCGGCAATGGGTCTGAATGATGTGTTGGCGGCACCGAGTATTGTGGATACGGTGATAGAACAGCGGACGGTAGCGCAAGGAAGTAGCCTAGCGATAACGGGAATCACGATAGCGGATGCGGATGCACTGAATACCCAAGCGGTGACGATTACAGCGGCGAATGGCACGGTTGCATTGGCTGCCAGCACGGGATTGACTGGGTTGGTGGGTGATGGAACGGGTTCGATTAGTTTTACGGCATCGGCGGTAGATGCCACCGCAGCTATTCATGGCATGGTATTTACGCCAAATCCGGATTTCTTTAACGATTCCAAGCACCACGGCGTAGCTTCGTTTACGGTGGCGGCTACCGATGTCACGGTGATTGATGTGACAACGGTCACGACGAATCCCGATGGTACAACCACCGCCACGGTCACACCTACCCCTAACCATATTCCTGCTGATCCCATCACGCGAACTGTGGCGGTAACTCCGATTAACCACGCACCTTCTTTTGTCACACAGGTGGCTGCTTCCCTCAATGAAGCAAAATCCAAAGCACTGGAATTGGCTCAACTGGCCAGCAGTGAAGCTGCATTGGATATAGACATCGCTAACCAAAGGCAGGTTCTTGACCAGTTGATGATGAAAATCGTCACGCTGCCCGACGCTGCCAAAGGCTATTTGAGCTACCACGGTAGCGAATTGATGATAGGGTCGGTGGTTCCGGTTACACAAATTGGTGAGGTTAGCTACGTTCACGTTGGTGGCGATTTAACCCAAACAGCAAACGATAGTTTTCAGGTGACCGTGAACGATGGTGCGGAAGGCGTGACGTTGGGTGCTATTACTATCGATGTCAAACCCCATAATGAAAAACCCAGTGTTAGTGGTGCGCCAGTAGTGATTGAAGGGCAAGTTAAAGCCTTGAAACCCCACATCAGTTGGGGTGATGGGTATGACAAAATCGACAACGCTACCAAGGTTGTTTTGAGTGGATTCAACAATGGCGGACAAGGCACATTCTTCTGGGATGCCAATGCCAACAATGGGGTGGACGCGGGTGAGGAACTCACCAGCACGAAAGTGCTTACCACTGCTGAAATTCCCGATTTGGGAACGAAGTTTAAATTCATGCAGGACGGTACCGAGCCAAATTCCGGTGCATCCACGGTTTCATCGCCCTCCTACACCATTCAAGTGACCGATGCGGGCGGTGGTGCGGGCTTGGATGCGGCTCAATCCAGCGACCCTGTGACGATTACCCTGACGGTCAATCCCAATAACGACGATCCGACACTGGTCAATGAGCATCCATCATCCGACCGTGCCTTGCCGATTGCGGAGCGAAGCACCACGTTGCTGACTCCTGCCATGTTGCAAATCAGCGATGCGGATTGGACATTAGAGGGAACGCATCCCCCCCCCAATCAGTTGGTTTATACCCTTGGCACACGACCTACCGAAGGCGAGTTGCAGTTGTATGTTGGAGGAAATGCGGGGCCGGATAGAAATGGATGGGCGGTGATGGGGAATGGAGCGCGTTTCACCCAGCAAGACGTGGCGGATGGAAAGATTCGGTATTACCAAACTACCGATAGACCGGTAGGCACGACTCTGGATCAATTCACCTTTACGGTGCGTGATTCGGCGTTTGGCTACGATGTGTGGACGAATCCGGCATCCGACCCCCCTCCTAATGGGCGGGAAGGTGGTTTACGCAACGCACTGACCGATACCACACTGGCAACACAAGAATTTCACTTCCAAATCACTGGGGTAGATGGTGGCGTGGGGGGTCATGCACCGCGTTTGGCGGGTGATTTGGAATACACCTTTACCCCTACACAGGGAATGACCAATAGCAACGGAGGCACGGATTGGAAGGAAGCCAATGTCGGCGCTCCGAATGGGGGCTATGTCATGACGGCGGGAATGCTCTCGTACACCATTACGCGCAGAGATACGATTTCCGGCGAGGTCGTGGTCGTTCCAGCCAATGAAACGGTCTATACGCTCACGGCACTACCGGGCAATGGCGACATGGCGCTAAACGTGAATGGCAACTGGATCACCTTGGTGACTAATTCACAATTCACCCAAGCGGATATTGATGGGGGGAAAATTCGCTACGTGAATGACCACAGCGAAAACCATCTCTCTGGGTTTGGTTACACCGTAAGCGACGGAACGCCGCATCACTACCCCAGCACGTTCCAAATTGATACCACGCCGACCAACGACCGCCCCACCGGTAGCGGGGGCGTGGAACGGGTTATTGAAGGGGTCGGTCATACGGTACGTTTGGGCGCGAGTGCCCTTGGCATGGGCGACATCGACCTCAGCCAACAACCCAGCAAGCGGGTGGATGAAGGTGCTCAAGATTATCTCTGGTTCCAACCCACCACGCTGCCTTCCGATACCACCCCCACGGTACACGGTACATTGGAGCGTTGGGATGGTACGGCTTGGGTCGCTGTAAGCACCACCGAATGGTTGCCCCAATCGTTGCTCACTGCCACTGCCGATGGGGCGACATCGGGCTTGCGTTATGGGCATGATGGAAGCGAGCCATTGACCTATGCCGGCGGTTCAGTGGTTTCCTTCCACTATCGGGTGCGGGACGATTTGGTAGAACCCACCAACGCATGGGCGGTGGATACCAGTACACCCGCTCCGCTTGCCGATACCAGTGAACAAAGCAACCAAAGTGAGCCAGCCAAGGTAACCATCAAAATTGTGGCGGTGAACAATCCGCCCATGATTGCCGATACACCATCGGACATCGACCCCGAAATCACGGCGACGATTGCCAATGGGGGCGTAACCAAAGCCGTCAATGAAATTTTGACCGCCCATGAAGGCAGCAAAACCGCCATCAATGACCAGTTTTTGGTAGCGGTAGATTCGGATAACACCACGGTGCAACGGCAATACCTCATCAAGGTTGCGCCTACACTGGGTCAGCTTTTGCTGGATGGATCGGTCATTGGGGTCGGTTCTAGCTTCACACAAAAGGATGTGGATACGGGTAAATTGTCCTATCTACACAATGGCAATGAAGTGGAAGCAACCCACCCTTTCTTGGGAGGCAGTGGCAATGGCAGTGGCAGTGGCAATGGCGATAGTTATAACGATAAATTCCATTTTGTGGTGGATGATGCGATCACCCCCGATCGGGGAGCGGATAACACGAACTACAACACATTTTTGATTCGCCTTGACCCCGCCAACGACCGACCAGTGGTAGCGAAACCCCAAGCGCCCATCACCATTGACAGTGCCAATCCCGACTTGAACCCAGTCGAAGGTTTTAGCGTTTCCGATGCCGATTTTCTCAATGGTATCCAAACGGGCGAAGCCGATTTCTTGCAAGTCACGGTGCGCTTGCTGCATAAAGATACCGATGCCCCCTACACCGATTACGCCACCGGTTTTGGTGGTGGTGGTGTGCTTATTTTGCCGGCTGCGGGTACGGGTGTCACCATCACCCATGATCTCAATGGTGAAAACCAGATTTTGCAATTCCAAGGAACGAAAGATCAGGTCAATGCTGCATTGGCGGGATTAATCGTCACCTTTGCTAAAGATTTGAATGCCGATTTCAAATTGCAAGTCATTGCCGATGATAGGCTGCGCGATGGCTCTGGTGCATTGATTGCTGCATCGGCGGGTACTGCCGATGCCAATGGCGGGCACTTGAATCAAGGCAGAGCCGCATCCCAAGGATTGGCGACCGCAGTGCCTTCCACCGAATACGATTGGCTGGCGGCAGCCGTTCCCGCCGATGACCCCAACCTTGATGCCAAAACGGTGCTGTTGCGGGCTTCTTTGGAAAATGAGAAACCTACCTTTACGCTATCCGCCCGTCCTGCGCAGGTGAATGAGGATGTACTGACCCAAATCATCGACAACACTTTCACTATCCAAGACCCCGAATCCGATGCGTTTGGGAGCCATTTGACGGTGACCTTATCCGTTCCCAATGGAACGGGTACGCTGGATATGGGCGATGGCACTGCCGGTGTAACGACCGCAATGGGAGGGGTATCCATTGAAGGGGATACCACCGCAACCGTTACGCTGAAAGGAACGGCACACGGTATTCAGGAGCTGTTGAATCATTCGCTTTATTACCAATCCGCGAAAGATGTCAATCACGATACGAACGATACAAACGATACGAACGGTGCGGAGGCGGGTGATGTCACCTTAACCGTAGCGTTTAACGATACCGGTTCTGTTTATGGTGGTGATGTGGGCTTTGGCAGTCAGCCGAGCCTCCCAGACACGCCCCAAGTGACCATTCCTATCACCATTGCCGCAATCAACGATGCACCGATTACCGGAGTGGCTGCCTCAACGGTCGTGCCCGTATTGGGAGGCGTTCCCGCAGCCTTGGCGGGATTCACCGTGACCGATGTCGATAGCAACGATGGCTATGCCGAAGGCGAAAGCGATGGCGTGATTCAGACCACCATTCGCTTGCTCGATCAGGACAATGCACCGTTGGCAGCAGCCCAGTATGTGGGTGTAAAACTGACTTCTACCGATACCAGTGGCAATACGACTGTTGATACCGCTGCCAATGGGAACGAAAAAGCCTTGGTGGTACGCGGTACACGCGACCAAATCAACACGTATTTGGCTGGTTTGCACATCACGGTGACCGAGGTGTTGGCTAATTCTGCCAAAAATTACCAAGTACAAGTGATTGCCGATGATCGCCTACGCGCAACCGACGCAACCAATGCAGCATTGGACGGCAGCGGTAAAGCAAACGGCGGCTTGAACATGGATAGCAATGGGAATAATGGGAATAATGGTGTCGTCGTTCCCACGACAGAAATCGACCCCTACACCACCAGCGCCAGCATTCCGGCGGATTTAGCCCACAATGTGGCGGCGGGGGTTCGTGCAATCAAGCTGGGAAGTTCGACCAATGAGACTCCTTCCTTCGACAAGTTGGGTGTTGTTGTGCCGATTCCTGTCCCCATCCACATTGAAAACGGTGCATTAACTACGCTGGATAGCGATGCCATTGTGAACGATCCAGAACTCACGCCCCACAATAATTGGGGGGGTGCGGTTCTGACGATTCAGCGCAGTGGTGGTGTGGTGGCAAATCCCGATGATGTCTTTGATTTTCCCAGCAACACAGCGATTGCATCGGTCAGCAATACGGGCGGTAAACTGGCGATTACCTTTAGCGATAACGTGACCAATATGGAGGCGAACACGGTACTGCAATCCATCACGTACCGGAATCTGAACAACAATCCACCCGCCAGTGTGATGTTGGCGTATCGGATTAACGATGGGGATACCGACCCAGATCGTGCCAATAATCCACAAGGTACGGGTGGCGCACTCATCGGCGATGGCAATGTAGAAATTACCATTCAGCTACAAGCAACCAATGATGCGCCGGTTGTGAATGCAGCCGTAGCCATTGTTAATCTGGATAGCGAACCGAATTCGGGTGGTAGCAATCCTGTTGCCGGCATCAGCGTATCCGACCCCGACCTGACCGATACACAAGTCACGCAAGAAATTGATTTTGTACAAATCACCGTGCGTTTGCTGAACACGACCAATGGTCAGCCCAATGGCACACCGATTACCGATTACGCCCATATCGGCACGGTAGGCGGTGGTGTAACCTTTGGATATGCGAATCCTACTGGTAGTAGTGGTAGTGGTAGTGGTAGTGGTGGCGGCTGGGCAGTGACAAAAGACGGTGTGAATGGCATCTTGCAATTCCAAGGTACACGCGCCCAAGTGAACGCAGCTTTGGCGGGTTTGACCGTGACGTTCGAGCAAGATCAAGATGTTTCGTATGGTTTACAAATCATTGCCGATGACCGGATTCGGACAGCTGCGGGCGATTTGGACAATACCGTGTGGGATGCCAATGGCGGTGAATTGAATCAGGCGACAACCCAAGGTGGTGTGGCGACTGCTGTTCCTACGCAAGAATTTAATTGGGCTAATGACGTAGCCGTGCCTGCGAATAATCCCAATATCCGATCGAATGTGGTGACGCTACGGGCTTCTTCCATTAACGATACCGTGACCTTCACGGGTGCGGATGCCGTTTCTGTACCGGAAGATGTGCGTACCTTTATTGGGGGTCAATTTAGGATTGCGGATGTCGAACCCACAGCGTTTGGTTTATCCACCAAAGTAACGCTGAGTATTCCCAATAGCCAAGGTACGTTAAGGGTAACCGGCGATTCTTCGGTTACCGTGACGGGCAGTGGCACGAATCGGGTGATATTGCAAGGATTGCCGACGGCGATTCAGACACTGCTCAACGATACGACCAAAGGTTTGCATTACACCAGCCCAACCGATGGTAACCATGATTACAACGGGGAGAGCGTAGCAGGCGATGTCACATTGACCGTATCCTTCGATGAAGGTTTGTCGGCTATTGGTGGTGATGTAGGCAATGGCAGCGTACCCAACGTCACTCCCAATATCCTCACGGCGATTGCGATTGATGCGATTAACGATGCTCCCCTTGTGGCGGCTTCCAGCGCATCGTTTACCGTGGCAGCCGATACCGTAACCGCCGTGAGTGGGTTCGCCATTACCGATGTAGATAGCCGAGATGGTTATGCCACCGGCGAAACCGATGGTATGCGTCAAATCATGGTTCGGGTTTTGGACAATGCCTATACCCCATTGTCAGAATCACAATATACCGACTACGGTATCCAACTCAAGAGTACGGTCAGTGCCGATTCAGGGGTGGTGGTGGATGGAGCGTTCAATGGCGAGAGCAAAGCGCTTAAAGTACGTGGCACGCTCACCCAGTTGAATGCGTATCTGGCAGGGCTGACGGTGCAATTTGCAAACCGAATCCCCGCCAATTTGGATAAGAGCTATCAAATCGCCGTCATTGCCGATGATCGGCTGCGCGATGCAAACGGTGTCAGTGGTGCAGATGGTGGCACGAAAAACCAGAAAACCAATTTGCCAACGGTTCCAACGGGCGATGCGTTTAATCTGTACACCGATACCTATGCAAATCACCCTGCTAATGCGGTGAATACGGGGATGAATACCCGTACCTTGTTCCTTTCGACCATCAACAACCCCGGCACCATTCACGCGGTGGATGTGGTGGTGAACGAAAATTCGGCTACGTTGAATCTGACCGATACCACGGATAGCAGCAAAATCACCTTGACCGATTCGGATGATAACGGTGCGACAACTATGGTCACCACCGTGGCGGTGAGCCGAGGGACGATTACGGCAATCGGTGGTGCAGGTGGTACGGTGAGTGGCTTGGGTGAGTCCACCCTCCGCATTATCGGCGCGACCGAGGCGCAAATCAATTCCCGTTTACAGGCATTGACGGTGACCTTCCCGACCGATTCGGTTGCGGGTGCGGGTGCGGATTGGAATGGCAAATTGGATGTCACGGTGAGTTACAACGATGCGGGCAATACGGGATTGCGTCCTGATACCTTGGTCGGCGATACGGGTGATGCGAAGGTGAATCCGGGTGATTTTTCTTACCTTGATGCGGCAGCCAACAGTACCGACAACCAGTTGGTAACGAGCCGTACCTTCACCGTGATGGTGAAACCCGTGAACGATGCGCCCACCGTGACGGCGGTCACCACCACACTGAACCCTACGGTGGAAGATACAGTGGGTGGGGTAGGCATTGCGCCGGCGGGTGATACCGTCGCGCACTTATGGGGCACGCAATTTGCGGATGCGAAAGATGAGGTGGGTGGGGACGGCGGTTCTCATGCCAATCTATTCGCGGGCGTGGCGATTACGGGCAACGAGGCGATAGCGCTTCAAGGCGCGTGGGAATACACCACCGATACGACCCCATCGGCAACTACGGTATGGACGGCATTACCGCCGGTCAGCGCCGATAAGCCCTTGTTGTTGAAGGCGAGCGATTCGGTGCGCTTTGTGCCGGCAGCGAACTATTTTGGAACGCCGGGAGGCTTGGATGCGCGGGTGATAGACGATAGCGCTGGAGCCGTGGCAACGGGCGTGATCGAGGTGGGCGCGTATGGGGGCGAGAGCGCATACAGTGCCGATACCCTGAAGTTAATCACCGAAGTGACTCCTGTGAACGACCGTCCGAGCATAGAAAATGCGATATTGGCGGCAACACTGGAAGATACGGTGAATCCCGTGGGTGCGGTGCTTTCGACCTTGAACCTGCATTATGGGGATACCACGGATAACCAAACGGATATTGTCGGTGGCGGTAAGACGGAAACAGCGATGGGTGGAATCGCGATTGTGGGGAATGAAGCCAATGCCGTAACGGAGGGGGTATGGCAATACCACACCCATACAACGGGTAGCGGGTGGGAAAGCATAGGTTCGCCGAGTGATGGAGCAGCGATTATTCTGCCGACTACGGCGAGCGTGCGTTTTTTGCCGAATGCGGATTACAACGGAACGCCGGGGTCACTCTATCTGCGGGCAGCGGATACGGAACAAGAATTCAGTGCCCAGCGTGACATAAGTGGCACGGTACCAGCGTTGGATGGGGAAACCAGCAGATGGTCGGTAACGCGAACCCTCGGTACGGCGGTAACCGCGCAAAATGATGCACCAGAGCTGACACACACCGCCAGCGCGGCAACGTTCACGGAAGGGATGCCTCCCGTTACCTTATTGAACACCGGTGAGGTCAATGATCGGGATTTGAGCACGACACCGCTGTTGGCAAATGGCGTATTCGGAGCGGGAACGATTACCGTAGCCTTGCTGGATGGAATCCAAGGCGATGTCTTGCAAGTGAAGGGTTCATTGCCATTGGATGCGTGGGGCGTACACGTTGTCGGTGGCAGCAATGGTGCATCGTTGGTGGTGACGTTGGCGAACGATACGACACTCACCCAAGTGAACGCACTGTTGGAATCTATCGAATACCACAGTACCAGCGATAACCCTAGCGCCGATGGAACCGCTTTGACGCGCACCTACACCATTGAATTGGGAGATGGCATCAATACGCAAGCATCGGCATTGAATGCGGGTACTACGGTGAATGCGGGGGGGGTTGCGTTGTTTGCACCGGTCATTGAAGGGAAAATTACGGTGATGGCGGTTAATGATCCGCCGGTTGCCATCAACGATAGGAACACGGTCACGGAAGATAGCAGCACCCAAAGCGTATCGGGTAATGCGATTGAAGGTTGGGGCGCACCTGATTCCAGCGCAGCGGATAGCGACCCAGATAACGCCCGCAGTGAATTGACCGTTGATGTGAGCAACGGAAGCATTCTGACGGGGCTGTATGGCACATTGACGCTCAGTGTGGATGGCAATGGCAGCTATACGTATACACTGAACAACGACCATGCGGCGGTGAATGCACTCCAAACAGGTCAGACGTTGCACGACACCTTCACCTATACCCTGCGTGACCCACACAATCAAAATGATTCGGCTTCAATCGACATCACGATCAACGGGCATACCGATAACGGCACGAGCGTACAAATAACCCCCGCCGGACAAGTACAGGTATGGGAAGCGGGTTTGACATCGCTTGCCGATACCCGAGAAACAACCACGGGTAAATTGACATTAGAAGCGCCTAGCGGTATCAAGAGTTTGGGCATAGGCGGTATGACGTTTAGCGTAGCCGATTTACAACTCTTGTCGGTGGATCATCCATCGGCTGCTATTGACACGGGTCAAGGTATTTTGCAAGTGACAGGGATCAGCCCAATGCTGGGTTCTGGCTCGGTGGATGCCCCGACCAGTGCGGAAGTGAGTTACGTCTATACCCTGAAGGCAGCCATAAGCCATGCGGTGGGAGTAGATTCCAGCACCGATACCATCGCCCTTGTGGTGACCGAAAATACGACCGATGCGGCAACGGGAACGGGGGATTTGGTGGTTCAAATTATGGACGATACGCCAACAGCAAACCCCGATACCAATAGCCTCGCTAGGGTGACCCCCAGTGTGACGGGTAATGTGGTAACCGACCCTGCGGGAACAGACCGTGTGGGAGCCGATGGAACCGCGATTCCCGTTCAAGGTGCGGTTGTAGATGGAAGTTATGGCATTTTGACCCTTAACAGCAATGGAGATTATTCCTATGTGCTGAATACGGCTGATCCCATAGTCGGTGGGCTGCGCTCAGGTCAAACATTGACGGATACCTTTCACTACACCATTGCCGATGCCGATGGAGATGCTTCCAGCACCACGCTGACCATCACCATTCATGGTGTTACGCCCAACGATATACTAAATGGCAAACCGATTGCACGCGACGATACGTTCACCAGTATGCAAGATCAACCCCTTGTTGATAGCCTTTCTGGAAATGATATGCCGAGTACGGATGGTGGCAATGTATGGACGCAAATCAGCAGCCCGTTGAACGGTGCTGTGGTGGTGAGTTCGGATGGTATGTTTACCTATACCCCCCGTACCGATTATGTGGGGACAGATAGTTTTACCTATGTCATCACCGATGCGACGGGAGATACCAGTGTTGCTACCGTGAATTTGACGATTGCACCGAATAATCCACTGCCTCCCCCTCCCCCCCCACCTCCCCCCCCACCTCCACCTCCACCTCCACCGACAGAGGGAGAGCAGCCGCCACCGCCACCTCCTCCCCCTCCACCAACGGATGGAGAGCAACCCCCTCCGCCTCCGCCTCCACCGACAGAGGGAGAGCAGCCGCCACCACCACCTCCTCCCCCTCCAGTGGGCGAGGAAGAGCAACCTTTGCCACCACCCCCACCTCCGGTCAATGGAAGTGAGGAGCAACCGGTAGAGCCATCAACACCACCTGCTGAGAGTGAACAATCGCCTC
>JBDKGR010000010.1:0-28326 GCA_039798085.1 Pseudomonadota bacterium
AGCGATTTGGTGCAGAAAAAGGTACTAGCAAATACCTTTATGATTTATTTCCCTACGGTCCGGCGAAACAGGCTTGCAAAATTGCAGGGTTGCCGAAACCTACTGGTTGTATTTAAAATTTAATACATATTGCCGTCGAAATAACTGGAACTTTATAATGTCTCCATTGACTTTGTTCTTTGCAGCTTTGTTCTACATTGCGACGGCGGTGTTCGTTGTGGGTGTAGCGCAAAAAATCCGCCTTTATTGGCGCACACCTGCCCCATTGAAAATCCCCACCACCCCAGCGCCCATCACCCCCATAGGGGTAACGCTGCGGATGACGCGGGAAGTGGTTTTTTTCGAGAGCTTATTTCGTTCCAATAAATGGACATGGGCTTTCGGTTGGATGTTCCATGTGGCTTTGTTATTGGTGTTAATGCGCCACGCACGCTATTTTCAGGAACCGGTATGGACGGTCATTGAAATCGTTCAACCTTTTGGTCTGTATGCCGCTTTTGCCATGCTGGCAGGGTTAGCCGGATTGTGGGCACGTCGTTTTTTGGTAGATAGGGTGCGTTATATTTCTACGCCATCCGATCATTTAATGTTGGTTTTATTATTAGCGATTGGTATCAGCGGAGCTTTGATGCGCTTTGTTGTTCATACCGATATTGTTGCCGTTAAACAATTTATAGTGGGTTTAATGCACTTCAGCATTCAACCTTTGCCCAGCGACCCTATTTTGTTGGTTCATCTTTTATTAGTCGCTATTTTGATGATTATTTTCCCGATTAGTAAATTAATGCACGCACCGGGAATTTTCTTTAGCCCGACACGCAATCAAATGGATAATCCTCGGGAGCATCGGCATCTTTCCAAAGGGCATATACATTATGGCAACCGCAGCATTTGAAACCCCTAAGCTCAAGGCTTATCCGGTAATTCCTTTGATTCAAGAGGGTGCTATGTCGCACCTGAAACCTTTCGTTGCCAATGGTGTGATTCAAAAAGCCGTTGGTTTTACCGAAGAGTTACCGGAAGATTGGAAAGAAAAATTGCTCGCCAAAATGGGCGAGATGCTGGGTAAATACCGTTCTTTGCAAGTTTATATGGATGCGTGCGTGCATTGCGGAGCGTGTTCGGATAAATGCCATTATTTCCTAGGTACGGGCGACCCCAAAAATATGCCCGTGGCACGTCAAGATTTAATGCGAAAAATTTACCGACGTTATTTTACGTTTGCGGGAAAGAATTTTCCCCAATTAGTCGGTGCGGTAGATTTAACGCGGGAAGTATTGGATGAATGGTATAGCTATTTTCACCAATGTTCGGAGTGTCGTCGTTGTTCGGTTTTTTGCCCTTACGGAATTGATACCGCTGAAGTAACAATGGCTGCCCGCGAAATGATGGCAACGATTGGTTTAGGGCAAAAATACTCGAACGAAATTATTGGCAAAGTGCATCGCATCGGCAATAACCTCGGTATTCCGGGGGCAGCTTTAGAAAATACGTTGGAAGGTTTAGAAGAAGATACCAAAGAGGATACCGGTTTCGATATTAAATTTCCCTTGAATGTGAAAGGCGCAGAAGTATTGTTGATTACCCCTTCTGCGGATTTTTTCTCAGAACCACACGTAGAAAGTTTAATTGGATACGCTAAAGTATTTCACGCATCAGGAATTAGTTGGACATTGAGTTCAATGGCATCCGAGGCAGGAAATTTTGGAATGTTTATTGGTAATTATGAACAATTAGAAAAAATTGCCCTGCGTATTCGCCAAGCTGCTTTGGAATTGGGTGTAAAACGTATTGTGGTTGGTGAATGCGGTCATGCGTGGCGTGTGGCATATAGTTTCTGGAATACGTTAACGGGTTTGGGGGCGGGGGGGAATGATCCTTTTGCGATTGAACTTCAAAAACAATTAGATCATCGTTATAAACAACCCATGCATATTTGTGAATTAACGGATGATTTGATTCAGCGTGGCGTTTTGCAGTTTGATAAAGAAGCCAACGACCATCGAATTATTACGTTTCATGATTCCTGTAATGTCGCACGCGGGTCACGCATGGGGGATATGCCGGGTGGACAATTTGTTATTCCTCGGCGCATTATTACTTCGGTTGCCAATCATTTTTATGATATGGCTCCTCATACGATTCACGATAGCACATTTTGTTGTGGGGGCGGTGGTGGCTTATTGACCGACGACCTTATGGAACTGCGCGTCAAAGGAGCATTGCCCCGTATGGAATCTTTGAAAAACGTGGTGGACGATCACGGAGTCAATTTTATGGCAACCATTTGTGCCATTTGCAAAGCCCAATTCACCAAAGTATTGCCTTATTACGGATTCAAAATGGACATGGTAGGCGGTGTTCACCAATTAGTGAGTAAGGCAATTCGCTTGGGTGATAAATAGAAATTGGCATTGCAATAAAGATTGAAATAAAAATCGAAATAAAAATCTGAAAATCAGAAATACAGGAGACATTGATATGACAGCGCACAACGAAATGACCACCGTCAAACCCCTGACTTTTCGCCGTTTCAAGGACGGCGACAATCAGATTCGCTCTTGGCAAAAGCAAATTTTCGATGCGGGTCACTCTCACAAGTGTCCTACCTATATTCAAAGCACGCCGCCCTGCCAAGGAAGCTGCCCAGCCGGTGAGGATATTCGCGGTTACTTGAATATCGTGCGCGGTGTGGAAAAACCCCCCGTTGGCGTAACGTGGCAAGAATACGCCTTTCGCCGTTTGACCGAAGCCAATCCCTTTCCTTCGGTCATGGGGCGGGTATGCCCTGCACCGTGTGAATCGGGCTGCAACCGCAACCAAGTAGAAGATTTTGTGGGCATCAATTCGGTGGAACACTTTTTGGGTGATTACGCTATCCACAATCACCTGAAATTTGCCGCACCCGCCGCACCCACTGGTAAAACGGTTGCTGTGATTGGTGGTGGGCCAGCGGGTTTATCGGCGGCATACCAGTTGGCACGCAAAGGGCACGAAGTCACGATTTTTGATGAGCGCGAACAACTGGGCGGCATGATGCGCTACGGTATTCCCGGATTCCGCACCCCGCGCGATGTGCTGGATGCAGAAATTCAACGTATTTTGGATTTGGGCGTAAAAACCCGCATGAATTGCCGCATTGGAAGTGACATCACCCTTGCGCAAATCCGTGCCGAATTCGGAGCCGTGTTCATGGGCTTGGGCGCACAAGCGGGTCGTGCTTTGCCAGTAGCGGGAACGGATGCTCCCAATTGTGTGACGGCAACCGCTTTCTTGAAAGCATTTAACGATGGGCGTTTGCAGCACGTTGGTAAGCGTGTGGTGGTGGTTGGTGGGGGTGATACCTCGATTGACGTGGCAACGGTTGCCCGCCGTTTGGGGCATATTGATAAAGTGAATGAATCGGATCGCCCAGAATATGCGATTGCTGGACAAATTGCGCACGATGTGGCAGAAGTTATCGCCCGCCAAGGGGTTGATGTGACATTAACCTCCATTTTCTCGGTCGAAAAAATGCAGGCGAATAAGCACGAAATTGAACAAGCGCAAGCGGAAGGCATTGCGATTCGGGGGGGGATGGCTCCCATCGGTATCGTGAAAGGCGACGATGGACGTGCCACAGCTTTGCGCGTTATTCGCTGCGAAGCCAAAATGGTGGGGGGGCGTTTGGACATTAAGAACATCGAAGGAACGGAAGAAGATATTCCCGCCGATTTGATTGTGTCCGCTATCGGTCAAGCCGTTGATTTCACGGGTTTGGAAGTGTTCAATAACGGCAAAGGCGCAATCAACAGCGATAAAAATTACCAAGTGCTTGGTCAGCCCGGTGTATTTGTGGGGGGGGATGTGATTCGCCCCCATTTGCTGACAACCGCTATCGGTCACGGTGCGATTGCAGCGGATGGAATTGACCGTTTCCTGAACCAAGAACCGATCGAAAAGCGCCCCAAAATCGACGTGCATGCCTTCGATTTGAAACGCAAAATGATTGAAAAAGGCTATTCTTTCAGTGAAGTGCATGAGCCGATTCGTGGTACGCACACCAGCACAGCGGCGATTCACAATTACGATAACCGTTCGGATCGTTATGTAATCTCTCACAAAGAATTATTTTTGGGGCATTTTCCGGCGGTGAAGCGCAATGTGCGGGGTGTTGTGACCCTGAATGCCGAGGAAGCCTTGAATAATTTTGACGAACGTCTGCAAGTCTTGGTGCAAGAAAAAGCGATAGCAGAAGCCAAGCGTTGTATGAGTTGCGGTCAATGTTTTGAATGCGATAACTGCGTGGTGTATTGTCCCCAAACGGCGGTATTCAAAGTGCCTAAAGCCAAAGCCACTACGGGGCGTTATGTGGATACCAACTACAACAAGTGTATTGGTTGCCATATTTGTGCGGATGTATGTCCTACGGGTTACATCCAAATGGGTTTGGGAGACTAATGCGATGTCCATGAATGGGATTGCTGCATTGTTAGGGAGTGTTGCTTTGCTGGTGGGTTCGGTGGTATGGGCGCAGCCACCTGCTCCGGTTATCGAACCAGCGAAGGGGGGACAGTGTGTAGGAGACCCCGCTTTTATGCGGCGTAACCACATGGATTTGCTCAAACACCAACGCAACGATACCTTGCGCGGTGGAGATCGAACCGGTAAGCATTCGCTCAAATCGTGTATTGATTGCCACGCCAGCAAAACCAGCCACAGCGTTGCCGCAGAGCCCAGCAATTTTTGCCAAAGCTGCCATGCCTATGCCGCCGTGAAAATTGATTGTTTTGAATGCCATGCTAGCAAACCACAGGTAAACCTACAGGTGAAGCCATGACCGAAAAAAAACAAACACGGCGTAATCTTTTGGGATTGGCGGCTGCGGGGATGGCGGGTGTGATGCTGGCTCCGGGGATTCGGTTGATGCAAATTGCCCAAGCAGAAACACCGGTTTCTACTGCGAAGGGTGCAAATCCCCAAGTGCGTTGGGGGATGTTGATTGACACCACGCAATGCAGCAGCGGTTGCAACGATTGCGTCACGGCGTGTAGCAAAGAAAACGGGTTTTCCGGTAGCACCCAAGCAACCGATTCGCAATGGATTCGGAAAATCGAAATCCGAGAAATTCGCACCGGTAAAACCCAATCGTTGCCCGTGATGTGCCAGCATTGCGCCGAACCACCTTGTGTGGATGTGTGCCCCACCGGAGCATCGTTCAAACGTGCCGATGGCATCGTGTTGGTGGATAAGCATATTTGCATTGGTTGCCGTTATTGCATGATGGCGTGTCCGTACAAAGCGCGTTCTTTTGTGCATGACGATGTGAGCAACCAAAACCCGGATGTACCGCGCGGTAAAGGCACGGTAGAAAGCTGTACCTTGTGCGTGCATCGTGTGGATAAAGGCGAATTGCCTGCGTGTGTGACCGCGTGTACCGCAGCAGGACATGGTGCGATGGTATTTGGTGATTTGAATAATCCCGAAAGCGCAATTTCTCGCAGGGTTCGCGCTATTCAAACCACGCAGCTCAGGGCGGATTTGAAGCTCGACCCGGGCATTTCCTATCACGGAGTTTGAAGCATGAAATCTCCCGCAGAAACCCGCAATTTTTGGCTACTTGCCGCATTGGGTGCAATGGTGGCGGCTATCGGCTTGGGTGCGGCCCACTATATGGAAGTGCATGGTCATGTCGTTACGGGCATGAACAACCAAATCGTGTGGGGTTTGCCGCACGTCTTTGCCATTTTTATGATTGTGGCGGCATCGGGTGTGCTGAATATCGCTTCCATTGGTTCGGTATTTGGTCAATCGGCTTATAAGCCCCGCGCACCGCTTTCGGGTTTGTTGAGTATTGCCTTGTTGATGGGCGGTTTGATGGTGTTGATGCTGGATTTAGGGCGACCTGATCGGGTTATCGTGGCTGCGACACACGTTAATTTCACCTCGGTCTTTGCATGGAACGTGGTGCTGTACTCGGGGATGGTGGGCATTGTGGCGGTTTATTTGTTCACGATGTTTGAACGGCGATACCACCATTTTTCCAAGTATGCGGGTTTGGCGGCTTTTACATGGCGCTTTATTTTGACAACCGGTACGGGTTCGATTTTTGCTTTTCTGGTGGCACGGCAGGCGTACCAATCGGCATTATTGGCTCCGATGTTTATCGTTCTTTCCTTTGGTTGGGGGTTGGCGGTGTTTTTGTTGGTGCAATCTTCTATGTTTGCGTGGAACCAACGCCATTTAAGCCCAGAGGTTGAGCGGCGTATGGCGAGATTGTTGGGTGTTTTTATTGTGGCATCCTTGTACCTTGTTGCGGTTTACCACATCACCAACCTGTATTACGCCCGCCAAAGCGCGTTTGAAGCCTTTATTTTGCGCGATGGTGGTGTATTTCCTCTGCTTTTTTGGGTGGGTTATGGGATGGTGGGTTCGTTGATTCCGTTGGCACTTTTGTTTCATCCGCGTTTGTCGGGTGAAAAATCGACAGCCATCGCTTCGGTGTTGGTAATTGGAGGGGCACTGGCTTGGTTGTTTGTGTTTATTTTGGGTGGTCAGGCGTTTCCTTTGGATATTTTCCCGGGGCACACGGTCAGCAGCAGTTTTGGTGACGGTAAAGTGGCGCATTATTCGCCTTCCCTGCCCGAATTTTTGCTGGGTTTGGGCGGCGTAGGTGTGGCATTCTTGTTGACGGTTATCGGGATTCGGGTGCTGAATTTCATGCCACAGGATGATTTGTGAAAGGTTTGTTGATTTCAGCAGCCCATAAATCATCGGGTAAAACCACGATCACGGTGGGTTTGTGTGCGGCGTTGGCAGCGCGTGGGCTGCATGTTCAATCGTACAAAAAAGGGCCGGACTACATTGATCCGATGTGGTTAGCACAAGCCAGTGGAAATCCTTGTTTCAACCTTGATCCGTATTTGCAATCGGCATCGGTGATCGCCCATGAATTCACGCGGCATAGCCATGATGCGGATATTCACATAGTAGAAGGCAATAAAGGGCTTTACGACGGTTTGGCGTTGGATGGTAGCAACAGCAATGCCGCCTTAGCCAAAATGTTGAATTTACCCGTGGTGCTGGTGCTGGATGCGAGGGGCATGACGCGTGGCATTGCGCCGTTGATTTTGGGCTACCAAGCCTTTGACCCTGCGGTAAAAATTGCGGGTGTGATTTTGAATCAGCTCGGTGGTTCGCGCCACGAATCGAAATTGCGGGCGGTGATTGAACATTACACCGATGTGACCGTGCTAGGTGCTGTTGCGCACGATCCGCAGCTCGCGGTGGTGGAGCGGCATTTGGGCTTGATGCCCCATCACGAAATGGGTGATGCCGATGCGCGGATTCGTGCCATTGGCAACTGCATCGCCGACCAAGTTGATTTAGAAAAAATACTCTTGGTCTCTGCATCCGCCAACGCATACGTATCAAGCGTTTCAGCATCATACTCCCCCCTAGTATCTTCTAAATTGTCAAAAAACATCCGCATCGGTGTTGCCCGTGATAAAGCGTTCGGCTTTTATTACCCTGATGATTGCTTGGCGTTGGAAGCCGCTGGGGCTGCGTTGATTCCTTTCGATACGTTAAACGATACCGAGCCTCCGGCGGTTGATGCGTTGTTCATTGGTGGTGGTTTTCCTGAAATGTTTATGCCGGAATTGGCGGCGAATATATCCATGCGTGAATCCATCCGCAGCCTGATTGAAGGGGGAATGCCAGCGTATGCCGAATGCGGTGGTTTGATGTATATGGCACGTTCTATTGCATGGAATGGGCAGTCTTATCCTATGGTGGGAGCGTTGCCGATGGATATTGCCATGCACGCCAAGCCCGTTGGACGCGGGTATGTCGCGCTGCGTCCGCGTGCCGAGGCGTTGTGGAGTGCCGATACCGATAATGAAACGCAAACCGTGCGAGGTCACGAGTTTCATTATTCCAGTATCGAGAATGCCGATTCTTCGTTGCGTTATGCCTACGATGTAGTGCGAGGCTATGGTTGCAATGGGCAGTGTGACGGTATCATTCACCGTCATTTATTGGCGAACTATGCCCATTTGCGCAGCGCAACCGGTTCTCACTGGGCGCAGCGGTTTGTGGAATTTATCCAATTCACTTTAAGGAGATAACGATGTTTTCAATCAGCCCAGCAGCAGCCCAGCAAATTTTGCAAACCGCCCAAGAAAGCAATGCTACCCATTTGGCATTGCGCCTTGCCGCACGGGATGATGCAGAGGGAACCACCGAATACGGAATGGGGTTTGATACCCCCCAAGAAGGCGATGTCAAACTGAATTTAAGCGGTGTTGCGGTGGTGTACCAACCCGCTTTTAGCGATGCGTTGGACGATGTCGTACTGGATTTTGTGGAAATGAATCCGAGCGAATTCCATTTTATTTTTGTGGATGCAGCCCACAGCAAGGCATCCAATGCAGGCAGCGCCGGGGGCTGTGGTACGGGTGGTTGCGGTGGTAATGGTAATAGTGGTGGTGGCTGTGGTAGCAATAAAGGATGCAGTTAATGGCGGGTCATGTCGCTCTGATTGGTGCGGGGCCGGGAGACCCCGAATTGCTCACTCTGCGGGCGGTGCGTTTGCTGCAAACAACCGAGGTGATTGTCTATGACAACTTGGTTTCCAGTGGTGTGCTGGATTTTGTATCACCCCAAGCCGAGCGTATTTATGCGGGTAAACGGCGCAATGAGCACACCTTACGGCAAGAAGAAATCAACAATCTGTTGGTGCAACTAGCCAAAGAAGGCAAGCAAGTGGTGCGCCTCAAAGGGGGTGATCCCTTTATTTTTGGACGCGGTGGCGAAGAGCTAGAAGCATTGGTCGCGCACGGTATTTCTTTTGAAGTAGTTCCGGGTATTACGGCGGCATCGGGGATTTCGAGTTATGCCGGAATCCCCCTCACGCACCGCGATTATGCCCAGCGTTGTATGTTTGTCACGGGACATCTCAAAAACGGAACGACTGATTTGGATTGGGCTGCGATGGTGCGTCCACGGCAGACGGTGGTTATTTACATGGGATTGGGCGGTTTATCCCATATCAGCCAAGCCATGATGGCACACGGTGCATCGCCCGATTTGCCGATTGCCGTGGTGCAAGATGGAACAATAAGTACCCAAAAAGTGGTGATTGGTACGCTCACCACCATTGGACAACGGGTATTGGATGCGAATTTGCAATCCCCTTGTTTGACCATTGTGGGCGAAGTGGTGAAGTTGCACCAATCGTTAGCATGGTTTCCTTTGCCTTTACCTGTGCCTTTGCCTTCTCCGCCACTGCCTCTTTAATCTTCGGCGTAACGTTCCATCCAAATACCTTGCGCACCGTGGGGTGTTTTGGTGAGCGGGCGATGGTAGATGCCGTCTGCACCCAAATCCCACGCATCGACGTTATTGTGCAGATACGAAGTGAGGCATTCTTCGATCAAGCGTTTGCGTTGCACGAGGTCGGTAATGGGCCACGCCAATTCAACGCGGCGCACCATGTTGCGATTCATCCAATCGGCACTGGAGAGCAGCAATTCTTCGCGCTCCCCTTCACGGAAGTAAAAAACGCGCGAATGTTCTAAAAATCGCCCGATCACCGAGCGCACGCGGATATTTTCCGTATGCCCCGGAACCTGTGCTGGCAACATACACGCACCGCGCACAATTAAATCAATTTGAACGCCATGTTTCCCTGCCCTCATCAGGCTTTTAACGAGTGCTTCATCGGTTAATGCGTTCATTTTGGCGATGATGCTGCAATTTTTTCCTTCGCTTGCGGCTTTGCCCAGTGCATCAATGTTGTCGATTAGTTTGCGCTGCAACTGAAACGGCGAACACCACAATTTATGCAGACGCGGCAGGCGATTTTGCGCCGCAAGGTGAACAAAAACGTGTTCCATATCCGATGTTAAATCGGGGTCGGCGGTCAGATGGCTAATATCGGTATAGAGGCGTGCCGTGCGGGGGTTGTAATTGCCCGTGGAAAGGTGTCCATAGTGTTTGAGCGCATTGCCTTCACGCCGCGTAATCAGCATCATTTTGGCGTGGGTTTTCAGCCCTACCACACCGTAAAGAACCTGCGCCCCGACCGATTCCAAGCGTTCTGCCCAGTTGATATTGGCTTCTTCATCAAACCGTGCTTTTAATTCGACCACCACGGTGACTTCTTTGCCACGTCGCACGGCTTCGTGCAATAAATCCATCAATTCGGATTTGGGGCCGGTGCGGTAAATGGTTTGTTTGATAGCGAGCACATCGGGGTCATGCACGGCTTCACGCAGAAAATCCAATACCCCTTCAAAGCGTTCAAAGGGTTGATGAAAAATGATGTCGCCTTGCTGAAGCTGGGTAAAAAGGGATTTTCCACTTTGAATTTGTACCGGATACGACGATTTGTACGGTTCAAAACACAAATCTGCGCGGTTCACGAGGTCAATTAACTGCGTAAGGCGCACCAAATTAACCGGTCCATGTACGCGGTACACCGCTTGTGGTGGTAGATTGAATTGCGCTAATAAGAAATCTGCCAAAAAATCGGAACACCCCGACGACACTTCCAAACGCACCGCCTGCCCATAATGCCGATGCACCAGACCTTGGCGCAATGCGGTGCGGAGATTTTTGACATCATCCTCATCCACCGCCAAATCAGAATGGCGGGTGACGCGGAATTGCGAAAACTGTTCCACCGTGCGGCCAGCGAACAAATCGGTGAGATGCGCCCGAATCACGCTGGAAATAGAAACCAATACCGTACGAATCGAAGTCCCTTTGGCATTTACCTTATCGGGCATTCGTATCAAACGGGGTAGCACACGCGGTACTTTGACAATAGCCACTTCATTGGCTCGCCCAAACGCATCGCGCCCACCCAATCGCACAATAAAGTTGAGTGATTTATTCGCCACTTGTGGGAAAGGGTGCGAAGGGTCTAGCGCCACCGGAATCAACAAGGGACGCACTTCGTGCTCAAAGAATTCTTTCACCCATTGGCGTTGGGCAGCATTGCGTTCACCGTGCGAAATAATATGAATACCTGCTTTTTGAAAAGCGGGCATCAACTTATCGTTATAAAGCGCGTATTGGCGTTCTACGATGGTATGAACCGCTGTTGCCAAACCTTTATATTCTTCAGATTCCAGCGCAAGCAAATGCGATTCGGCACGCACTTCAAAAAACTCGTCTAAATTGGAGGACACAATGCACAAATACCGCAAGCGTTCTAATAAGGGAACATCGTGGCGTGTTGCCCGTTCCAACACCCGTTCATTGAAGGCGAGAATGCTATGGTCTCTGTCCAGCAATTCGGGGGGTTTCGTCGGTTTGGGTGGTTTGGGAACCGTGGGAAGCGAGGTCGGCATAGAGGTTTCAGGAACTGGAGCAGTTTCAACAGTTTCAGGAGCGACCTGAGAAGAATTCGTGGTGTTCATAGCCTCGGCACTATGGCAGCAGGATATGACAAAACGGTGAATCGGGTCGTTAATTGTGATGAAACATGATTAAACATGATTAAACATGATTTTTTAGCCGCTGGGGGCTGGTGGATCGCAGTCCTTCGGGTGAGTTGTCGTATTCAAAGGAAAACACGGCGGCTTCTACGCGGGAGTGAAGGTTCAATTTATCCATGATATGGCGTACATGGAGTTTGACCGTGTTGTGGCTAATATCCAGTGCTTTGGCAATCACTTTATTGCTCTGTCCGCGTGCCACATGGTTGAGCACTTCCCGTTCCCGTTGGGTGAGTGTGGCAACCAAATCCCCCATTACGGATACTTTGGGGCCCGATTGCAAAATTTGCGCGAGTTTCAATGTCATCGCAGAAGCCACCACCATTTCGCCTCTTGTGGCGCGACCAATGGCATCAATAACTTCTTCGGGTTCCATATCTTTGAGTAGATAACCACGCACACCGGCACGCAGGGCGGCAGCCATATCATCCTCGTTATCGCTCATGGTCAAAATGACCACGGGTGTTTCGCAGCCGGCCGAACGAATGGTGCGCAGAACACTGAGTCCATCGGTTTTAGCAAGGCGCAAATCCAATACGATTAAATCGGGTTGGTGTTGATTCAGCAAGGGAACGACCGAATGCGGGTCACCCGTCGCCACCACCACCACCATATTGCCCCGATGTTGGAGTAATTCGGTTAGACCACTGCGGCACAGTGCATGGTCGTCCACTAACATTACACGCTTTTTCTCGGTCATATTGCTACCTCTGCTGCCTCTGCGACCTCTCCTACCTGTGTTCCTAGGCGCACCCGTGTTCCGCCTCCATCATTGGGTTCGACCCACAATGTGGCTCCCAAGCGTTTTGCACGACTTTGCATGATGCCCAATCCAAAATGGGGGCTGGGTTCTAAACTTTTCGCCAGTGTTACCAAGGTAGAAACCGACGGGTGGTTCATACCCAGACCATCGTCTTCAATGATAAATTCAAGTTGATTGCGTTGATGGGATTCGCAGTTTCGGATGGAAACGATGGCTTTGCGTGCCATAGAGTGCTTGGCAATGTTTGCCAGTGCTTCTTGAATGATGTAGTAAATCTGTACTTCTTGCTCATCGTTTAAGCGCAGATGGGGTACGCTGTTGTGGATTTCTAATGCAATTCCAACGCGGTCAAAATACGTATGGGCAATCCCTTTCAGCGCATGGAGCAACCCCAATGGATCCATACGTGAGCGGAAATAGGTCATGACTTCACGCAATTTATCATGGGCTTCGCCCACACCCGTTTTTACATCGGACAGATATTTCATGGAACGCGCATCATCGTGCCCCAAAATCGCTTCATTCAATAACGGCAAACGCATCCGCACATAGGCGAGGGTTTGCGCCAATCCATCATGTACTTCATTGAGCATTTCTTGGCGTTCACGCAGGACGGTTAGGCGGAGGCGCTCTCGTTCTAATTGGGCATTGTGCAACGTCAAACCCAATAATTGACCAATGAGGCGCAGCATGGTTTGCGTTTCGGCGGTGAGGGGGGTGTGGGTACTAAAAAATAAGTTGTAAATGCCGAGCACTTCATTGCCGTGCATTAAGGAAATAGCAAGTATGCGCTGGCATTGCCGACCAAAATAAGGGTGTTGTGCTGAATGGTGTTGTACGGAATGGTGTTGATTCGCGCATTTTTTGACATCTTCTACCCACACCAAAATCGCGTTATGGGTGGCCGTGCCACACGTACCGCAGTTGCGAGGCACTAAACGCTCTGCTTGCAGAATTTCAGGGGGTAGCCCTTGTTGGGCGACCAAACGCATGAATTTTCCATCATCGCTTAACACCCTTACCGCTCCCGCTTGTGCCCCTGCCAAGGCAATAATGGAAGTTAAGAAGCGCTCCAGCAATGCTTCCAAGTCCCCATCGGTCAGAAGCGGTACAAGAGGGGCATTATCTGGATAAGGTGTAGTGGATGGATGGGTCATTAATGCAGTGCAGTGAAGTGACTGGAATGAAATTGAATTGAATGAAATTGAATTAAATTGAATCGAATTGGTGTAACGTAAAGTTGGCGCAATGCTATTACATAATCCATCACTAATAAATCGTACAAACCCGTACAAACCCTTACGCTAAACCCTTACACCAAACCCAGCCCTACCCATTGGGGTTACACGGAATTACCCTTGTCGGTTATAGACGTTTTGGGGGGCTATTGCCTCTAATAGCGGTATGTCCTCTACACCGCTTCACGACCCCCTTGCTCCGCCATTGCCCGGAGCTTCTACCGAAGTACGCAACACTACTTGCTATATGTGCGCTTGCCGTTGCGGTATTCGCGTGCATTTGCGCAATGGCGAGGTTCGCTACATCGAAGGCAATCCTGATCATCCTTTGAACAAAGGTGTTATCTGCGCCAAAGGTTCATCGGGCATCATGAAACAATACTCGCCCGCCCGCTTGACGCAGCCGCTCATGCGCCAACCCGATACCGAACGGGGTGCTGGAAAATTTGTTCCCATTAGTTGGGAGGAAGCCTTTGCCACCTTAGAAGAGCGCCTGAAAAAAATCCGCGCAACCGACCCCAAGCAATTTGCATTGTTTACGGGACGCGACCAAATGCAGGCGCTTACCGGATTGTTCGCCCGCCAATTTGGAACACCCAATTACGCAGCCCACGGTGGATTTTGTTCGGTCAATATGGCGGCGGGCATGATTTACACCATTGGCGGATCGTTTTGGGAATTTGGTGGGCCGGATTTGGATCGTGCCAAGTTGTTCATCATGATTGGCACGGCAGAAGATCACCATTCCAATCCCATGAAAACGGCATTGTCAAAGTTCAAGCGGGATGGGGGACGTTTTGTGTCGATTAACCCGATTCGCACCGGATATTCGGCGATTGCCGATGAGTGGGTTCCGATTAAACCGGGGACAGATGGTGCATTATTTTTGGCATTGATTCACGAATTGATTCGTTTGGGTTTGTACGACCGTGAATTCATTGCCCGCTACACCAATGCGGGACAACTGGTGAATGAGGCGGTAACCAGCGATGAATTCGGTATGTTTCTGCACAATCAAGACAGTGCGATTGTGAATCCGTTGCGTCCAGCGAATTTTTACTGGTGGGATCGCCATAGCAACCAAGCCGTTGCCGATCATGCCGAAGGAGCTGATCCGGCTTTATTGGGGCGTTTTGAAATGCCGGATGGCACGCCAGCGGTTCCGGCGTTCCAGTTATTAGAAGACCGTGTGAAACCCTATACCCCCGAATGGGCAGCAGGAATTACGGGTATTTCTGCCGAAACCATTCGCCGTTTGGCACAGGAAATGGGGATTACGGCACGCGACCAGAAAATCGAACTTCCTATTGCATGGACGGATAGTTGGGGTAAGCGCCATGATTCGGTCAAAGGCAATCCTGTGGCGTTCCACGCCATGCGGGGGTTGGCGGCACACTCTAACGGTTTTCAGACCATTCGGGCGCTCTCTATTTTGATGAGTTTGTTGGGCACGATTGACCGTCCGGGAGGATTTCGGCACAAAGCACCTTACCCGCGTGCCGTGCCACCGAATGCACGTCCCCCCAAGGGCCCGCAAGCCGTCAAACCCAATACGCCCTTGGATGGAGCACCTTTAGGTTGGCCCGAAAGTCCCGATGATTTGTTTGTCGATTCCAATGGTCAGCCCGTGCGCATCGACAAGGGTTTTTCGTGGGAACATCCACTTTCTGCCCACGGTTTGATGCACAACGTGATTACCAACGCATGGCGTGGCGACCCATACAAAATCGACACCCTGCTGATTTTCATGGCGAATATGGCATGGAACTCAACCATGAACACATCCGAAGTGCGCAAAATGCTCAATGACAAGGGCGAGGATGGCGAATACAAAATCCCATTTTTGGTGGTGTGCGATGCGTTTCAATCGGAAATGACCGCCTTTGCCGATTTGATTTTGCCCGATACCACGTACTTGGAACGGCATGACTGTATGTCGTTTCTTGATCGCCCTATTTCGGAGTTTGATGGCCCTGTAGATTCGGTGCGGATTCCGGTACTACCGCCCAAAGGGGAGTGCAAGCCGTTTCAAGAAGTGCTGGTTGAATTGGCAGGGCGTTTGAAGTTTCCGGCTTTCACGCACGCAGATGGAACGCGGAAATTCAAAAATTATCCCGATTTCATCGTCAATTATGAAACTGCCCCGGGTTCTGGCATCGGCTTTTTGGCAGGATGGCGCGGCAAAGCCGGCGAAAAATCCATGCGCGGCGAACCCAATCCGAAACAATGGGAGATGTACGAAAAAAATAATTGCGCCTTTCACTTTGAAATACCCATCGAGCATCAATATATGCGCAACTGGAATCAAGGTTATATGGAGTGGGCACAATCGGTTGGGATTCGACGCGATAAAGACCCGATCGTCATTCATTTGTATTCGGAATTTCTGCAAGGTTTTCGCCGTGCCGCGCAGGGTAAACGCGCGGGTAAGCAGCCGCCCGATGCGTTGCGTAAACGGGTAGAAACCTATTTTGACCCGCTACCGTTTTATTACGTGCCACTGGAAGAACAAGCAACCGATACGCACCAATATCCCTTGAACGCTTTAACCCAGCGTCCGATGGCGATGTACCACTCATGGGACTCGCAAAATGCGTGGTTGCGACAAATTCATACGCACAATTATTTGATGGTGAATCCCCAAACTGCTGCGGCACAGGGTATTGCCGATGGCGGTTGGATGTGGGTGGAATCGCAATGGGGCAAAGTGCGCTGTATGTGCCGTTATTCGGAAGCCGTTGAACCCGGCACGGTGTGGACATGGAATGCTATTGGAAAATCCGCCGGAGCTTGGAATTTATCCGCCGATGCCAATGAATCGCAACGCGGATTTTTATTGAATCACCTTATATCGGAAGAATTGCCTCCTACCGCAGCAGGGGGTTCTTTATCCAATTCCGATCCCATTACAGGGCAAGCAGCGTGGTACGACGTGCGTGTGCGCATCTATCCAGCCGCAGCGGATGAACCGGAGGAAACATTCCCCCAATTCAAACCCGTATCGCCCATGCCCGGCATGGAGCCTGCACCCAAAAGATGGCAAGCATGGTTCGCTGGCAAAGGAAAAATTACCGGAGGGAGCAAATGACCCAACTCGCTTTAGTCATTGATTTGAATGTCTGCGTGGGTTGTCACGCTTGCGTTACGAGTTGCAAACAATGGAACACATCGGGTTCTGCGGGTGCTTTGACCGACTTCAATCCCTATGAAGCCGACCCCAACGGTACGTTCTTCAACCGCGTACAAACGTTTGAAGTGGGCGAGTTTCCCAGTACGCAAACGGTTCACTTTCCTAAATCGTGCCTGCATTGCGAAGACCCGCCATGTGTTCCCGTTTGCCCCACGGGTGCAAGCTACAAACGCGCACAAGATGGTATTGTGTTGGTGGATTACGATAAGTGCATCGGTTGTAAATACTGTACTTGGGCGTGCCCTTACGGTGCGCGGGAATACGATGAAGACCGCAAGGTAATGACCAAATGCACATTGTGCGTGGATCGGATTACCGATATGTCCATCCCCGAACCCCAACGCAAACCATCGTGTGTGATTGCCTGCCCTTCCAATGCGCGATTGTTTGGCGATATTCACGATCCTGAATCTATCGTCTCCAAAGCGATTGCCGAGCGTGCGGGTTATTCCTTGATGCCGGAGTGGGCAACCAATCCATCCAACCATTATTTGCCACGGCGAAAAACCGAAATACGCATCTACCCCGAAGATTTACAGCGCGTGGATAACCCGCTCAAAATTGATGGGAAACAACCCCCACTCAGTATCCAAGCCTTGGGTCGTGAAGATTTTGCTACCTAATAACCTAATAACCTAATACCTAGGAGTACCTATTATGAATCCTCCTTTTTCTGCGATTTTTCTCACCACGTTGATTGGTGCTGGGCAAGGTTTATTCTTGCTTTTATTCGGGACGGAAGTCCTCATGGGGGAAGCATCTTTATCCACCGATGCGCACCACTTTTTGGGGATTGGAAGCATCGTATCGCTTGCCTTTACGGGGGGAGGATTGCTTGCCTCGTTCTTCCATTTAGGGCAACCGCAGCGTGGTTGGCGTGCTATTGCGATGTGGAGAACCTCATGGTTATCGCGGGAAGTGATTGTGTTACCGCTTTTCATGGGCGGAACCTTGGCGTATGCCGTCGCCCACTGGCTGGGTTGGAATACCACCGGAATCATCGGTGCGTTGACAGCGTTGGCTTGTGTCGCTTTGTTTGTGTGTACGGGCATGATTTATGCCAGCATTCGCTTTTTGCAAGAATGGGCGACACCGCTTACGGTGGTCAATTATCTTTTGCTGGGTTGTGCATCGGGTGCGACTTTGGTCACGGTTCTTGCCGGATGGATGGTTCCTGATGTCGTGGTTTTTTATGCCAAAGTCGCTATCTTTTTGACTTTGTTGGGTTGGCTAACCCGCAGTGCATCGTTGCTACGCAATGCACGGTTGAAACCCAAATCCACTTTGCAAAGTGCGATTGGGATTAAACACCCCCGTATTGTGCAAAAAGCGCAAGGTTTTATGGGGGGATCGTTTAATACCCGCGAGTTTTTTCATGGTCGCAGCCCTGAGTTATTGAAATCCATTAAATGGGGATTTTTGGTATTGGCTTTTCCTGTTCCCGTGCTGTGTGTTGGGGCTGGAATTTCCAGTGCCTCGGTTTTTCTGCTGGTGATGGGGTTTGTATTTCAATATGTCGGCTTGGTGGCGGAGCGGTGGTTTTTCTTTGCCCAAGCGAACCATCCACAGAATTTGTATTACCAAAATATCTCTTAAATAGCTCTTAAATAGCTCTTAAACATGAAGCATAAATGGCTAGAACGCGCACTGGCATTGCTAGTAGTGCTATCATTTTTTACATTGACGGCGTATCCAGCGTATGCAGCAGAAAGTATCAGCGTGGTTCCGGCGAGTTCCATGCCGTGGTGGTTTTGGCCTTTGGCATTGTTTATCACCTGCTTTTTGATTGGCTTGGTCGCCATTCCCGCTGGCATTGGGGGGGGGACGCTGTTTGTTCCCATCATTGGTGGATTTTTCCCTTTTCATTTGGATTTTGTGCGCGGTGCAGGCTTGCTGGTCGCTTTGGCGAGCGCACTGGCTGCGGGGCCGGTGTTGTTGCGGGGCGGATTGTCGAGCCTGCGTTTGGCATTGCCGCTGGCATTGTTAGCATCCATGAGTTCTATTGCGGGGGCGATGCTGGGTTTAGCGTTACCCGCATCGGTCATTCAAACCGCGCTGGGCATGATTGTGCTGGGCATTGTGGCATTGATGATGGTGTCCAAAAAGTCGGAATTTCCGCACGTTGCGAAACCCGATAGCCTTTCTTCTGCTTTGGGCATTCACGGTATTTTTATGGATGGTGCATCGGGTAAAGAAATCAACTGGCAAGTGCATCGTACTCCGCAAGGATTATTGATTTTTCTGGCGATTGGTGTAATGGCAGGAATGTTTGGTATTGGTGCAGGGTGGGCGAATGTGCCAGCGCTTAATTTGTTGATGGGCGCACCGCTCAAGGTTTCGGCGGGTACATCGGGGTTGGTTTTATCGTTGGTGGATTCGGCAGCAGCGTGGGTTTATCTGAATCGCGGTGCGGTGTTGCCCATGATTGCTGTTCCCTCCGTCGTCGGCATGATGCTGGGCGCACGTTTGGGAGCCAAATTGTTGAATATCTTAAAGGGATCGGTGATTCGCAAAATGGTCATCGTATTGTTGTTATTTGCGGGTATTCGAGCCTTGCTCAAAGGATTGGGGATTTGGGTATGAACAATACACAACAAAATACAAAATTACAGCAAGAAGAAGCATCACGTTATGCGGATTTATTGGATTGGGGAACCCGTTTGGGCGTTATTGCTTTAATTGCGAGCTTTCTGGCGTATATCACGGGGGTGTTGCCATCCCATGTTCCATTGGATCAGTTGCCATCGGTTTGGAATCTTCCGGTGAAAACTTATTTGGAAAGAACCGCTACACCTACAGGATGGGGGTGGATCGCTTTGGCTCATAAAGGCGATTTATCGGGTTTGGTGGGGATTGCTATTTTGTCGGGTTGCTCTTTGCTACCCTTATTGGGGTTAGCGGGTTTGTATGCCAAGCGGCGAGATTTTGTCTATGCCGGTATTTCGGTAGCTGTGGCTTTGGTGCTGATTTTGGCGGCATCCGGCATTATTTCAGGAGGTCATTGAACATGGAATCCCCTAATACGGAATCCCCTAATACGGAATCCCTTTTTACCCGCCTATTGTTGGCTACCGAGTGCAGCGATTTTGATGTGGGCGCTCAAAAAATGGCATTGGCATTAACGCAGCGCTGCCAGCTTCCTTTGACCGTGATTTTGCCGATTATCAGCAACCCTGAATTTGAAGCTATTGCACCCCAAATTGCCGCTAAAGCGGATGCGGAGGCGGCACAAAAGCTCACCCAATTACGCCGACAAGCCCATGAAGCCCATGTCACCCTAGAGGTGGTGGTTCGCCGTGGTGAAGAACCCTATCGTGAAATTGTGGAAGAAGCCAACGCCCAAGCCTGCGAAATGCTCATCATTCGGCGCAGAGGGAAACGCGGCTTTTTGGCGAATTTACTGATCGGCGAAATGGTGACCAAGGTGGTTGCCCATGCACCTTGTCATGTACTGATCGTTCCGAACGAATCCACGGTATGGAAGCAGCGCATTCTGGTCGCCCTTGATTCTGCTGAAGCACCCCAAGACAGTGGTCAAACGTTACGCACCGCCAGCAGAATCGCTTTGCAATGTGGTTTGCCGCTGCATATCGTATCGGTCGTGGCGGTGGAGAGTTTGCGTATTTCCCTGCAAGCCCGTATGGATCAATGGGTGATGCAGGCTGTGGCGATGGGTGTTGTGGCACAGGGTGAAATTTGTGTGGGCAAAACATACCCTCAAATTTTGCTTGCCAGAGAAACCAGCCATTCGGATTTAATCGTGTTGAATAGCCGCAGCAAGCATCACGCAACGCGCCCCATATTGGGCAGCATAGCGCAAAAAGTGATTGCCCTTTCCGATTTTCCTGTGCTGGTTTTGCACACATAACGATAGATACCGATAGATAACGATAGGAGACAACATGAAAATTGCTAAAAATCTTTTTGCGCTTACCCCACTTTGCGCAGGGCTTTGCATCGGCTCTGCCCATGCAACCAACGGTATGTATATGGAAGGTTACGGGCCTATATCGGCAGCTATGGGTGGAGCATCGCAAGCGATAAATCACGGTAATGCGGCAATGGCACAAAACCCTGCCACATTGGGCATGGTGGCGGATGGAAGTTCCCGTTTTGACTTGGCGATTGGTTTTCTTGGCCCCGATGTCAAAAGCAAAATGATGGGTATGGATGCGCCTTCTGGTGGCACGGCTTACATCATGCCCGCTATCGGTTACACCCAGCGCCAAGGAGCATTGACTTACGGCATAGGGGTGTTCGCCCAAGGTGGTATGGGAACGGAATACGATGCCAATACTTTTCTGGCAATGGGTTCAGGGGGGGCAGCACGTTCTGAATTGGGTATTGGCAACGTGATTATTCCGGTTGCATACCAAGTTAATTCTGCTTTAACCGTGGGTGCGACGTTCAAATATATGTGGTCTTCTCTCGATATGATGATGGCGGCATCGGGTGCGCAACTGGGTGGCATGGTGACGGGAGTCAGCGGCAATTTAGGTCAAGCGATGCCCCAACTGGGCGGCGCACCGTGGGCACGTCTCCACTTTTCCGATGACAATAAATTCACCGGTTCGGCAAAAGCTACGGGATATGGCGCATCGGTCGGGGCGGTACTCCAACTCAGCCCTACCGTGACGATGGGGGCATCCTACCAATTCAAATCGGCTTTGGATGATATGAAAACCGATAGCAACGCTACGACGTTATCCGCGACTGGGGGCTTTGCCGATAAAGGGCGCATGACGATTGTCGATTTTCAAATGCCTGCGGTGTGGGCGATGGGGATTAGCTGGCAGGCAGAACCTTCATTATTGCTGGCGGCAGACATCAAATCGATCGCATGGTCAAGCACCATGCAAAATTTCAAAATGCGCTACGACAGTGCTGGCATGGGCGGTTCGGTGAGTTTTGTTCTACCCCAAAATTGGAAAGACCAAACGGTATTGAATCTTGGTGCGGCATGGCAAGCCAATGCGCAATGGACATTACGCGCAGGTTTGAATTTAGCCGATAACCCCATCCCCGATGCCTACGTGAACCCGTTGTTTCCCGCTACCGTGCGCAGCCATTGGACTTTGGGTGCGGGATACCGAATCTCCCCCACCGATAGCATCAACGCTGCGATGACGATAACCCCCAACACCACGGTGACCAATGTCTCGGGGGTTGAAATTTCTCACGCGCAACGCAATTTCCAGTTGCTCTACACCCGTCAATTCTGAAAAAAACAAAACAGAAGGCAACAATATGGCACATATCGTCATTATGGGCGCGGGTATTGGTGGAATGCCCGCCGCTTATGAAATGCGGGCAATGCTTCCATCGGAGCATCGTATTACCGTGGTGAGCGCATTGGATTATTTTCAGTTTACCCCCTCTAATCCGTGGGTGGCGGTGGGGTGGCGGGATCGAGAGTCCATTACCTTGCCGATTGCACCGATGCTGGAAAAGAAGGGAATAGCCTTTGTTCCTAAAGCCGTACAAACCATTGATGCACCGAACAATCGGCTGCTATTGGTGGATGGTAGTGCGGTTGATTACGATTATCTCGTCATTACCACGGGCCCCAAGTTATCGTTCGATGAAGTGCCGGGTGCGGGGCCGCATGGTGGACATACGCATTCGGTGTGTACGGTCGATCATGCGCTACAGTTTTGGAAAGAATACCAAGAGTTCGTGAAAAACCCCGGCCCGCTGGTGATTGGTGCGATGCCCTTTGCCAGTTGTTTTGGCCCAGCTTATGAATTTGCTTTTATCTTGGATACGGATTTGCGTCGCCGCAAAATCCGCCACCAAGTACCGATTACCTTTGTAACCAGTGAACCGTATATTGGTCACCTTGGTTTGGGTGGCGTAGGGGATAGCAAGGGGATGCTGGAATCGGAAATGCGCGGTCACGATATGAAGTGGATTACCAATGCCAAAACCACCAAGGTGGAAGCGGGTAAATTGTGGGTCACGCAATTAGATGAGCACGGCAATGCGGTAAAAGAGCATGAAGTTCCTTTCAAAATGTCCATGATGCTGCCCGCATTTAAGGGGGTTGATGCGGTAATGGCGGTGCCGAATTTGTGCAATCCACGCGGCTTTGTCATCATTGACGAATACCAACGCAGCAAGGCATACCGCAATATCTTTGCGGCGGGGGTTTGTGTGGCGATTCCACCCGTAGAAACCACGCCCGTTGCTACGGGTGCGCCCAAAACGGGGTACATGATCGAAACGATGGTAACCGCCATTGTTCACAACATCGCCGATGATTTGAAAGGGCAAAACCCCACGACCAAAGCCACTTGGAATGCGATTTGTTTGGCCGATTTGGGTGATAGCGGAGCGGCGTTCGTAGCACTACCGCAAATTCCACCGCGCAATGTGAACTGGTTCAAGAAAGGCACATGGGTGCATTACGCCAAAATTGCCTTTGAGAAGTATTTCATGCGCAAGATGAAGACTGGCAATTCTGAACCAATTTATGAAAAATACGTCCTCAAAGCGTTGGGCATTGTGCGCCTAAAAGCGCTTGACTAGCACTTGGCTTTTCCGATCCCAGTTGTATTTGCGCTTACGGGCTTCGGGCAACCAATCGGGTTCGACGGGCGCAAATCCACGTTTGATAAACCAGTGCATAGTGCGGGTGGTGAGCACAAAAATGCTATCCAATCCCGCTGCTTTGGCGCGTTGTTCTACCCGTTTGAGCACCCTATCGCCATCGCCTTGCCCTTGCACCTCGGGCGATACGGTGAGTGCTGCCATTTCCGCAGTACGCGCTTCGGGGTAGGGATACAAGGCGGCGCAGGCAAAAATCACGCCGTCGTGCTCAATGATGGTGTAGTTGCCGATGTCGCGCTCAATCTCGGTACGGCTGCGTTTGACCAGCGTTCCGTCTTGTTCAAATGGCTCAATCAGTTGCAAAATGCCACCCACATCATCCACCGTGGCTTCGCGCAGACTTTCTAATTTTTCATCGACCACCATCGTGCCGATGCCATCATGCACATACACCTCTAGCAAAATCGAACCATCCACCGCAAACGGGATGATATGGCTGCGTTCCACCCCGTTCTTACACGCTTTGACGCAATGTTGCAAATAAAACGCGGTATCGGTGGGCTGCTGGGGGGCGGGCAATTCGGCTAACAACCGTTCGGCATCCGCCAATGGCAACTCGGTATCAATCGGGTTGTTTTCGGATGCGGGTTCAGAGGGATGGATGCGAACCCCGGCCACTTCGGTCACAAAAATCAGTTTATCGGCTTTCAATTCGGTGGCGACCGATGTAGCGACTTCTTCCATCGCCAGATTGAACGCTTCTCCCGTAGGCGAAAATCCAAAGGGCGACACCAGCAGCATCGCGCCCATGTCCAGCACCTTGCTGATGGCAGCGGTATCCACCTTGCGCACCAAACCCGAATGCTGAAAATCAATCCCGTCCACAATCCCCACGGGGCGGGCGGTAATAAAGTTGCCCGAAATCACCCGCACGGTGGAATCTGCCATCGGGGTATTGGGCAAGCCTTGGCTGAACGCAGCTTCAATTTCGTAGCGCAGTTGTCCGGCGGCTTCTTGCGCACAATCCAACGCGACTTCATCCGTAATCCGAATGCCATGCGAATAGCGTGCGGCATGACCTTTGGCTTGTAATTGTTCGTTCACCTGCGGGCGAAAACCATGCACCAGCACGATTTTGACCCCCATGCTTTGAATCATCGCCAAATCTTGCGCCAAGTGGTGCAGTTTGCCCGCTGCAATCGCCTCGCCCGCAATGGCGACCACGAAAGTTTGGTTGCGGAATTTGTGGATGTACGGCGCAACCGAACGAAACCACGGCACAAAAGTGAAATTGAAAACAGCGCCCATGATGATGTGCTTATCCGGCTAACTTGGCAAACGCTGCCACCACTTCGGGCGGGGCTTGCACCAATTCGATCAACACGCCTTCGCCCGCGATGGGAAATTCGTCGTTCGATTTGGGATGCAAAAAGCAAATATCAAACCCCGCCGCGCCTTTGCGGATTCCCCCGGGGGCAAAACGCACGCCATTCGCGGTGAGCCATTGCACGGCGGTGGGCAAATCGTCAATCCACAAACCGACATGGTTCAAAGGCGTGGTGTGAACAGCGGGTTTTTTGTTCAAATCCAGCGGCTGCATCAAATCCACTTCGACTTTGAACGCGCCTACGCCCATCGCGCAGATGTCTTCATCGACATTTTCGCGTTCGCTTTTGAACGTGCCAGTAATTTCCAAACCGAGCATATCCACCCAGAGCTTTTGCAGGCGGGTTTTATCCGTGCCACCAATGGCGATTTGTTGAATACCGAGGACTTTGAAGGGGCGGGGAGTTGAGGTCATGATGGTAATGTTCAAAAAAATAACAAATAATAAAGAATAAATAATGAATGAATTGATGATTTATACGATGGAAGATTTAGCCCGATACACCACACCCGGCAAACCTTGAAAAGCGGCATCTTGGGTATAAAGCAAGGCGTTATGGGATTGAGCCGTTTGCCAAATAATGGCATCTGCCATGTGCAAACCACGCTCCTTGGAAGCAATAGCGGCTCGAAACATACACGCAGCATCGGTTTCAATCATGGGGAATGCAGCCATTGCACGAAAAACGGTATCCGCATGTCGTTGGTCATGAAGTAATAATATCCGTTTACAAACCTCGTAAACAGTTATTGGAACAACCAATAAATTCGATTTATCTGCAAGGACAGATTGAAAAAAGTCTTGATTCTCACCGCCCAAAATGAACTCCAGCCAACCACAAGAATCCACTACATTTTTCATGATTTTGCTCTGAGTTTGGCGTACCGTTCATTGGTTGCGAGCCATGGCGCATTGGGCACGGGGTCGCACCCACCCGGCCAGCATTCATCCTCTGGTTCGTCGGGGATGTCGGTTAAATCTACCCCCGGAATCGGTTTCAAAAAACCTTTGAGGCTCAATATATCGACCTCGGGTTCGACCACCAAGGCGTTTTTTTGTTCATCCAAACGCAGATTAACCCGCTGCCCCGGCACAAGCTTGAGAACCTCACGCAAGGCTTTGGGTATTACGATTTGGAATTTAGGAGAAATGGCTACGCTTGTCATATAAAAATCCTTTTTGTACAACGATTTTTAATCGTAGCACATTCTCCTTTAGCCACCCCAGTGCGCTAGATAGCTACCCGATTACACAAATTCCACAATCGGTTGATCGACCACGAGGCTTTCACCCTTGCTGGCCAGCACTTTGCCGACCACGCCATCCGCTGCGGCGAACAGCACATTTTCCATTTTCATGGCTTCAATCACGGCAACACGCTCGCCCGCTTGGACTTTTTGACCGACTTTTACCGCCACATCGACCAACAATCCCGGCATGGGGGACAACACAAAACGGCTCATATCCGCCGGAGCTTTGAAGGGCATGAGGCGATGCAATTCTGCGATGCGGGGCGACATCACCAAGGCTTCGATCTTCGTGCCGTTGTGCTGCACGCGCAATGCCAGTGGGTTCTTTTGCGTGCTGCGTTCGATTTGCGTGGTGAACGGTTTGCCGTTTACCCATCCTTCCATCCGTACATCGTTCAAATGCGAATTGCTACTAATTTCATAGCTGTTACCGCCCACCAGTATTGCGGCAGCGGCGGATTTGTCGGTTAATTCTTTGACATGAACGGGAACGTATTGGTTGTCACCGGTATCGGAAAGAATGACGACGTTGTAATCTTCTCCTTCTTTTACGCCGTAGCCGGGTAATTGACCAGAGATGTTTGCCGCCCGTTCACGCGATTTGCGGCGCACAAAAGCCGCCAGTGCCACGAGGAAGTTGGGGTCGTCATGGGGCACATCTTCGGCTTTGAAACCGTGTGCATAGTGTTCGGCGATGAATCCAGTATTGAATTGTCCGCTCACAAATTGGGGGTGTGCCAACAACGCCGCTTGGAATGGAATGTTGGAGCTGATGCCGCGAATTACAAAGCCGTTCAGAGCTTCGCGCATTTTGGCAATCGCTTCATTGCGGTCACGCCCGTGAACGATGAGCTTGGCGATCATGGAATCATAGAACATCGGAATCTCGCCGCCATCTTGCACGCCGGTATCGACACGCACGCCAAACCACTGGTTCACATCCGCTTGGAACATGGTTTCAGTGGGTGGTTGGAAGCGCACCAAACGTCCGGTTGATGGCAGGAAGTTGCGGAAGGGGTCTTCGGCGTTGATACGGCACTCCATCGCCCAACCGTCACGCTTCACGTCGGCTTGCGTAATGGGCAACACTTCGCCGGCGGCTACGCGAATCATCAATTCCACTAAGTCCAATCCGGTAATGCACTCGGTTACGGGATGTTCCACTTGCAAACGGGTGTTCATTTCCAAGAAGTAGAAATCTTGGTCTTTGCCGACCACAAATTCCACCGTACCTGCGCTTTGGTATTCCACGGCTTTGGCAAGCGCTACGGCTTGTTCGCCCATTGCTTTGCGGGTTTCGTCGCTGATGAAGGGGCTGGGTGCTTCCTCAATCACTTTTTGGTGGCGGCGTTGAATCGAGCATTCGCGCTCATTCAAATAAACCACATTACCGTGCGAATCGCCCAGCACTTGAATTTCGATATGGCGGGGTTCTAGCACGTATTTTTCGATAAACACGCGGTCATCGCCGAAGCTGTTGCGGGCTTCGTTACGGCACGATGTGAAACCTTCAAACGCTTCTTTATCGTTAAACGCTACGCGCAAACCTTTACCGCCACCGCCCGCCGAGGCTTTAATCATGACGGGGTAACCAATGTCTTTGGCGATTTCTACCGCTTGTTCGGCGGTGTCGATGGCATCGTTGTAACCCGGAATGGTGTTTACTTTGGCTTCGTTAGCCAATTTTTTGGACGCGATTTTGTCGCCCATCGCCGCGATGGATAAATGGCGAGGGCCGATAAATGCAATGCCTTCCTCTTCACAGCGTTTGGAGAATTCGGCGTTTTCGCTCAAAAATCCATAGCCGGGGTGAATCGCTTGTGCACCCGTTGCTTTGGCAGCGGCAAGGATTTTGTCTGCCACCAAATACGATTCGCGCGAAGGGGCAGCACCCAATAAAACCGCTTCATCGGCAAGCTGAACGTGACGTGCTTCTTTATCCGCTTCCGAATATACGGCAACGGTTTTAATGCCCATTTTGCGTGCGGTTTGAATCACGCGGCAAGCAATTTCGCCACGGTTGGCGATCAGGATTTTGGTAAACATATTTTTCTCTCCTAGAAATTTCAAAAATTATTCAAAAATAACTCAAAACCCACCCTTTAATCCATGAAAAGTATTCACGAAACCAAGCCAGTGGGCGTGCCAAAATTGGGGTGTGCGATGCGACTACTTTCGCGTTATACCAGCCTGCATAATCTGCAATCCATTGGGAACGGAGGGCATGAAAATCGCTGGTAATAATCCAAATAGATGTATCGCGTGGAATAGCTAAATTGTTTAATAATACGCTGGTGAATTTTATATTTTCAAACGTATTCTTACTTTGATCTTCTACAATAATCGGATTTTTTATATTTTGATTTTTCAAATAACCCGCCATCGCTTGGGCTTCGGTTATGGTTTGATGGCTTCCTAAACCGCCACTCACAATAATCGGTACGGATGAAAAACGGTTTCCCC
>JBDKGR010000011.1:0-27948 GCA_039798085.1 Pseudomonadota bacterium
ACAACAGCTACAGCAGCTACAGCAGCAGCAACCACCGCCGCCACCACCACCACTACCACTACTACCACTACCATGCGTGCAACCTATCAGCGTTTATTAACGTATGTGCGCCCGTACCGTGCTGCTTTCTTATTGGCGATGCTGGCAATGGCATTTACCGCCGCTACGGAAGTTGCCTTCCCTAAATTGATGCAGCATCTACTGGACAACGGTTTTACCACCCATGACCCGCAGTTGGTATGGATGATTCCTTTGGGTATTGTGGGCATTTTTATGGTGCGTGCGATTGCCTCTTTTTGCGCGGGTTATTTAATGGCGTGGATTGCTAGCCATGTCGTCAATACCTTGCGCCGCGAATTGTTTGCGCGGGTGCTGACTCTGCCGGTGCATCAATTTCATCAACAATCGGCGGGCGCATTTATTTCCCGCTTGGTATATGAGGTGAGCCACATTTCCGAATCCGTTACAACGGCTTTGGCAACCTTGTTTCGGGAATCGCTCACCCTTATCGCATTGTTGCTATTTTTACTGTACACCGATTGGAAACTCACCTTGGTGACGCTGGTTGTGGGCCCTTTGATTGCGATCATGCTCAAAGCCTTTAGCAAGCGTTTACGGGCGGCAACCCAGCAAAGTTTGCAATCACTGCGGGATTTATCCCACACCATTGAAGAAAGCATTGTTTCTAATAAAGTGGTCAAAGTATTTGGTGGACAAGCGCAACAGATGGAAAAATTCGTGCAAGAAACCACCCGTTTCCGTCGGGCGCAGATGCGGGAGGCGATTCCCGCTTCGGCAACAACCCCCATTACCCATATCGCAGCGTCGATTGCGGTGGCGATCATCACATTTTTTGCCCTCAGCCACGCCCAAATGGGACAAGGCAGCACAACCCCGGGCGGGTTTATCGCTTTCATGACGGCGATGCTGTTGCTGATTGCGCCATTAAAACAACTCACTTCGGTCAATACCACGCTGCAACGTGGCTTAACGGCGGCGAGTGGGATTTTTGCGTTGCTCGATACACCCGCAGAAGCCGATAACGGTACGCAAGTGTTGCCACAGGTACGTGGTGAAATCACCTTCGACCATGTGAGTTTTCAATACCCCGAAGTCGAACGCTTGGCATTAGAGGATGTCAGTTTTCACATTCCCGCCGGAAAAACGGTGGCATTGGTCGGTGTATCGGGTGGCGGAAAATCCACCATCGCGTCGTTATTGCCCCGTTTTTACCACGTCAGCAAGGGCACAATTTTGGTAGATGGGGTTGATATTCAACACCTCGCCCTCGCCAATTTGCGGCACCATATCGCCTTGGTGAGCCAAGATATTGTGTTGTTTAACGATACGGTGGCTGCCAATATCGCCTACGGTTCTCTGCAACAACATAGCCGCGAAGCGATTATCGAAGCCGCCCAAGCCGCCAATGCGTGGGATTTTATTCAGCAATTACCCGAAGGGCTGGATACCGTGATTGGCGAAAACGGCGGACGCTTTTCCGGTGGACAACGTCAACGCATCGCCATTGCCCGTGCTTTACTAAAAAATGCACCGATTCTGATTTTGGATGAAGCCACCTCCGCGTTGGATACCGAATCGGAACGCCAAGTGCAAGCTGCTCTCGCTACCGTGATGCAAAACCGTACCACGTTGGTGATTGCGCATCGCCTAAGTACCATCGAACACGCCGACATGATTTTGGTTTTGAACAAAGGGCGTATCGTGGAAAGTGGAACCCATGCCGAATTACTGGCGGCTCAAGGTGTGTATGAAAAACTGGTGGAATCACACTAAAAATAACACCAACACCAACACCAACACTAACATCAACACGAACACCGCGCACCGCAATTTGATCGTATTTTTGTGTGCCAGTCCTTTATTTTTCGTGACAGTGGAGGATTGGAGCAGTGGTATTTTGATCGTCGGTTTTTTATTGTGCTCGGTGTACCACGGGATTCATTGCGTGCAACCGGATTTTGTGCGACCGCATTCTTATCTGCTGCATCCGCTGGCAGAAAAACAACGCCTTGGGGTGATGGTGGTTTTCACACTGCCCACATTGCTGATCACCCTCATGGCCTCATTGCGAGGGGATTTGGATGCCAGTATGCTGGATTCATTTTCTCGTTTTATAGGGGCTATTCCGATTTTTTTGTTCGTATTGCGTCGGCGGTTATCGGTATCTTCAGTATCTTCGGTATCTTCGGTATCGTTAGTCTCAATAGGGCTGTATAGCGCTTGTACCTTGAGTTTGTTGCTCACATTTTTGAATATCTCGCTCTTCCCCCAACCCGAACGCTGGGGTGCTGGACGCTTGGCAACAGCGTTGTCCGATCCCTTGGTGCTGGGCTATTCTTCGTTGCTATTCGGGATGGTGGCGCTGGCTTCGGTCTTTTTTACGCCGAATCCATCACGGGTGTGGGTGCTGGTAAAAATCAGCATGGCATTGTTGGGGGGATATATCAGCATCAAGACCGGAAGCCGAACCGGTTGGTTGGCACTACCGTTCATGGTGTTGGTTTTGGCGACTGTGCATCGCAAAGGTAGCATCCTCATGGGTTCCGTAATCGGGCTGGGATTCGTGCTCGCTTTGGCATGGATGGGGTCTGATTCGGTTTCTTTGCGTGTGAACGAAATGGTGTCCGGCATGGTTTCATATCCTCTGCATGGAATAGCTCCTGATACCTCAACAGGGCTGCGCATTAGCTTTTTGCGTATGGCATGGGTTATGTTGTCGCAAAGTCCGTGGGATGCACTGGTTGGTTTAGGTGATACCTTTACCACCCCCCCACCTGTACCGGATGCGGTGCGAATGTTTGCTTCTCCATTGGCGATTCATACGGCTTTATCGTCAGGGTTTCATAATGAAGTCGTGACTGCAACGGTACATTCAGGGATAGGAATGGGGCTGGCAGTGGGGGCATTATTCGTGTATCCAGCCTTGGTATTCATTCATTACCTGCGCTCTTTGGATGCAGAAACCCGTGCGTGCGCCCATTTGGGCTTGATTGTGGTAGCCTGCTTTGGCATCAGCAGTTGGAGTACCGAAGTTTTTGGTCTGAAACACACGGTGAGTTTGTACGCTCTGATGCTGGCGTTGCTACTAGGAACTTGTATCGGTCGAAATACCACCACCACCCTGAAGAAGTTATGAAAATCCTTATTTCCAACGACGACGGCTACCAAGCCCCCGGCATTGTGGCGTTGTATGAAGCGCTGAAAGACATCGCCGATGTAGAGGTCGAGGTGATTGCACCCGAACACAACAACAGCGCCAAATCCAATGCTTTAACACTGAATACGCCGTTGTATGTGCATCGCTCTAGCAACGGATTTCGCTATGTCAATGGTACGCCAGCGGATTGTGTGCATATTGCGCTGACGGGTTTATTGGGGTATCGCCCTGATTTAGTCGTTTCTGGTATCAATAACGGAGCCAATATGGGCGATGACACCATTTATTCCGGCACAGTGGGCGCGGCGATGGAAGGGTATTTGTTTGGAATTCCCGCGATTGCCTTTTCACAAGTAGAGCGCGATTGGCATCATTTAGAGAGTGCCGCCCGCAAAGCGCGTGAATTGGTGGAATCTATTTTATTAACGCAATTAAAACAAGCTACACAAACAACACAAGACACACAAATACCGATTTCTCCATTTTTGTTGAATGTGAATATCCCAAATCGCCCTTATGATGAAATCGGTAGCTTGAAACTATGCCGGCTGGGACGGCGGCACGCAGCGGAAAATGTGATTCAGCAGGTGAATCCACGCGGTGAAATGATGTATTGGATTGGTGCAGCCGGTGCAGCAAAAGATGATGCCGATGGAACCGACTTCCACGCTACCACCCAAGGGTATATGGCATTGACTCCGCTTCAGGTAGATTTAACCGATTATGGCAACTTACCACAGTGGGAACAACGGCTTGCATCTTGGGTAAACCACGGGTCACGTCCATCGTTATGATGTTATTTTGTCCCCCTAAAATCGGGGTTTGCGTAAAGGAAAATGGTATGCGAAGTGTTTTGCGTTTAACTTGGTGGGGTTTATTGCTTACAACGGTCTGGTTGTCTGCTTGCAATACGGTGTCGCTTGGTCGTGCCCCCGTGGAAGACCGTGGTGGATTTGATAATACGATGGGTGGAGTCGCTCCTTCGCCTTCTACCAAAACATCAGGCAAAACATTTGAACCGGTGATCGTTACCGATTTACCCCCCGCTGGTACGACTACCGTCGCTTCCGCTAAAACCTATGGTTCAACTTCCGATTATGCAGGGGGACAATCGGGTGCTTATCACACCGTCAAACCCAAAGAAACCATGTACAGTTTGGGACGACTCTACGGAGTCAGCCCGAAGGATATTGCACGTTGGAATGATATGGAGACCAATCCCCTCCCGCTCCTCAAAATCGGTCAGGTGGTGCGCATTACGCCTCCGGGGAGTAACAATACCCCCCCCAGTCCCGCGCCTTCTCCTTCATCCTCCAAACCATTGGGTGTTCCAGTGGCGGCAGCGGTCGTGACGGCTCCGGCTGCTACCGCTACGCCCGCCGCTACGACCACACCATCGGCAGCCCCCGAAATGGCATCCACGGGAGCGGTGAGTACGGTCGCCAATGTGACATGGTCGTGGCCCAATAAGGGGCGCATCCTTGCTGGATTTGATGAAGAACGCAATAAAGGCATTGATATTGGTGGCGCACTCGGTGACCCCGTTTTAGCCGCTGCCGATGGTACGGTGGTGTATGCCGCAGCGGGTCTGCGCGGATACGGTAATTTGATTATCTTGAAACACAATACCTCGCTCCTGACTGCATACGCCCACAATCGCAATTTGTTGGTTACGGAAAATCAAAAAGTGAAACGTGGTCAAAAAATCGCGGAAATGGGAAGCAGTGAAGCCGATAAAGTCAAACTCCATTTTGAAGTCCGCCGCGATGGTAAACCCGTTGATCCCTCCCGCTATATGCCCGCTCGCTAAAGGTATTCATGGATAAAGATAACGACATTGCACTTCCCGATGGTTGGTTAGCCGTCAAATCGCTTGATCTTGAAGCCCAAGGCGTTGCCCACAAACCCGATGGAAAGGTCGTCTTCATTGAAGGGGCGTTGCCATTTGAGGTGGTGAGTGCGAACATTCATCGCTCCAAAAACAGTTTTGACAAAGGCACGCTGACGGTGATTCACCAAGAATCCTCCCAGCGCGTGCGCCCCGTGTGTCCGCATTTTGGGCTACACGAAGGGGCGTGTGGCGGTTGCAAAATGCAGCATCTGCACCCTGCCGCGCAAATCGCCGTCAAGCAACGGGTGTTGGAAGATAACCTCAAACACATCGGCAAAATTCAATCCGAAACCATTCTGCGCCCTATCGAAGGCCCGGCTTGGGGCTACCGCTATCGGGCGCGTTTGTCGGTGCGCCATGTGCGCAAAAAAGGCGCGGTGCTGGTCGGATTCCACGAGCGCAAAAGCCGCTATGTTGCCGATATTAAACAATGCCCCGTTCTTGCACCCCAAGTCGAAGCGCTGCTGCTGCCGTTGCGCACGCTGATTGCGTCCTTGGATGCGGTGGAAGAATGTCCGCAAATCGAACTTGCCGTAGGGGATGCCGCAGCGGTAACCGTGTGCGCGTTGGTGCTGCGCCACCTCGTCCCGTTGAATGCGGGCGATTTGGCAAAGTTGCGCCAATTTGCGGTGGAACACGCTGGCGTGCAATGGTGGTTGCAGCCCAAGGGTTTGGATACCGTCCATCGCCTAGATGAAACAGCGGGTTTTGAAACCGCGCAACTTTCTTATGCCTTGCCCGAATTTGGCATCACCATGCCGTATCGCCCGATTGATTTCACGCAAGTGAATCCGCACATCAACCGCGTGCTGGTGGCGCGTGCCTTGGGCTTGTTGAAGGTGCAAAAAAATGAACGGGTGATTGATTGGTTTTGCGGATTGGGCAACTTTACGCTGCCGCTCGCCACCCAAGCGCGAGAAGTGTTGGGTGTGGAAGGCGCAGAAACGCTGGTGCAACGCTCGCGCGAGAATTACAAGCTGAATCAGGCTGTAACGCCCGCCAGTCGTGCATTAGCAGCTACGAAATTCGTAGCACGAAACCTATTCGATATGACCCCCGAGATGCTGATTGCCGACGGTGCTGCCGACAAATGGCTGGTTGATCCACCGCGTGAAGGCGCATTTGCTTTAGTGCAAGCACTGGCTGCGGCGTGCAAGTTGGAAGGTGATGTGCGCGGCGCGTGGATGCCACCTCAACGCATCGTTTATGTCAGTTGCAACCCCGCAACCTTGGCACGCGATGCGGGCGTGTTGGTGCAAGAAGCGGGTTACCGTTGCGTAGCGGCAGGGGTGGTGAATATGTTTCCACATACCGCGCACGTTGAAAGCATGGCGGTGTTTGAGCTTATTTGAATTGGGTTCTTGAGGAGAAAGAAGCATTTTGCATAGAAGCTACCCAATTCTATCCAAAATTATCCAAAATTATCCAAAATGGAAAGATATATAGGTATCGGAGAAGCAGCCAAGGTATTGGGAGTGTCGATTACGACATTACGCAGGTGGGAGGCTGCGGGACGGATTGTCGCCGAACACACAACGGGGGGGCATCGGCGGTATGATATTTATAAATTGCGCCCTGATTATAAAATGCTTGAAAATAGTGATAGAAAAACGATTGCATATGCTCGGGTTTCAAGTCACGACCAAAAAGATGATTTAGAGCGTCAAGCCCGAGTTTTAGAAATGTATTGTGCAAAACAAGGGTGGGTATTTGAAATAATTACCGACCTTGGTTCGGGTATGAATTATCATAAAAAAGGCTTAAAGCGTCTTTTGAATGAAATAAATCCTCCGTATCATGCACGTAGCCCATAAAATTGCCTTAAACCCGAATAATAAGCAAGCGAATTATTTTTCGCGTGCGGCGGGTATTGCGCGGTTTTCATATAACTGGGCATTAGCCCAATGGGGCAAGCAATACGCCGCTTGGAAGTTGGACAATTCTTTAGAGAAACCTTCACAGATGTCCATGCGGCGTGCATTGAATGCTATCAAAAAAGAAGCGTTTCCGTGGATGATGGAAGTCACCAAAAACGCGCCTCAAATGGCGATTATTCAATTAGGCGCAGCGTTTAATAATTTCTTTGCGGGTCGGGCAAAATATCCCCAATTTCGTAAAAAAGGAAATAATGACCGTTTTAGTTTGAGTAATGATCAATTTGCAGTCGAGGCTTCACGGATTCGTATTCCCCATTTAGGTTGGATACGAATACGTGAATCCTTGCGATTTCATGGAAAGATAGTATCGGCAACGATTTCCAGAATTGCCGATAAATGGTTTGTGAGTATTACCGTAGAAATCCCTGAAAATTCACCTTCTAGCCAAGCTGAAAACCAAGGCGCGGTCGGGGTGGATTTGGGATTATCGGCACTGGCAACACTTTCCAATGGTGAAATTATTCAAGGTTCAAAACCCCACAAAGCCTTGTTATGCCGATTGCAACGATTATCACGGAGTTTGAGTCGTAAAATAAAAGGCTCGAAAAATCGGCATAAAGCGAAAATAAAACTCGCTTGCTTGCATGCACGGATTAAAAACATTCGACAAAATACTTTCCATCAATTAACTTCGGATTTAACAAGCCGATTTCATACCATTGGAATCGAAGATTTGAATATCCAAGGGATGGTGCGTAATAGAAAATTAGCGCGTTCGATTATGGATGCGAGTTTTTTTGAATGTCGGCGGCAATTGGAATATAAATCAGCACGGCGCGGCAGAATACTATTGGTCGCCGACCGCTGGTATCCGAGTAGTAAAACGTGTTCGTGCTGCGGGCATAAACTCGAAAAATTGCCACTTTCCGTGCGAACTTGGGTTTGTCCGAGTTGCGAAACTTCGCACGACCGCGATGTGAATGCAGCGATCAATTTAAGAAATTTGGCGGTGAGTTCCACCGTGTCAGTCTGTGGAGAGGATGGCTCTGGTTTGGTTCGCAAGAATCGAACGAAACCCGCCTCGGTGAAGCAGAAATCAAACAGCAAAACCACTGCGTAGTTTTAGATAACTATGTCTAGGTTTGCGTAGGTTTTGAAGAACGGTAGTAATAAATTAAGGATATGGTATATAAATATGCCAACCCATAACCCGCACTGGATGTGAAAGCGGGAGTTCCTACTTCCCCCAAACCAGCACATTTCCCTGCCGCTGCACAAAACCCGCGCCCACTTTCAACCGAATTTGATGCCCGCGCGTAGTGCACGCGGCTAGTTGGTGTAGCAATGCGTGCAGTTGCGCCGTGCTGGGAATCGTGGAATGCTGGGTTTTTAACCAAAACCGCAGCACATTCGCTTGCCGCGCACGGCTCAAACGCTGCAATGCGGCGATGTTGCAGGTTGCTGAATCACCCACATCACCCACGCGCTCCCAATCGTCTAACGCCAATTCGTACAGCAAACGGTCGGCTTCGGCGGCGTGGCGACTGCTGCGGGTAAACGTATCCAAAAACTGCGGGAACACCTCGCGCAACACGGGCATCAACTGGGCGCGGATGCGGTTGCGGGTGAAGCGGGTATCGGTATTGGTTGGGTCTTCAATAAAGGTGAAAGCAGTATTTTGCGAATGCAGCCAGCGTCGCACATCCGCCCCCGCCACTTGCAAAAACGGACGGTAATATGCCATTCCATCCCGTTCCCACTGCGCGGGCATCGCACTTAACCCCGCCAACCCCGCTCCGCGACTGAGTGCCAATAACAGCGTTTCGATTTGGTCATCTGCGTGCTGGGCGATTGCAATGGAGGCAATAGAAGCAATGGATGCTATATTTTCAGTAGCTGCTTGTGCAGGCTGGATATGCGTTGCAGCCGAAAAAGCCTTATAACGTGCTTGGCGTGCGGCATCTTCGGGGCTTTGTCCGGCGGTGGGATTTGCATCGACCGATTGAATAATCAACGGCACATTCAACTGCGCACAAAGCACACGGCAATGTTCTTCAAACAACACCGCCGCGCTTTGCAGATTGTGATTGACGTGAATCGCACACACTGCCCCCCCCAGCCCGCGCCATTTTTGCGCACACGCCACCAAGAGCGCGACCGAATCCGCGCCTCCACTCAACGCCACCGCAAGCGGCAAAGGTGGATTAAATGCAGCAATGGCTTGTTCTACGGATTGCGTCACGCCTTTGCGTCAGACTTGCTTGGTATCGGTAAAGCGCCCGTAGCTTTGCAGACGCTCATAACGGCGGTCCAGCAGCGCATCGACTTTCAAATCACTGACTTGGCGGTAGGCATCGGTTAGCGTGCGCTTTAGCAGAGCGGCGGCTTGTGGGTGATCGCGGTGCGCTCCGCCTAGGGGTTCGTTCACGATTTTGTCGATTACACCCAAGGCTTTTAGGCGGTGTGCGGTAATCCCCATCGCCTCGGCAGCGGTGCTGGCTTTGTCGGATGTTTTCCATAAGATGGAGGCGCAACCTTCGGGGCTAATCACCGAATAAATCGAAAACTGCATCATCACCACTTGGTCAGCAACCGAAATCGCCAATGCGCCACCCGAACCCCCTTCGCCGATGATGGTCGTAATAATTGGCACTTCGAGCTGTGCCATTTCAAAAATGTTGCGCCCAATGGCTTCGGATTGCCCGCGCTCTTCGGCATCAATGCCGGGGTACGCACCGGGCGTATCGACAAACGTGAACACGGGCAGCCCGAATTTCTCGGCGAGTTTCATCAAACGCAGAGCTTTGCGATACCCTTCGGGGCGCGTCATGCCGAAGTTGCGTTGGGTGCGCTCTTTGGTATCGCGTCCTTTTTGGTGACCCAATACCATGCAGGGCGTACCATTGAAACGCGCTAATCCACCGACGATACTCAAATCATCCGCAAAATGGCGGTCGCCATGCAGTTCGGTGAAGTGGGTAAAAATGGCATTCACGTAATCCAAGGTGTAGGGACGCTCGGGGTGGCGGGCGATTTTGGTGATTTGCCAAGGCGTTAAATCGCTGTAAATGTCTTTGGTGAGCTGCTGGCTTTTTTGGCTGAGTTGGTTGATTTCGGCCGAAATATCCACCGCAGATTCGTTTTGCACATAGCGCAATTCTTCGATCTTGGCTTCCAGTTCCGCGATATTGCTTTCAAAATCCAAAAATGTTTTCTTTGCCATAACAAGTACCTATGTAGAAGATGGCGTACATTTTAGATGGGTCACCGGCGGGATGATTGGCGAATCAGGCTAGAATAGCGGCATTGAACTTGGTTTTTGCGCGGGTGGCGAAATTGGTAGACGCACCAGGTTTAGGTCCTGACGCTGGCAACAGTGTGGGGGTTCGAGTCCCCCCCCGCGCACCACTTCTACTTCTATAACCTGTATCCTTTGCGGATGCAGGTTTTTTTTTGCAAAAAAAGACCTCGTCTTGCAACGAGGCCTTGAAAGGATCCCTGAACCTGATGGTTACGAAAGGACCCGAGGAGACAACCTGAAAAATAGGTTCACACTGGATTCACATTGAATTCACAATGGAATCAAATCAATTATGGTGATTATGCAAGGGTTTCCCCTTGGCACAAACCCAATTAGCGTTTTTTCGTAACGTTTTTAGCAGCATCTGTTGCTGTTTGTGCTACGGCTTGGATGTTGGACTCGGTCAATTCAGTCGCTTGCTTCACCGCTTTTTGCACAGATTCCAATGCGTTGTTCGCAGCAGTAATCGAGCTTTTTACGATAGCCACAGCGGATTCAGAACCAGCGGGTGCATTTTGCATCGCGTTGTCCACCACGGTCATGAATTTCTTTTGTGCATCTGCGTTTTGTGTTTCCACATTTTTGCTGAATTCAGCGGTCGCGCTAGAAGCGATTTCATACAGGTTACGGCTGTAAGAAGCTGCTTTTTCAGCCAAAGGTTGGAACAGGCTTGATTGCAATGCCAACAATTCTTGCGCATCTTTGGCGCTCAATACAGATTTGGTGTGGGTGCTGGCATCCGACAAAGCTGCTTTAGAAGCAGCCAAGTTCAATTCAACGATTTTTTCAATACCTTCAAATGCCTTGCTAGTCAGGCTATAAAGGGTCTCGATGTTGGCTTTGTGGGAGGCCAAGATTTGTTCAACAGTCATCATATTCATTTCTCCAAAAAGTGCGATCATTACGGCTTGCGGTTTTACCCTGGGTTCACGTTTATGTTGCACTGCAACATGAGACGAATTATAGGGACGAATTTCCCTAACACAAGACTTTTTTGCTGCATTGCAGCAAAAAAGATACAAATTCTTTTTTTGGAGTTTTTTAATGACTTCCACAACGTCTACAACCTCTACAACCTCTGCGAATCTTTCTGCTATTGAAGAAGCGATTGAATCGCGTCACTCGGTTCGCGCATTCACCGCACAAGGGGTGGATAAAGCCGTGATTGCGCAAATTTTGCAAGTCGCCAGTCGCGCCCCTTCAGGAACGAACTGCCAACCTTGGCGGGTTTACGTGGTGCAAGGGGCACGCCGTGATGCCTTGGTCGAAAAAGTCTGCACCATTCACGATGCCATGCGTTCGGATGCTGCGCTGGTTGCCAAGTACACCGAAGAATACGATTACTACCCTCAAAAATGGGTGAGTCCTTATATTGATCGTCGGCGTGAGAATGGTTGGGGCTTATACGGTTTACTCGGTATTGGCAAAGGAGATAAGGACAAAATGCACGCGCAAGCCCAACGCAATTTTCGATTTTTTGATGCGCCCGTCGCGCTCATCTGCACGGTGGACAAGGTGATGGGACGCGGCTCTTTGCTCGATTACGGAATGTTTTTGGAAAACATCATGCTGGCAGCACGCGGGCATGGCTTGCACACTTGTGCGCAGGCGGCGTGGAATCCTTTTGCTAGCGTGGTGTTGCCCCACATTGGCGCGGGTGCAAATGAAATGTTGGTATGCTGTATCGCATTGGGTTATGCGGATGAGTCGGCTATAGTGAACGCTTTTCATACCCCGCGTGAGGGTCTGGAAGTATTTACCCAATGGCTAGAATGATCCATCAGATTCATCAAATTTACCACGATGGTACATCGCGTACCGTGCCAGTTTCCGAGGTGGAAATTCCGTTTCTCGAAGGACGGCTGATTGTGTCGCGTACCGATTTAGGGGGAATCATCACGCACGCGAACGATGCGTTCGTAGAAATGAGCGGTTACGAGCGCGAAGAGCTGATAGGTGCGCCTCATCATATTCTGCGCCACCCCGATATGCCCCAACGCGCCTTTCGTGATCTATGGGAAACGTTGCAAGAACGTAAAAAATGGCATGGTTATGTCAAAAATCTGCGCAAAGATGGTTCTTATTACTGGGTTTATGCCACCGTCATCCCGAATATCCGTAACGGTATCGTGGTGGGCTATACCTCGGTACGGCGTAAGCCGTCGCGTTCACAAATTACCGAAATTTTGCCGATATATCAGCAATGGTTGCGAATAGAAAAATACCATGAATCTGAAATTTCTCATTAGTCCCGAATTCGGGTTTGAATATCTGGGTGCTTGGCATTCGCTCAATCGGATTTTGCAGCAGCGATCCCAGTTGGGGATTCACTTGCTGGTTCCCCGAACCGCCAATGAGTACGAAAAATTCATCACCACCAGCCGCAGTATCGACTTGGTTTACGCCAATCCATCCCGAACAATGGAGTTGGTACGTGAAAAAGGGTATCGTCCTTTTGCGCGTCCGCGCCAGCATTTTGATGAGATGGTGATTGTTTCCAACGTCAATTCCCGTGTACGCAAGGTGGAAGACCTCCAAGCTGGTTGCCGTATCGCTTGTACCGCGAATGAAGATGTCCGTTTGATTGGTTTGCGCTTGCTAGAACCCGCCAATTTGCATACCCACAACACCACATGGGTGACGGTGGATAGCCACGAAAACGCCACCCGTGCCCTGATACGGGGTGAGGTCGATGTGGCATTTTTTTCGTTGGATGCGTTTTCCTCGTTCTCTCGACTCACGCGCTTGCAATTACACCCCATTGTGCAGAGCGTGATTCACGACATCTACCATACCCTGTTGATTCATCCAAAGCGTGCCGATAAGCTCCCAGCACTGCAAGCGGCTTTTTGGGGATTGGGTCAGCAGGAAGGCGATGAGGCGATTTTGGCGGGAATCGGCTTACCCAAGGGCTTTGAGCCTCTGAGCAGAGAAGATGCCGAATTCATGATTGATTTGATGGATACGCTGCGGGATTAGCCGTTCTTTTCCCAGTAGTGGCTCCTTCTAAACTGATGCTACTTTGCAATGCTTTGGAAGTATCGCTTAACTTATTGATTTTCAAGAAGTTTGCACACTTAACGAAGTTACCATCAGTTCATCAAGAACCACTACCAATCAGCACGGCGCGGCAGAATACTATTGGTCGCCGACCGCTGGTATCCGAGTAGTAAAACGTGTTCGTGCTGCCGGCATAAACTCGAAAAATTGCCACTTTCCGTGCGTAATTGGGTTTGTCCGAGTTGCGAAACTTCGCACGACCGCGATGTGAATGCAGCGATCAATTTAAGAAATTTGGCGGTGAGTTCCACCGTGTCAGTCTGTGGAGAGGATGGCTCTGGTTTGGTTCGCAAGAATCGAACGAAACCCGCCTCGGTGAAGCAGAAATCAAACAGCAAAACCACTGCGTAGTTTTAGATAACTATGTCTAGGTTTGCGTAGGTTTTGAAGAACGGAAATTTGCACTCAAATACCTGTGTTGTGTTGTGTTGTGTTGTGTTGGGATATTTTTATGAGTTGTTGCCAAACTACTTCCATCTTCTGTGTAACGACCGCGTCCATCGTCATGGGACGACCCCATTCGCGGGTGGTTTCACCTGCCCATTTATTGGTAGCATCCAGCCCCATCTTGCTACCCAAGCCAGCCACGGGTGAGGCAAAATCCAAATAGTCAATCGGTGTATTGTCCGCCAATAGCGTGTCGCGTATCGGATCGACGCGGGTGGTAATTGCCCAGATGACTTCGTTCCAATCGCGGATATTCACATCTTCATCCACCACCACGATGAACTTGGTGTACATGAACTGGCGCAGAAAGCTCCAAATACCGAACATCACGCGCCGTGCATGACCGGGGTAGGATTTTTTGATTTGCACCACCGCCAAGCGATAGCTACAACCTTCCGGCGGTAGATAGAAATCGGTAATCTCTGGATACTGACGCTGTAGCAGCGGCACAAATAATTCATTCATTGCCAGACCCAGCATGGCTGGCTCGTCCGGCGGTTTGCCCGTGTAGGTGGAGTGATAGATAGGATTGCGCTTGCGTGTGATGCGGTCTATGGTGAATACCGGAAACTCAGCACGTTCGTTGTAATAGCCAGTGTGATCGCCATACGGCCCTTCTAGCGCATATTCGTAGCCGCTGGGGTGGGACTCATCCGAATAAATATGCCCTTCCAGCACAATTTCGGCGGAGGCTGGTACACGCAGATCGCTACCAATCGCTTTAACCAGCTCGGTGCGGCTGCCGCGCAACAAACCTGCAAACTGGTATTCTGACAAACTATCCGGTACGGGTGTTACCGCACCCAAGATGGTGGCGGGATCAGCCCCCAGCGCCACACACACGGGATAAGGCTTACCGCGATGGGCGATACCGTGTTCACGAAAATCCAGCGCACCACCGCGCTGTGGCAACCAGCGCATGATGACCTTATTGCGTGCAAGCACCTGTTGGCGGTAAATGCCTAAGTTTTGGCGCGATTTATTAGGCCCCTTGGTGATGACCAAACCCCACGTAATCAGCTTTGCCACATCGTCTGGCCAACAATGTTGTATCGGCAATTGGCTGAGGTCAACGTCATTGCCTTCCAGCACTACATCCTGACAGGCGGCGGAGCGTAACTCTTTGGGTGCCATATTCCATAGCGTCTTGACCATCGCACCGAGACCGACAAACTCCTTGAAACCGCGCGGTGCTTCCGGCTCCTTCAGGCTGGCGAGCACCTGACCGAATTTGCGCATCTCGCTAATATCTGCCACCCCCATACCCAAGGCGACGCGGCGCGTGCTACCAAATAGATTTCCCAATACCGGAATGCTGTGTCCGGTGGGATTTTCAAATAGCAGTGCTGGGCCACCTGCACGCAAGGATCGGTCACATAAAGCGGTCATTTCCAAATAGGGTGAAACTGGTTGTGTAACGCGCTTGAGCTCGCCCATTTGCTCCAACTGCGCCATAAATTCACGCAAATCGCGGTAGGTCATGGGGGTTAGGTTGGTAGGTTAGGCAAACCACCCCAGCGCGGCACGTTGGTTTGCGGTAAACCCAGTACATCCAGCACACGACTGAGCGTGTGGTTCACCAGATCGTCAATCGAGGCGGGTTGTTGATGGTAGAAGCTAGGTACGGGTGGAAAGATGATTCCGCCCATTTCGGTCACGGATACCATATTGCGCAGGTGTACTAGGTTCAGCGGCGTTTCGCGCACCATCAGCACGAGGCGGCGACGCTCCTTCAACATCACATCGGCAGCGCGTGTCACCAAGTTGTCGGATAAACCATGCGCCACAGCCGCCAGCGTCCGCATGGAGCAGGGTGCAATCACCATGCCATCGCACTGGAACGAGCCACTGGCAATCGGCGCTCCCAAGTTATTTGAGGGGTATGCCACATCCGCCAATGCTTCCAGATGGGTACGATGCAGATTCATTTCGTGGCGCAATGTCAGCAAACCGGATGGAGAAATCGTCAGATGCGTTTGTACCCCCTCCACGGTTTTAAGCATTTGCAACAGGCGCACGCCGTACACGGCTCCGCTAGCGCCCGTAATGGCAACGACGATTTTTATCATGTGGTGAGCGCTTTGATGAAGCGAGACTTCAAGCTGGAGAATACGTGTAAGGGTTTGAATTGCTCCAAGGTAAGCATGGGCATTTCGATTGCATCTAGGGTATTCTTCACCAGCAGACCCAATTCGGTATCGCCTTCCATCGACAGACGGCGGCTAAAGAACAGCGTATCGGGGTCTTCCAAACGGCGTGCCAGCAACACAAAGTCATAGGCACTGGCGCTGATGGTGAGGTCGGCTTCTGAGGATTTAGCGGCGTTTGGATTGGCAACAAAGCGCCCATTTTTCCAAGTAAAGTCAAAGACCCAATGGGTATCGGTAACGCACAAACGTAATTTTTTGCCCTGCAACAACGGCGTTACATCGCTGGCTAGTTTATCGGTCAGCGTCCAATTCAAACCCGTGACAAATAATAAAGAACCGGGGTACGCTGGGAAGCCAGCGAGTAAATCGCCAATGGGCTTGGGAACCAGATAAGTGGGTGATGTCATGGGGTGTCTTTCTATTTTTTGTTTTTTCTATATCAGCGCTGATCCAATCCCGGTTGACCATACCAGTAGCCATTGCAGGCTTTATCCAGCAGATAAGGGGAAATAGCTTGCTGCGCTTGTGCCGCGCTATATCGACCTTTGAGGATGGCATCGAAAATGTGCAAGATGTCAAGCGTGTGGTTTGCTTGCGGGCTAACGCGCACCACATCCACACCCAGAGTACACATATCCTCCAATTCCTTCAGCAGCAGGTGTACACGAGCCGACTGCGTTTGTGTGCCGTTGAGAATTAAAAAACTTTCATCCTCCCGCGTGCGCATCAGCAAACCATCGGGGTAGTCGATACAACTAAATTGGCAATCGTCCTTGGGCACATTGCGATGACGTGCGGTAAAGCAGCGTGCCGAAAAAGCCAGTGGCATACGACCAAAGACAAACACCTCGGTTTGCAAATTCGCGGGGCGCTCACGCTGGATTAGCGCTAAATCATCGCGCCCCATTTCCAGCGGCATTACCCAGCGCTGAGCACCTAGAGATGCCAACATCTGCAATGTCGGCAGGTTGTAGATATTCAGGTGTGCCCCGAGCACAAATGGTTGTTTGGAAGATTGCGGCGATTGAGAGGCTTGAGATGCTTGAGAAGAAAGGTAATGCACCGCACCCATGTCATTGGCTTCGACTTGAAAATTGGTATTGCCAGCGATTTTGTGCAGCACCGCAACATCAGAACCGGATTCGATTAGCACTTGAGTCGAAAGCACCACTTCTTTGCCCGCTGCACGCAGGCGGGCGGCAATACCGAGCCAATCACTCAAGCGCAATTCGTGGCGGCGTGAACAGACGGTTTCACCTAAATAAACAATGTCCACTGGTGCGCTTTCCATCATGGCATAAAAGGCAAGCGTGGTTTCACGCGACCAGTAGTACAAAAGAGAACCAAGGGCGAGCTTCACAATGGGATTCCTTTCGTTATTTCCAAGGTCGGTGGTAGGCACCGAGTGTGTGTTGCTGACCTTCGGCGACTTTGTCCAGCGATGTCATCCAAATCGGTTTCGCTGAGTAGCGGTGGGGGTTGGCAATGCAAGTGTCAATCGCCTCGCGCCAAACTTTGGTCACCTGTGCCACATAAGCTGGGCTGCGCTGTCGCCCTTCAATTTTGATAGCGCTGATACCCATCGCAAGCAACTGGGGCAACAACTCCAGCGTGTTCAGGCTGGTAGGCTCTTCCACGGCGTAGTAATTGTGATCGTCACCCACATCAAAGCGACCTTTACACAAAGTTGGGTAACCCGCGTTTTCACCAACGGCGTAGCGGTCAATCAATACGCCATTCAAACGTGATTCGCGTCCCAAAGGGGTTTCTTGCCAGCGCACTGCCTTGGGTGGAGAGCACACACCGTGGGTATTGGGCGCTTCACCCGTGACATACGAAGAAAGTGCACAACGCCCTTCCACCATCACGCACAGACTACCGAAACCAAACACCTCAATCTCCACCGGAGTTTTTTCTCGCAGTTGCTCCACCTGTACCATCGACAGAACGCGCGGCAGCACCGCACGAGAGATACCAAAGTGCTGGTGGTAGAAATTGATAGCCTCGTAATTGGTTGCCGAGCCTTGCACCGAGAGATGCAAGCGCAAATGGGGATGGTGCTTTTGCGCATAAGCCATCATCCCCGGATCAGCCAGAATGACAGCATCCGCACCACTGGCAGCAGCACGATCTATCGCGCTGCGCCCAATCTGCACATTACCAGCCTGCGGATAGGTATTGAGCGCCACCAGCACCTTGCGACCTCGGGCATGGGCGTATGCAATGCCTGTATGGATGGCTGCTTCATCAAAATTCAGTCCCGCAAAATTGCGTGCATTGGTGGCATCTCGAAAACCGAGATAGACGCAATCCGCGCCCCCATCCACCGCCGCCTTTAGTGCCGGCAGACTGCCTGCTGGACATACCAATTCCATAGTAATGAGACTCCTTGGTTTCAACAATGCCTTGTTAGGACAACCCTTTTTGGTAATAACAGCAAGCAGCGTGCCAAAGAGATTTACTCTATAAATCAATAAGTTATAAAATAAATGGTAAAAAATACCCTGAAAATTAAGGTATTAAATACCTTGTTAAGGTACTATTAACCATGATTGAAGCTGCTCTCCTCAAAAACCTGTCCGGTTCTCACACGGGTCTGGAACGAATGCAACGCTTGGTGAGTGCCCTGCGCAAGCATTTCAAAAGCGATGCGGTGGTCGTGTTGCGCTTGCAGGACGATGCGCTGATCCCCGATGCTGTTGATGGACTGGTACACGAAGCCTTGGGGCGACGCTTTCAGGTGGCGGCGCATCCGCGTTTGGCGGCGATTCTGCAAAGCACCCAGCCCGTTCGCTTTCAATCCGACTGCGATTTGCCAGACCCTTATGACGGATTGCTTCAAGTACACGCGGGTGAACCGCTGCCAGTACACGACTGTGTTGGCGTGAGCCTCTACGTGGATGGCACTCTGTGGGGCGTGCTCACTTTGGATGCGCTAGGGGTTCATACCTTTGGTGAACAGTTGATCGAGGAACTGCATAGGTACGCCCTTTTGATGGAAGTTGCCGTCCGCATGACCCGCATCGAAGAAGAGGTTAGCACTCTGTGCCAAGGACGCAAGGCAGTTAGCCAAGTGGCGCTCGCAGATACGCCCGTGGATGAGGAGATTGTTGGTCAACACTCCAGTATCACAAGTCTGCTGCATGAGATGGATGTGGTGTCTAGCTCCGATTTGCCAGTGCTGCTGCTGGGGGAGACGGGTGTGGGCAAGGAATTGTTTGCCAGACGCATCCATCGGCATTCCTCACGTTCCAAACCTTGGGTTCAGGTCAATTGTGCGGCTCTGCCGGAAGCGCTAGCCGAGAGCGAGTTGTTTGGACATGTGCGAGGTGCATTCTCCGGTGCCAGCACCGACCGCGCCGGACGCTTTGAGGTGGCCGATGGCGGCACCATTTTTCTGGATGAAATCGGCGAGTTGCCGTTAATCATTCAGGCAAAATTGTTACGCACCCTGCAAAATGGCGAGATTCAGCGTTTAGGTGAAGACCGCCCGCGCCGCGTTAATGTGCGCGTCATCGTTGCGACCAACCGCGACCTAAAGCAGGGGGTGAAAGACGGTATTTTTCGCGCCGATTTGTACCATCGCCTCTCGGTTTACCCCATTCACATCCCGCCGCTACGCGAACGTGGCAATGATGCGCTGTTGCTTGCTGGTCGCTTTCTGGAACTCAACCGCGTGCGTTTAGGCATCCGCAGTCTGCGCCTGTCTCCGGCTGCTGAGACCGACATTCTGCGCTACCAGTGGCCTGGCAATGTACGCGAGTTGGAGCATGTGATTAGCCGTGCATCCATTAAAGCACTCAGTCGCGGTGCGCGAGCCTCCGACATCGTGACCCTCGTGCCTGCGCTGTTGGATTTGGATACCGGTCTCTCCAACATACCCGCGCCACAGAATACGCAGCCCTTGACCTCGAATACGGCTCTCGTTAGCTTGAACGAGGCCGTTGCACAGCGCCAGCGTGAGGTGATCCAGCAAACCCTAATCGCTACCGGCTCTAACTGGGCATTATCCGCACGCCAACTGGGGTTAGATGCTAGCAATCTACACAAGTTGGCGCGGCGGCTTGGGTTGAAGTAGCCAAGGAAGGTAACGCGCCGCCCAACCCAGCCCCACGAGCATGAATCCCGTGACCGCAATAAAGCGAAATAGTCCCGTTCCCGTTGGATAGAGCGCGTTGATGAGTCGTGCCAATGTGGTTACTTGCAAAAGTATTTGAAGGAACCACAGCCATGCGTCAACTGCAACGCTGCGCCCATAATTGACTGCGGTCACACGACTAGCCATTGCCAGCAAGGTGGTACACATAAATCCGAGCGTTAGCGCATGAAGTGGAGCCAATCCGACATCCCCATAGGTTTGCGCCCATGCCTCCAATGCAAAACCCAAACCAAGCCACAAGTAACCCCAATGCAATTGGGCAACCAATGGTGTGCGTCGTGCTGCGGCAGTTTCCGGCGTAAACGCGTCTTTCCATAGAAGCAATGCCAACACCGCAAAGCCGATTGCAGCAAAAGCCCTCAGCCCGCCATTGATTGACCAGCCGATGTGCGTTGCAATACCAAGCACACCTCGCGTTAAAAGCCCTAGTAGCAGCAATACAAAAAGCCCCTTCGGTTGATCCAAGAAAGGGGTTAATCGTTGCAGTGCAACGGCGAACACAGCGGCCACACCGAATTCCAGCCCTAGGTGCGTGGCAAGCTGCATCAGCAAAGGTTGGTCGATTCTAATCGCCAAAGCCGCCATCATTTGAGCCAATGCAATGCACGCCAGACCTGCACTCATGGCAAATGCGTGAGGCGAATACCTTGCGGTGGAAGTGCGGCACAGCTTCAATAATCGCACAGCCAAGTAAGTCAGCGTCAAACCAACGAGCAAGACACCGAGGCTTGCCAATAACCGCAGTCCAATCACATCGGAAAGCAGCAACGTACACCACCCCAGCCCAATGCAGGAGGCAGACGCCCACATCCCGTGATTCGATTGTGCGGGAAGGTCAAGCCATCGCGGTGCTGTGGTGAAGACAAATCCGGCAATGAACAAGGGCATGAAACCTAGCCCCATGAGCAAACCATGCAAGGCACTGGCGGGCAACATTCCTGAAATCCCACCAATGAGGCGCAGCCACCACCACAACCCCGTCAGCGACCAAAGCATAGCGGCAACAGTGAAGAACGATTGATGCGGTCGCTGCTGCATGAGCATGATTATGATTATGGAAGAGCGGATAGCCTAGAGTGCTTTGAAAAAGCAAAAAAGCAAAAAAGCAAAAAAGCCAACTGCCTAAAAATAAGCAGTTGGCTTTTTAATTTGGTGGCCTGAGGCGGAATCGAACCACCGACACAAGGATTTTCAATCCTCTGCTCTACCGACTGAGCTATCGGGCCATGAATGCTATTGTAGCAGATTTATTGCGGTTTGGTCTCGATAAAGCTAGGGCGGTGCATCAATTTGTCGTACAAGCGGTGCAAGTTAGGATGGGGGGTACGCCAATCCATATCGGGGAAACGAAAATCCAAGTAACCCAAAACGCAGCCCACCGCAATATCGGCAAGGCTTAAATAGATGCCACTGCACAAAGGTTTGTTGCCCAACATTTTGGACATGAAAGCCAGAGTCGTATGAATCTTGTCCATTTGGCGGTCAATCCACGCTGGGCAACGCTGATCTTCGGTACGACCGACCCATGTAGTTTCTAGACGGGCAAGAATGGCGGCATCCAGCAACCCATCGCACAGGGCTTCCCATGTTTTAATTTCGGCTCGTTCGCGTCCTACGCTTGGGATCAGCTTACCGACAGGGGATAGTGTGTCCAAGTATTCCACGATAACGCGGGAATCGAATAAGAAGGTATCCGATTCCATTACCAAACAAGGAATTTTGCCTAACGGGTTTTGGGTAGCGATGGTGGTATGGGGACTCCATACATCTTCGGTGACGAAAATATACTCTAATTTCTTTTCTGCCATCACAATGCGTACTTTGCGTACATAGGGGCTAGCCGTTGATCCGATAAGTTTCATACGCGCTTGATGATTTTTTATAGTGAAAATAGAGGAAAGCGTGAATTTTACCAGAATGCACATAGTATTTTCATAGCAATACGGATCGAAGCGCGGTAGGAACCCTCGTCCTTTAAGGAGAGGGGGATGTCAAGATACAACTTACAATTCGATCATGAATTCCCCTTCTTTACCCCTTTTATCTCCTATCTCCGCTCTGTCTCCTCTGGATGGGCGCTATTCCAGCAAACTCGCTACCTTGCGCCCGTTGATGAGCGAACAAGGTTATATGCACCGCCGCGTACAAGTGGAGATTGCTTGGTTCATCGCCTTGAGCGATGCGGGCTTTGCCGAATTTCCGCCGCTTTCCGCCGAAGCACGCACGTATCTGCATGATGTAGTGGCAAATTTCAGCGAAACCGATGGTGAAGCCATCAAAGCGATTGAAAAAACCACGAATCACGACGTGAAAGCCGTTGAATACTGGCTCAAAGCGCAATTTGCCAATTACCCAAAAGATGGCGAATTGCTAGCCGCGCAAGAGTTTGTGCATTTTGCGTGTACCAGCGAAGACATCAACAACACCAGCCACGCTTTGCAAATCAAGGGCGGGCGCGATTTAGTGCTGCTGCCTTTATTGGATGCTGTCATCGAAAAAATGCGCGGCATGGCGCACACCTTCGCCGCCGTGCCGCTGTTGAGCCGCACCCACGGTCAAACCGCCAGCCCCACTACCGTCGGCAAAGAAATCGCCAACGTGGTGAAACGCTTGGATAAAGCCCGTGCCAACATCGCCAGCGTGCAACTCATGGGCAAAATGAACGGCGCGGTGGGCAATTTCAACGCGCATTTATCCGCTTGGCCGGATTTTGATTGGGAAGCATTTAGCCGCAAAGTCATTGAAACACCTGAACCGCACGGTTTGGGATTGACCTTTCAACCGTACAGCATCCAAATTGAGCCGCACGATTACATGGCGGAAATTTTTGATGCGATTGCCCGCACCAATACGATTCTCATCGACTGGTCGCGCGATGTATGGGGTTACGTTTCGCTGGGGTATTTCAAGCAAAAATTGAAAGATGGTGAAGTCGGTTCTTCCACCATGCCGCACAAAGTCAACCCGATTGATTTTGAAAATGCCGAAGGCAACCTCGGTTTAGCCAATGCCGTGCTGCGCCATTTGAGCGAAAAATTGCCGATCAGCCGCTGGCAGCGCGATTTGACCGATTCCACCGTGTTGCGCAATATCGGCGTGGCGATGGGTTATGCGGTGCTGGCGTACCAATCGTTAATGAACGGTTTGAATAAATTAGAAATCAACGAAGCCGCGATTGCCGCCGATTTGGATTCGTCATGGGAAGTGTTGGCAGAGCCGATTCAAACCGTGATGCGCCGTTTTGGTTTGCCCCAGCCGTATGAGCAACTGAAGAAATTCACCCGTGGCGAAGCCATGACACGCGAATTGATGCAAGGCTTTATTGCCAAGCTGGAAATCCCTGAATCGGAAAAAGACCGCCTACTCGCCATGACCCCCGGAAGTTATACCGGCATGGCAGCAGAGTTGGCACGGCGTGCGTAAATGGCACTGAAATCCACCATCTTCAAGGTTCATCTGCAAATTGCGGATATTGACCACGGCTATTACGCCGATCATGCCCTCACGCTCGCACGCCATCCCAGCGAAACGGATGAGCGCATGATGATTCGCCTCGCTGCCCTTGCTTTGCACGCGCACACGCTGCAAGATGTGTGCAATGGCGATGGCACGCTGGCGTTTGGCGCGGGCTTGTCTGACCCGAATGACCCTGATGTGTCGCTCACCGATTTCACGGGGCAAAAGCGGTTGTGGATTGAAGTCGGGCAGCCCGAAGACAAGCCGCTGATGAAAGCCAGTCAAAAAGCCGATGCGGTGGTGGTGTACTGCTTTCACCACGCCGCCGAGGTTTGGTGGAAAAGTATTCAAAATAAACTCACGCGCTTGGATAAGCTGCAAGTATGGCGCGTTCCAACCGAATCATCGCAAGCGCTGGTGCAACTCGCGCAGCGCAGCATGCAGTTGCAAGCGACGATTCAAGAAGGCGTATTAAGCCTAGGCGATGAAAAAAATACGCTGGATATAGAACCCGTACGGTGGAAATAAATTTGTTGGAAATAAAAAGGAATAAAAGGAATCAATATGTTCAAATGGTTGGATGCAAAAAATGCCGAAGCGTTTGGTATCGAAATGGCCAGAATGGTCAAAGAAATGGTTCCCAGTGATTCGTCGGTGAATGAAAGTAAACGCGCTTCCAAAGCCAATTACTCGAAAGAGAAAATGCAAAAGCGCATCAACCAATTCAAGGAATCGGAAAATTTGAATTTTTATAAAACCGCTAAATTGCTCAATACCTTCAAATGGGAATTGAAAGATGCGGGTTACGATGCCAAATTGGGGGATTCCTTGGCGGCGTGGTTGCTCACCAGCCTGCGAGCCAAATAATGCTGGAGCGCCTGCACGCTCTTTTGTTGCGCCGCATGAATAAACTCATGGGGGAGCTGGGAGATACGGGCAATGCCAGTGCAGAATTTCCCTTTCCACTGGTTGATGTGGCAGAGCTGCGCCAGCAAGGTAATAAACTACTGGCAGAAAATCAATTAGAAGCCGCCGAAGCCCGTTTTCGAGAAGGCTTGCATCATGCCCCTGATGATATTCCTTTATTGATTTGTCTGGGTTATACGCTCAAAGAACAAGGGCATTTAAGCGAAGCGCGTATCCCCCTACGCCGTGCCGTGATGGATAGCCGCAATCCAGAAATAGCGGATGCGTTTTATTTGCTCGGACAAATCAGCGCACAGCAAGGGGATTTAGAAGATGCCAAACGACAATACCGTTCGGCATTGGTGTGCAAACCCGATTTTGAACTAGCACATAATGACTTAATGCGAATTAACGAAATCCACGGAGATAAATCATGATAAATATGCTGATCAGTTGGATGCTGCACGCGGGAGCCCTCATTGCGGTGAGTTATCTTTATACGGGTGTGCAAATTACGGGTTTTACTGCTGCGTTGATCGCTGCGTTTGTTATTGGTTTACTTAACACGTTGCTGCGTCCGATTTTGGTTTTAGTAACCCTTCCTGTCACGGTTTTGACACTGGGTTTATTTTTGTTTATTATCAACGCTCTGATGTTTTGGTTTGCCTCTGGTTTACTGGAAGGCTTCCGGGTCGAAGGCTTTGTGGCAGCACTTATTGGCTCTTTAATTTATTCTGCGATGGGTGTGGTAATTAGTTGGATAACGTGAGTGATATAGGTAATACAGGTGATATAGGTGATATAGGTGATATGAATAATATGCGAGATAAAATACCAGAAATTCAAATTGCGTTTTATTTGATTGGTGATGTGATTGATGAGGTGGCACTGAACCATTTATTGCAGGTGGAGCCGACGGTGTCCATCAAAAAAGGGGAGCCGCGCATTCAAAAATCAACGGGTCAAACGTTTGGGTCTTATTGGGAATCCACTTGGGGTTTTAGCAGCGCCCAAGCGGTGGCATCGAACCGAATTGAAGCGCATACCGAGTGGCTTTGGTCGAAAGTTTCCAGATCAACCTGCGCCCTATGCTCCAACGAAGGTCACAAAATTTGGATTGAAGTGACCGCCCTTCATGAAGACCCGCTCCACGTTTTTGTATTGCCAGACCGATTGTTAGAACTGGCCTCAGAATTAAATGCCACGGTGGGCGTGGTTATATGCAGCGATACCGACGAATGGTGTGAAAACGATTTGATTTTGGGTAGCGGAAAAGCTACGGCTGATAGATGATGGTGGCGCTCATTCATAAGCCCATCACATATTTCCCTGAATCCATATTTTTACAATCAATGCGGGGCGTGTTGCTGCAATGTTTGCTCGGCTATTGATCCAAAAAATTGGCGTGTAAGGCTGAAAAACGGGTTGAGTTTGTTCTTACACGGCACTAAATACACCTGCGCCAAAAATTCCACGCTCCAATTTTTTTCATGGTGTTCAAACCATAAATCATCTAATTCTTCAAACCATCTTTTTCTCTCTGCCACCAAATAAGGGCTATTAAGATGGAGTAAATCAATGGTGTATTGGGCACGGTCTTTTTCTATTGCATTGAGCACATGACTGGGAGCAATACGCCCATCTTCCAGTAAATAAGTAAAATAACGATGGCAATCGGGTTGATGGCAAGAAATAAACCGATTCATATCAACCGGAATTTTTTCCCCCTGTTTACCAACGGTATGACCACCAAAAACTTCATCTTGAAAATTGTGTAAATCATCGGAGCTTAATGCGCTGGCTGCTAAATTACTATAATCCAATGTGCGCTGCGGGTTTTGTTTTTTATTTTCGATATGCTCAATATGATAATGCAACCTTTTTTGATCGGGGCGTAATTCCGTATAGCAACATAGATGGTATTGTTCATATAACAATTTTTCCATAACTTCCGATTTATAAGCAAAACTTCTCCATCGGCTGGTTGCTTCATCGCTATTTTTGGGTGGATTTTTATTGGATTGATTGAGATGAAATCCGCCCGTGCCGTGTTTTACAATATACCTCATGGTTTTGCCTTGTCCATTTCTTTCAGCATTTTTTGGCGTTGCATACTGCGCTCTAGGCGTTGTAATTGCGGATGCGTACCGAGGGTATTTTTCAGTTTTTCTAATAAATCTACCGCCTCTTTTGTTTCGTATTGATTTTGATTAACCCATTCTGTTAAACGCTGCAAATCGGCTTTTTCCGTCACGGGCGGTTGCGGATCAACGCCCATTACGCCTTGCATTACATACCCGCTTGGTTCGCCATAGGTCATCGCCAAGGGCATTTTTCCTTCCGGCAATATACGGATATTTTCTCGCCGCACGGTACTTAAAACCTGCGGTGAATGCGTCGTCACAATAAACTGCATTTTAGGAAACGCATCGGTAAGCGATTTCAAAATGGTTTGTTGCCATTTAGGATGCAAGAACATATCCACTTCATCAATTAACACAATACCATCGGTTTCTTTGGCGGCGTTGATGCCCAAATGCGGATTCAGTCGAAATGCGCGGTGTGCAATATCAATGACCAAAGCGATTACATTGCGCAAACCATCGCTCAACATGGTAACGGGAATAATACCATGCTGATTATGTAGCATTTGTAATTGTTTTTGATTACCAATACTATATTCCAACCGATGCCACCCTGTTACGGGTTGGATAACGGTATCAATCACCATTTGAATTGCTTCGATAATATGAGAAAAACGGAGGTCATTTTCGGGTATTTCGGTTTTACGCTCCATTGCCACGATTTGCGCTTCTCGGTAACTCATATACAGCCAGCCATACCAATCCATAAATTGGTCAAAATTGGGGCGCGAAGCAAGACATTCCGCATACCCCGAAATACGCGACCATTGCGAGGGATGTTCATTGGCTTTTTTGCGTATGCGTTGGCTTAATCGCCGATTCGTGCCTTGGTAGGTTATCAAAGGAAGTATGGTGTTATTTTCTCCGTGGCTCACAGCGCGGGCAAGTGATTGACCATATTCCCATAAATACGAATGCGATGTGGTCGCTTGAATGGAAAAAGGCAATTGCGGCTCCATATTCCAATCCCCTTTTTGGCAGCGGCGAATATCCCGTTCTTGGTTAATATATTCGATATTAGTATTGGTATTGGTATTATTGGTAATGCCTTGCAGAAAAGGCGCTAAGATTCCCCGTATCGCATCCAAAACCGCCGTTTTCCCCCCGCCGTTTTCCGCAATCAACACCGTGAGCTGGGGATGCAAATCCATCTCCAAATGCTCAAAGCATCGAAAGTTCTTCAAGGTGAGTTTGTTCAGTTTCATGGCAAGGTGGCACGAAGGTATCGGCAAAAAGTTGATAGCGTGAACTGTAGCGGATTGTGCGCAAAGCGCGGTTTGGCACTATCATTCGGATTGACGTGTACGTCAATTAAAGAACCAACACAAAATCCATCGAGAGAGACAAATTCCATGAACGAACTCGCCAACTACCGCCCT
>JBDKGR010000012.1:0-27770 GCA_039798085.1 Pseudomonadota bacterium
GTATAGACAAGCGAGATATACGCCCCAGCCAAACCACACAGCGCTCCCCCCATGAGTACGGCTGCAAAGCGAATCCAGCGTACCGGATAGCCTAACACATGGGCGGTTTGCGGATTTTCGCCCACACTTCGCAAAATCAAACCGCTGCGGGTACGGTACAAAAAAACCACCAATCCCAGCCCCAGAAGCACGGTTACATACACCAGCGGATGTTGATGAAACAATGCGGGTCCTAGCACAGGAATATCGGATAACCACGGAATCGCAAAAGTGGCACGCTCGGGTATTTTTTCCTGCACATAACCTGTTCCAGCAAACGCAGAGAACCCAGCACCAAACAAACTTAACGCCAATCCAGTCGCATATTGGTTGGTATTGAGCCATATTACCAGTACACCAAAAACGGCTGCAAGGCACATACCTGCTGCGATTCCAGCTATAAAACCGATAGCATCATTGCCTGAATGCACCACCGCTGCAAAGCCAGCCAACGCTGCGCACAACATCATTCCTTCTGCCCCCAGATTCACGATGCCGGCCTTTTCGTTGATAAGCAATCCCAGCGATGCCAACGCAAGAACCGTGCCCGCACTTAATGTAGCGGCTATGAGTAAAGAATAGGAATCCAAAATTTCACCTTATTTCACCTTATTTCAGCGTAATCGTTTTTTCAAACGCAATGCCGGATATTCGATTAAATACCACGAAACACTGGCAACCAATGCGGTCAGACACATGGATGCAGCCAAATTCGCCCAACCATTCCATTGTGGGAATGCAGCAATTAGCGCTTGCTGAATGGGAAATCCAAACAGATAAATACCATAGGATAAATCGGGCCAATGAGCCGGCTCTGCCCAAAAACGACTCACATGATGCACGCTATTGATGAGAAACCATGCCAACGCCACGACATAGAGCACATCCGAAGCCTCGAAAGCACAGACGAAAAACAGTGCGATCGCTGGAAAAATCCATGGCACGAATGCGTATTGGCGCAAGCCATAAAATGCCGAACCACACAAAAATGCAGCATAGTACAAGGGTAAAGAGGCGGATGCGACCGTCGCTTGAAAAATGTTGATTTGCGCTCCTTCCAACGTCACCGCACCCAAACTTAAAAGCACAATCAAGCCAAAAATCCAAGGATGGCGAAATCCCAGCAAGCTACCTACCAGCAAAACCCATAAATAACAGGTGAGTTCAACGGGTAATGTCCAAAATGTACCACTCACCAATGCACCCAGTGGATTGCTTTCAAAGACTCCGGGCAGAGTCAGTATATTTTGGAACAACGCATTACCCAGCACATAGTGGAGCACTTGTGGATGCGACCAAAACGCGCTACCAGATAAACGGCTCAATGTTGCACCCAAAATGACCACAAAAATGATACAAGCCCACAATCCCGGAACAATGCGCAGCAGGCGATGTGCCACAAAAGTCAGTGGCTGCGGGTTCCGCATCCAACTTTGGGTCACCAAATAACCACTAATCACAAAAAATACCGTCACACCAAAAGTGGAGATTCCCACTAAAAAAGGAAAAGTACGCAGTAAATCAAGAGGTAATTTTTGACTCAAATCAAATGAATGCGAAAACAGTACACACAAGGCAGCAATATGTCGGAAGAGCCAAAAATTCAAACGCATCAATGCGCTCCTTTGCCATTCATGCGCCACCGCAGCCGATAATTCACCAGCGTATCGCACACCAGTAACGAAAACAGCAACAGTCCTTGAAACACCCCCGTGAGCGATTTGGGCAAGCCTAAGCGCGATTGGGCTAATTCACCACCGATGTAAAACATACTCATCAATACCGCAGAAAGCACCATCCCCACCGGATGCAGGCGACCGACAAACGCGACAATAATCGCAGCAAAACCGTAACCAGAGGGCACATAGGGCGTGAGTTGTCCTAGCGGGCCTGCCACTTCCAGCGCCCCTGCCAAGCCCGCCATGCCACCGGACACCAAAAGCGCCGTCCACAAGCTACTGCGAGCCGAGAAACCCGCATAACGCGCTGCCGCTGGTGCCAATCCACCGACTTGTTGCGCAAAACCTGCGCGGGTACGAAACAAAAACACCCACACCGCCCCCACACCCAACAATGCCAGCAACACACCAATATGCAGCCGTGAACCCTCCATCAAACGGGGGATGCGCGTAACCGCATCAAAACTGCGAGTTTGTGGAAAGTTATACCCTGTGGGGTCTTTCCAAGGGCCATAAACGAGGTAATTCAGTGTTTGTATCGCCACATACACGAGCATCAGGCTGACTAAAATTTCATTGGCGTTGAATTTATCGCGCAACAAAGCCGTGAAACCCGCCCACACCATGCCGCCCAATACCCCCGCCAACAATAACGTTGGAACAATCCAGCCACCTGTGGTGTGATCCGCCATGAGTGCCACGCCACTCGCAAAAATGGCTCCCATGATGTATTGCCCTTCTGCCCCAATGTTCCAAACATTCGATCGAAAGCACACCGCCAATCCCAATGCAATCAACAGCAGCGGCGTGGCTTTCACTACCAATTCACCCAAGGCATAAGCGTTTTTAATTGGCTCCCAAAAGAAGACTTGCAAGCCTCGCAACGGGTCTTTACCGAGCAACATGAAAAGGGCGATACCCATCAACACCGTCACGACCAATGCCAAAATCGGGGCGGCGTAAGTCCAAAAATGCGAAGGGTAGGGTCGGGTTTCTAGTTTTAATCCAAACATCATTCAGGTCCGATTCCGATTTTGATTCCAAAGCCCACTCATCCACTCGCCCATTTGCTCAACGGTTGCGGCTTCAATCGGTAGTGATGGAGATAGTTTGCCGCTGGCAATAACGTGCAGCCTATCGCACACTTCAAATAGCTCATCCAATTCTTCGCTCACGATCAAAATGGCGCATCCCGTATCCCGCAGTGCCAAAATTTCCGCCCGAATTTGGGCTGCCGCACCGACATCCACACCCCAAGTCGGCTGCGACAAAATCAGCAATTTGGGTTTCGCTTCCATTTCCCGCCCAACGATGAATTTTTGCAAATTGCCGCCCGATAAAGAACGCGCAGCCGCCTGTGGCCCGTGGGTTTTCACGTTGAATTGGGAAATCAAGCGCTGGGCATGGGCTTTTAAGTCACGCAAACGCAACCACCCTCCTCCCCAATGGGGTAGGGTCACGGATTCGGTGCGCGTCAGCAAAAGATTGTGTGCTAGTCCCAAAGTCGGCACAGCGCCGCGCCCTAAACGATCTTCGGGTACAAAATGCAAACCGAGCTTACGCCGTTTCCCCGGATGCAGTGCCGATAAATCGATTTCGCCCAGTTGGATACTGTCACGCGGCGCACGCACGCTTTCACCCGAGAGGGCAAGCAGCAATTCCTTTTGCCCATTACCGGATACACCCGCAATACCCAAAATTTCACCCGACCGAACATCGAGATGAATATCATCCAAATCGACACCGAATTGGTCTTCTTTTTCTAGGCTCAATGCGCGAACCGTCATGACCACCGCTCCGGCGGGTTTGGCGATACGTTCCAACTTGGGTGGCTCGGCACCAATCATGAGGCGAGAAAGAGAAGCATTGCTTTCTTCTTGCGGATTGCAAACCCCCGTCACTTGACCGCCTCGCAATACGGTGCAAGCGGTACAAAGCGAGCGAATCTCGTGCAGCTTGTGGCTGATGTAAAGGATGCTGCACCCTTCGCTTGCGAGTTTGCGCAACACCACGAAGAGCTTTTCCACCGCTTGGGGTGTGAGTACCGAAGTAGGCTCATCCAAAATCAGTACCGTGGGGCGTGTCAGCAAGGCGCGAATGATTTCCACGCGCTGCATCTCGCCCACGCTTAGAGTATGCACGGGGCGATTGGGATCAATATCCAAACCGTATTCGGTAGCGCGTTGCACGATGCTGTGGGTTACTTGCGCCAGTGTCTGCCCCTCTACACCCAGCCAGACGTTTTCTGCCACGGTCATGGTGTCAAACAAATTGAAATGTTGAAACACCATGCCAATACCCAAGGCGCGTGCAGTATGGGGGTTGCGCATAACAACTTCTTTTCCGTTGATGCGAATTTCACCGGAATCAGGTGGAATTGCCCCATAAATGATTTTCATCAGCGTGGATTTACCCGCGCCGTTTTCCCCTAATACGGCGTGAATTTCTCCGGGCATGAGGGTAAGCGACACATCGCTATTCGCCACCACACCCGGGTAGGCTTTGGTGATGCCGGTGAGTTCCAGTCGAGGAGTTTTTTGCGGTGTTTTCAAATTAAACGCTCGTTTGGATTGGCGATTTTTTTCAAAGGCAAGCTGCGGTTAGAACCAATCATCAATGGAACTTCGGTTGCGCCACCATCCCATTGGGGGTCTTCGATGCTATCGAACACTTCGCGCAGTTTTTGCCCCCAGTTGTCGTGCAGCATTTTAAAATAGGGGTTTTTTTCGTCGATGCAAACAACACGTTCGGTGTGAAATTGATCGGTTTCGTAAACCACCAAATCCAACGGTAAGCCAACCGATAAATTGGATTTCAAGGTGGAATCCATCGACACCAAGGCACATTTTGCGGCTTCATCTAAAGGAGTATCGGGGGTAATCACACGGTCAAGCACGGGTTTGCCGTATTTGGATTCGCCTACTTGGAAATACGGGGTTTCTGGCGTGGCTTCGATAAAATTTCCGGCAGAGTACACCTGAAACAAGCGCATCCCCTCACCTTTGATTTGTCCACCAAAAATCAGAGATACGTTGAAATCTACCCCCGCACGTTGCAAGGATGCGGCATCCCGCTCATGCACATGGCGCACCGCCGAACCCAGTACGCGGGCGGCATCGAACATACTTTTTGCATTCCAAATAGTGATGCCATCATCATCATCGCGTTCTTTGAGCTTTTCTACTTGCAAAATTTCCCGCACCGCTTGGGAGATGCTGAGATTGCCTGCGGATAGCAGTACCATGAAACGGTCATTTTGCTTCTCGTAAACAATCATCTTGCGAAAGGTGCTGATTTGATCCAGCCCGGCATTGGTGCGGGAATCGGAAAGAAAAACCAATCCGGCATTCAGTTTGATAGCAACACAGTAAGTCATGTTTCAAAATGTTTGTAAAGTAAAGATAGCGAAGTGTATCGAAAGTACGTTCGTAGGTACGTCTATAGAATGATTAAGAAATGATTAGAGAATGATTAGGGAATGATTGAAAGATTCGGTTAATTTTTAAGGAGATTCATCATGCAAGTACACGGTAACACCATTCGCACCTTGTTTATCACCGTAGGATTCGCCTTCGCTTTGCAGCCCATCGGCGCTCTGGCTGGGTGGAAAGAAGGAACCGAGGCTTACAAAAAAGGAGATTTTGCCGTAGCCGTCAAAGAATTCAAACCCTTAGCACAAAAGGGAAACTCTAAAGCGCAGTACAAGCTCGGTGTGCTGTACACCACCGGACAAGGGGTTCGGCAGGATTATCAAGAGGCCATCAAATGGTTTCGCCTTGCCGTAGAACAAAAAGATGCGGGGGGTGAAAATAATTTGGGTGCGATGTACGAATCTGGCTATGGTGTCAAAGTCAATCGTGTGGCGGCTTATGCGCTGTACAACCTATCGCACGACAGCGATTCTGCCAAGGATAACCCGGCTTACTCGAATCGCACCAAAATCACCAAATTGATGAGCAAAAAAGAAATTGAGATAGGGCAAACCCTTACCCGTGAGATGCTCAAACCCCACAATCGCTTAAAAGCCTTGGATCAATACCTCAAGCAACACGAGCAAGAATCAAAATCTACCAAAGCCGAAAAAACGGAGAAGACCGTAAAGACTGGGAAATAAATGAAAAATCGGTAGGAAATCAGTAGAAAATAATCTCTTTTTCAGGAGCAAAAATTGACTACTACCTTGGTTCAAAGTTGGGTACTGGGCAGTATGATGGGTTTGGCTGCACTCTCGGTACAGGCGGGGGAAGAAAAAATCCTCAATCTCTACAACTGGTCGGACTACATTGCCGAAGATACCGTTCGCAATTTTGAGAAAGAAACGGGTATCAAGGTACGTTATGACACGTTCGACTCCAACGAAATTTTGCATGCCAAGCTGGTAGCTGGAAAAACGGGGTATGACGTAGTGGTTCCCGGTGCTGCTTGGGCAAAATTACAAATGGAAGGGGGGTTGTTGCGTAAATTGGATAAATCGCAATTACCCAACTTGAAAAACCTCGACCCTGATATTCAAAAACAACTGGCTACGCTTGACCCCGATAATCAATATATGGTGGATTGGCTATGGGGTTTTACCACAGTAGGTATCAACACCACCAAAGTCAAAGCGGCATTGGGTAACGAGCCTATGCCAGCCAATGTATGGGAACTTTTTTTCAATCCCAAATATGTGAGTAAACTGAAAAACTGCGGGGTATCGGTGTTAGATAGCGCATCTGAATTAGTTCCCGCTACACTGCATTATCTTGGCAAAGACCCTTTCAGTAAGAAACAAGCCGATTATCAAGATGCAGGGGCGCTACTCAAATCGATTCGACCTTATGTGACGTTGTTCAGTTCATCCGGTTATATTAACGATATGGCAAGCGGTTCTATTTGCCTCGCCTTTGGTTATTCGGGTGATATTAACATTGCCCGCCAACGTGCAATTACTGGAAAAACTGGACAGGACATTGTGGCGTTATTGCCCAAAGCGGGAAGTATTTTATCTTTTGATACGATGGTTATTCCAACGGATGCACCCCATCCGCAAAACGCCCATTTATGGATTAACTATATTATGCGCCCCGAGGTTCACGCCGCCTTAACCAATAAGGTATTTTATGCCAATCCAAATAAGGAAGCGCGTAAATTGGTAAAACCGGATGTTGCCAATAATCCTACGGTTTTCCCCTCATCATCGGCAATGGCGACTATGGTTCCACCCAAAATAATGAATAGCGATATTCGGCGCATGGTGACACGGGTTTACACTGGATTTAAGACGGGATTTTGAAATGGAGCGAAATCGATCCGGCGCTGTGCCGTTTTTACAAGTTCAACAAGTCATTAAACAATTTGGTGACGTATTTGCCGTTGATGACGTATCGCTTGATATTCAACAAGGCGAGATTTTTGCCTTATTGGGTTCATCGGGCTGCGGTAAATCCACTTTATTGAGAATGTTGGCAGGTTTTGAAAAACCTACATCGGGACAGATTTTGCTAGGGGGTATTGATATTGTGGGACTTGCACCCTACGAACGTCCCATTAACATGATGTTCCAAAGCTATGCTCTATTTCCGCATTTAAGTGTCTGGGAAAACATCGCCTTTGGTTTGAAACGGGATGGAATGCCCAAACCCCAAATTGCAGAACGGGTCACCCAAATGCTGGATTTGGTACAACTGAATGCCTATGCCCAACGCAAACCACACCAACTTTCAGGAGGGCAGCAGCAACGTGTCGCCTTGGCACGGAGCTTGGCAAAGCGCCCCCAGTTGCTCTTGTTGGATGAACCGTTGGGGGCATTGGATGCCAAGTTGCGCCAGCGTACCCAGTTGGAATTGGTGGAAATCATCCAACAAGTGGGCGTAACCTGCGTGATGGTGACGCACGATCAAGAAGAAGCAATGGTGATGGCAACCCGCATTGGTGTGATGAGTGCTGGAAAAATTCTTCAACTCGGTGAACCCGCCGAAGTGTATGAAACCCCCAACTGTCGTTTTGTGGCGGACTTTATCGGCAATGTCAATTTGATCGAAGGCGTGGTGATTGAAGATGAAGCAGATCACGTCGTTATTGATTCACCTGAATGTCGGCACTACATAAACCACGGTATTACCGGAACCAACGGCATGGCGGTAGCCGTGGCGATTCGACCCGAGAAAATCTCGATGGATGCCAATCCACCGCGTGATGATGAGCGTGAATCACCCAATGAAGTGGGACACAATATCGCCCACGGTGCGATTAAAGAAGTAGCGTATCTGGGGCATTTAACCAGCTACCACATCCAACTGGATGCTACCAATACGTTGTTAAAAGTTACTCACACGAATGCAGCACGGCATGAAGCTAGCCACTTGGTACGTGGTAATCGCGTTTATGTTTGGTGGTGTGGCAGTGATGTAGTCGTTTTAACGAGGTAAAAACCACTATGCACCTATTGAAACTTAATAAATTTATTAAACTTAAACGATTCACGGGGGTATGGGGGCGATACGCAGTTATTGGCGTACCTATGCTGTTTTTGCTGCTTTTCTTTTTATTACCGTTTTTGGTCGTATTCAAAATCAGTTTTTCTGAAATGGAAAATGTGATTTTTAAAGATTTGATAAATCTAAATGATGGGTTATTGAAAATCACCTTGAATTTTGGAAATTATCTTTTTCTGCTTCAAGATGATATTTATATCAAAACCTATTTCAATTCTTTGCAATTTGCAGCCATTACAACCTTGATTTGTTTGTTTATTGCATATCCATTTTCTTACTTTTTAGCACGCAGCCCAGAGGATAAACGTCCAGTTTTATTGATGTTGGTAATGTTACCATTTTGGACTTCATTTCTATTGCGAGTGTATGCGTGGAAAATGCTGTTGGTAGATAATGGTGTATTCAATAACATTGCATTATGGTTGGGGTGGATTGAAGAACCCATTAAAATGATGAATACACCCTTCTCCTTGATTTTGGGTATGGTTTATACTTATATCCCCTTTATGATTTTGCCGCTCTATGCGACTTTGGTGAAAATGGATTTGCGCCTGTTGGAAGCAGCGCAAGATTTGGGTGCAACGCAGTGGCAGGCGTTTTGGCGTATTACGGTTCCTTTGTCCCGTAGCGGTATTATGGCGGGTTCTATGCTGGTTTTTATTCCTTGTATCGGTGAATTTGTCATCCCTGAATTATTGGGTGGCCCACAAACGTTGATGATTGGGCGGGTATTATGGGATGAATTCTTTGGAAATAATGATTGGCCGATGGCAGCCGCTGTTGCAGTGGTGATGGTATTGTTGATTATTGTTCCTATGGCTTTATTTAATCGCTATCAATTTAACAATGCTAACTAACCATTAATCCTATAAAGATATGAAAAAATCGAAAGTCGTATCTAAACTATGGATGGGAGCTGTTTTTGTATTTTTATACATTCCCATTGTTACGTTGGTTATTCTCAGTTTTAATGCCAGCCCGATGGTTACCATTTGGGGTGGATGGTCGTTGCAATGGTATGAAACCTTGTTAGACGATACAGAATTGGTGGAGGGTTTTCTGCTTTCGCTCAAAATAGCTTTTCTCACCGCCTGTTCTTCGGTGGTACTGGGTACATTGGCAGCGTGGGTTTTAACGCGGTTCAAGCATTTTTCAGGACGTACCTTGTTTGCGGGAATGGTCAGTTCGCCTTTGGTGATGCCAGAAGTTATTATCGGTTTATCGTTGCTGTTGATGCTGGTATCGGTACAACGCACCTTTGGTTTTCCAGATCGAGGTTTGGTAACGATCTGGCTAGGGCATACGCTTCTGGGTATGGCTTACGCCACGGTGGTAGTGCAATCGCGTTTACGAGAAATGAATCCGCAACTAGAAGAAGCCGCGCAAGATTTAGGATGCCGCCCTTGGCAGGTATTCTTTTGGGTAACCTTGCCCCTGATTGCACAAGCAATTGGGTCGGCATGGTTGCTAACCTTTACGTTGTCGTTAGACGATGTGGTGTTGTCTGCATTTTTGTCGGGACCGGGTTCAACCACTATGCCCGTCACCATTTTTAGCCGAGCAAGGTTGGGATTGAATCCCAGCGTCAATGCCGTTGCAACGATTACGGTTTTCGCTGTGAGTATGGTGGTCTTTTTAGGAAGTATATGGAGGGCGCATGTAGAACGAAAACAACGCAGCTCCCCAGATTCCGGCGCATAACAACAGACTTAATAAGACGGCAGCACTTCCCATATCTTTGGCACGTTTGGAAAGTAGATGCCACTCTGGTCCAATGCGATCAATCGCCGCTTCGATTGCGGTATTGAGAAGTTCCACCACCATCACCAATACGACACTGGCACACAGTAGTGCGATTTCGACCCAAGTATGACCAAGCCAGAATGCTAGCGGTAACATGATTACTGCAACGAGGGCTTCTTGACGAAAAGCGGGTTCGTTCCAACCCGCTCGCAGCCCCGCTAACGAATAACCCGCAGCGTACACGATACGGCTCAATCCTTTGCGTTTTTCTTTGCTTGCTTCAGACATTTCCGTCATCTCAGGTATCTCAGGTATCACACAATACCAGTTGTGTACCAGCTAAAGCATCATGCCAAAACTGTTTTTGAGGGTGCAGAAGGCTTAATAACGCCCACAATACGACCCAGACCGCTACACCCAATAACATCGCCGCTATACCCAGTTGAAAAGGTGAGAGTAGAACGAGTGGCGGTAAAAACCATAAGTAACTCAAGCAATAGCGCCCTAAGGCACGGGTTTGGGTTATGGATTCCCCTCTTGCATCAACCACACGGATATGCCATGTTTTCATGGCCAAGGTTTGCCCTTTCGCCCAAAACCATGCGCAATAAACCCCAAAAACCACAAATATCACCAAAATCAATAAAGTCCCATTCATCAAGGTTTGCAACATGATGCCCAATACCACCAGGAGCAATAAAACGGTAAACCCGACCCCAAATAGCAAAATACCTTCGTACAACCAGCACAGCATCCGGCAGCGCAAACTGGGTATTGTCATTGCTTCACAACCCCTACTGGTTGTTGTACGGGGACTTGTTTAGGGGCTTGTTTGGGCACTTGCATGGGCAGCAACGTGTGGGGATTGAGCTTAACCGTTCCTTGCAAAGCGGCTTTTTCCTGAGCTGGTGTATGGCGTGTAATGGGTACGGGTGTTAATTTAGGCGAGCTAGCTGGTTTGGTTGGAACTGCTGCACCAATTGGTTTGTGCGCGGGATGCGCTTTTTCTGCCAATGCTTTTTTTTCTTCGGGGCCGAGTTTTTGATAGGTTTCCCAATCAGCACTGCGTTGGGCGGGCGTGATTCTTTTCGTTTCCGTAAAGTTGAGGCGGGCATTTTCCCGCTCAGAACGCGGCAATGCGGCCCATTCCGCCATGCGACTTTGGATATTTTTTTGTTCGGCGGGCGTTCGTGTGGGATAGCTCTGCGCGATAGCCAGCCATTTTCTTTTGCGTGCATCCTCTAGGGAATCCCACATAATCGCCAAGGGGCGTAGGATGCCACGCTGGTTTTCTGTTAAATCGCGCCACTGCAAATTTAATGGTAACGGTAAAGCAGTTGCTTTGGGTGTTGAAACGGCTGTCTGGGGTTTGGATGCTGCTGCGGGTAATACAGATAATGCAGGTAATACGGGGGCGGAGGATACGGGTACTGGAACGGGCACGGGTTGTAGTGTTGATGGGGTTTCTTGCGCTGTCGATACCCCAACCGTTGCGCTAAAAATAACCCCCAACAGTACGTGATGACGATAAATTTTACTCAGACACATGGCGATGTGTATTCAGATTCAGAAAATGAATAAACCCCTGATCGGTATAGGCGGCCGGAGGCAGCTCATCACTCAGCAATTCCACATCCACGCTGGCAACTTCGTAGGCTAGGAGGTCGTCTTGCACCATCGGAATACCAATCAAATCCGCAAAAAATAGCAAGAAAGGAAGTAGCGCACCTAGGCGCAACCATTTATTCCCTAGGTTGCCCATATCGCCCATGTACAAATTCGCCACACCAGAATAGGAGGCATTCACATCCGATGCAGCGGATAAGGCGACAACCACCTTGCGTTTGGAGAGCGCCTGCATTCGTGCCACCCTGAGACGTTCGGTAATATCGTAGGGGAGTTCTTCACCAGCACCCGAGAGACGCATCCCTATCTTGCGTCCTATTTTGTCTTCAATACCTGTTTCAAAATCCATCGTTTTCATAGTTTTATTCCTTTTGCACCTAAGGATTTTGCCAAATACTGAATCGCCCTGGAACAGTGCGTCTTAACGCTACCTTGCGAACAACCCATAGCGATTGCTGTTTCGGCAACATCCATATCTTCCCAATAACGCATTAGGAAGGCTTCGCGTTGACGTAGAGGCAATTTTTGAATTTCCGTTTCAATTTCACGCAAGGTCTGTGCCCGTTCGATTGGGGTTTCAGCACTTTCGTTTTGTTCTCTGCTGTTGGTATTCACCAGATGTTCTAGAACATCAAAATTTTCATCTCCGGTACTGGATTCAAAATCACTCATGTTAGAAAAAAGTGCATTTTGTGTTTTTGCACGCCGGAACCAATCCAATGTGCAATTCGACAATATGCGTTGAAACAGCATGGGGAGCTCTTCAATCGGTTTATGCCCGTAGTGTTCTGCCAATTTCATCATGCTGTCTTGCACAATATCCAAAGCAGATTCATCATTACGAACATGGTAAAGCGTGCGCTTAAAAGCACGTTTTTCAACGCTCTTCAAAAAATGGGATAGTTCGCGCTCGGAGGCCAAGAGTAGAAAAATGAAAAAGTTAAAGAAAGGTTGCTACTAGGATTATGGCATTGACCGTGCAATAATGCCACCTGCATTCAAAAGGCAAACGGATTTCGGTTCGGCGCAGCATTCAATGTGCTTATAGTCAAAATCCTAAGTTCCAACGCGACTCCACAAGTGTTTGCGAAGGAGCACCCAAGGTTTTTCGTCAGAGAAATTCACAAAGGTTCATCAAAGGTTCGTTATGGAAAATTCCAATCAAGAATTACGCGGCGCTGAAATTTTAGTTAAATCACTTCAGGCCGAAAATGTCCAATACATCTGGGGTTACCCCGGTGGAGCGGTACTGCATATTTACGATGCGTTCTACAAACAAGAGACGATTCAACACATTCTGGTACGCCACGAGCAAGCCGCTGTGCATGCTGCCGATGGTTACGCACGCGCAACGGGTAATGTAGGCGTTGCGTTGGTTACATCCGGTCCCGGACTCACCAACGCGGTGACAGGTATTGCAACCGCTTACATGGATAGCATTCCAATGGTGATTATTTCTGGTCAAGTGCCTACGCACGCGATCGGGCTTGATGCCTTTCAAGAGTGCGATACCGTGGGTATTACACGCCCTATCGTGAAGCATAATTTCCTTATTAAGGATGCACGCGATTTGGCAGACACCATGAAAAAGGCTTTTCATATTGCACGCACAGGGCGACCCGGACCTGTGGTGGTGGATATTCCGAAAGACGTTTCTTTTAAGAAAGTACCGTACCACGGTTACCCCGAGAGCGTAGAAATGCGCTCTTACAACCCCGTCCGCAAAGGGCATGGTGGGCAAATCCGCAAGGCTTTGCAGTTGCTGTTGGCGGCAAAACGCCCTTACATCTACACTGGTGGCGGCGTATTGATGAGCAACGCATCGGTGGAATTGCGCACTTTGGTGGATATGCTCGGCTACCCTTGTACCAATACCTTGATGGGCTTGGGTGCGTACCCCGGAACCGATCCCAAATTCCTTGGTATGTTGGGGATGCACGGCACAGTCGAAGCCAATAATGCCATGCAGCATTGCGATGTGTTGCTAGCGATTGGTGCGCGTTTTGATGATCGCGTTATTGGTAACACCAAGCACTTTGCGCAAAACGAGCGCAAAATTATCCATATCGACATTGACCCTTCGAGCATTTCCAAGCGCGTGCGGGTGGATATTCCGATTGTGGGTGATGTGAAAGAAGTGTTGAGCGAAATGATCGCCATGATTAAGGAAAGCGCTACCAAGCCCGATGCGGGTGCGCTTGCTGCGTGGTGGAGCACCATTGAAGAATGGCGTAGTCGCAACTGCATGAGTTATGACAAGGGCGATGGCGACATCATTAAGCCCCAATACGTGATTGAAACCCTGTGGAATATGACCAAGGGAACCGATACCTACATTACCTCGGATGTGGGGCAACACCAAATGTGGGCGGCACAGTATTACAAGTTTGATGAACCCCGCCGTTGGATTAACTCCGGTGGTTTGGGTACGATGGGTGTGGGCATTCCGTATGCAATGGGCATCAAAAAAGCCAAACCGGACAGCGAAGTATTTTGTGTGACAGGTGAAGGCTCGGTGCAGATGTGTATTCAAGAGCTTTCTACGTGTTTGCAATACGATACGCCCATCAAAATCATGGCACTGAACAACCGCTACCTTGGAATGGTGCGTCAGTGGCAAGAAGTGGAATACGAAGGTCGATACAGCCACAGTTATATGGATGCCTTGCCCAATTTTGTGAAACTGGCGGAAGCATACGGTCATGTCGGGATGCTGATTGAGAAAGCACAAGACGTAGAGCCTGCATTGCGCGAAGCCCGTAAACTGAAAGATCGCACCGTGTTTATGGATTTCCGCACCGACCCAACGGAAAATGTATTCCCGATGGTACAAGCGGGTAAGGGTTTGACTGAAATGCTTTTGGGTTCGGAGGATTTATGAAAAAGCACATCATTGCATTGTTGCTGGAAAACGAAGCGGGCGCGTTGTCACGCGTAGTGGGTTTATTCTCGGCTCGCGGCTATAACATTGAGTCGCTGACGGTTTCGACCACCGAAGACCCTAGCTTGTCGCGCATGACCATTCAAACCACGGGTTCGGAAGATGTGATTGAACAAATCACCAAACACTTGAATCGACTCATTGAAGTAGTGAAGGTGGTTGATTTGAGCGAAGGTGCTTATATTGAGCGCGAATTGATGATGGTTAAAGTCCGTGCGGTGGGTAAAGAGCGGGAAGAAATGAAACGCATGGCGGATATTTTTCGAGGTCATATCATTGATGTCACCGAGAAAAGCTACACCATCGAATTGACGGGCAATCGCTCGAAAAACGATGCGTTTTTGGAAGCCCTTGATCGTTCTGCTATTTTGGAAACCGTTCGCACGGGTTCTAGCGGCATTGGTCGAGGCGAGCGCATTTTGCGCGTGTAATGTGCCAATGCGCACGTAATTTTGTATTTTTTTGGAGAAAGAAAGAATGAAAGTTTTTTACGATAAAGATTGTGATTTGAGCCTGATTAAAGGCAAAACTGTTGCCATCATCGGTTACGGCAGCCAAGGTCACGCCCACGCACAAAATTTGAATGAAAGCGGCGTGAAAGTAGTAGTCGGCTTACGCAAAGGTGGCGCATCGTGGGACAAAGTTGCCAAAGCGGGTTTGACCGTGATGGAAGTGAACGATGCCGTGAAAGCGGCTGACTTGGTCATGATTTTGTTGCCCGACGAAAACATCCCTGAGGTGTACAACAACAATGTCGCCCCCAACATGAAAGAAGGCGCAACACTGGCGTTTGCCCACGGTTTCAATGTGCATTACAACCAAGTGATTCCCCGCGCGGATTTGGATGTAGTGATGATTGCCCCCAAAGGTCCCGGTCACACTGTGCGTTCTGAGTACCTCAAAGGCGGTGGCGTTCCTTCTTTGATCGCTGTGTACCAAGACAAATCCGGCAAAGCCCGTGATTTGGCACTGTCCTACGCGATGGCAAACGGTGGCGGCAAAGGTGGCATCATCGAAACCAACTTCAAAGAAGAAACCGAAACCGACTTGTTCGGTGAGCAAGCCGTTTTGTGCGGTGGTGCGGTTGAATTGGTCAAAATGGGCTTTGAAACCCTGACCGAAGCCGGCTACGCTCCTGAAATGGCGTACTTTGAGTGCTTGCATGAGTTGAAACTCATCGTGGATTTGATGTACGAAGGCGGTATCGCTAACATGAACTACTCCATCTCCAACAACGCGGAGTATGGCGAGTACGTGACCGGAACCGAAGTCATCAACGACAAATCCCGCGAAGCCATGCGCAATGCCTTGAAACGCATTCAAACCGGTGAATACGCGAAGATGTTCATTTTGGAAGGTAAAACCAATTACCCCAGCATGACCGCTCGCCGTCGTTTGAACGCTGAACACTCTATCGAAAAAGTCGGTGCTCAACTGCGTGGCATGATGCCTTGGATTGCGAAAAATAAATTGGTGGATCAAACCCGCAATTAACATTAACGGTAACGTTATTTACTCCCTTGAAAAGGTCACGCAGGTGACCTTTTTTATTGGAAATGGAATGGATATAACCACCAATTAACCAATTAACCAATTAACCAATCAGAAACTCAGAAAGTTATAGCATGATGGGAAAACGCCTAGCTGCCGTTGATTTAGGCTCGAATAGTTTTCGCTTGGAAATCGGGCGTGTAGAGCAGGGGGTATTTCAACGCACCGAATACCTGAAAGAAACCGTGCGACAAGGCGGAGGATTGGATGAAAATCGCAATCTCACACCCGCCGCCATGCAAGCCGGATGGGATTGTTTGGCACGGTTTGGCGAGCGTCTGGCAGGGTTTTCCCCGCACGAAGTCCGCGCTGTTGCCACGCAAACCCTGCGCGAAGCCCGCAACCGCGAAGAATTCTTGCAACGTGGTAACGCCATTTTGGGTTTTCCCATTAACGTCATTTCTGGGCGCGAGGAAGCACGGCTCATTTACCAAGGCGTGGCACATATACTGCCCCCGTCGCAAGATCGGCGGTTGGTGATTGATATTGGCGGGCGTTCCACCGAGTTGATTTTGGGGCAAGGCATCAAGCCCTTGGTGATGGAATCGTTTCAAGTAGGGAGCATCGCATGGTCGGTGCGGTATTTTTCACACGGGCAATTCCATAAAAGAGCGTTTTCCGTTGCCGAGATTGCCGCCCAAGCCGTGCTGGAAGAAGCATTGGAGGCTTACGCTCCCGATCAATGGTCGATTGCTTACGGTAGTGCAGGTACGGTGGGTGCAATTTCGGATGTATTGGTGGCCAATGGCTTCCCTGTCGGCTTTATTGACCAATCCGGTTTAGATTGGTTGTACGAAAGGCTTCTGACCGCCCAAAGTGCCGACAAACTCAAAATAGCCGGAATGCGAGAAGACCGCAAAGCGATTATTGGTGGCGGGCTAAGTATTGTGCGGGCATTATTTGATTTGCTGAAAATCAACACCCTGCACCAAGCCAATGGTGGGCTGCGTCATGGGCTGATTTGCGATGTCATGGGTGGTACACAGCATTTTGAAGAAGATTTGCGTGGCAAAACCGTCGCCCGACTCGCGCAAAAATTTGGGGTCGATACCCTCCATAGTGAACGGGTTGCACGTGTTGCCAGCGAACTGTGGCAGATGTGGGGACGCAGTCGCGGCAGTGCTTTGCGTGAAGTCCGATGGGCAGCGCAACTGCATGAAATTGGCTTGCGTATCTCGCATTCTGATTACCACAAGCACGGCGCATATATTTTGGATCATGCCGATGCAATGGGTTTTTCGCTTTCTGAAATGCACCGTTTAAGCCTGTTGGTGCTAGGGCACAAAGGGAAGCTCCGCAAAGTGGGGGCAGAAATGCCCGATGCCGACCTTAATTTACTCGCCCAACTGATGGTGTTGCGTTTGGCTGTGATTCTCTGCCACGCCCGCCGTGAACCCGATATTGCCGGATTAAGCATCCAACACCCCAATCACGCTACGTTGCAACTGCGTTGGCGTGCGGGCTGGGATCACGACTTCCCCCAATCCGCCCATTTATTGCGTGAAGAAATGGCGGCTTGGAGAAAAACTTCTTTGCTATTGGATGTGGTTTAGCTGGGTTGCTAATTGTTGATTGTTGGGTGTTGATTGTTGATCGCAGGGCTAGGGCTTCGGACGGGCACTGCCCCCGATAATCGGGGTATGTCTTCCCTCTCCCCTTCCCCCCTCGAAATCACCTTCCCCGAATCCCTGCCCAATTACCTAAAATCGCGCTCGCGTTGGGGCGTGGAAAAAGTGTCGCTAAACGCATCGCCGAAGAATTGAAAACCCCGCTGGGTCTTTAACCGAATAAGCCATTCAATTCTGTGATTTGCGCTTTTAGATGGGGCAAATCGAATTCAATCGTTTGCCAAACCATAGCGTAATCCACAGTGAAGTAGCCGTGAGCAAGGGCATTACGCATTTCATAAGCAAAACTCCACGGAACATGGTCGTGTTCTGTCGCAAAGGAAGAATGTTTTTTGGATACGTTATTACAAGCCTCGCCAATAATTTCAAGATTGCGAATTACAGCATCGCGTGTTTTCCGGTCTGCTATAAATGCTTGCAAATCCAGCCCAGTGATGTAATCCTGAATGTTGTTAATGGCTTCCAAAATATGCTGCAAGTAGTCTGCAACCCGAAGCGCTTTTGATCTGCTCATACTGGACGTGCCTCGCGCAAAACCTGTTCACGAAATTTGATAGGCAGACCGTTGGGCGTGAGAACATCTACCTCGAATCCCAACAGTTTTTTCAATTCAAACCGAATTGCACCAATATCCATTAACGTGGTTCGGGGCGTTGGTTGCACCAGCAAATCTAAATCACTTTGCGCGGTATCGTTGCCATGCAGCACCGAGCCAAACACACGCACATCACTCACATGGTGGCGCAATGCGATTTCACGGATTTGAACGCGGTGCAGGGCTAGGGCTTCGGAAGGGCGCATGGAAAATCCTTAAACGGAACGAGGTTAGATGATAATCGCTTTACACACATCAGCAACATCCTCACGGAGGCACAATGAAAGACACTGAGCTACGCGGCATTATTCTTCAAAAATACTATGAACACAGAAGGGATTTGATACCATTTAAACCAATGCCAAAAGATTTCGATATACAAATATCAGAAGAAGATATATTATTCATTTCTCAACAACTAGATGAAAATAATTTGATTAAATGGATTGGAGGTCAGTATGTAAATGGAGATTACTATTTTGCAGAAGCGAAAATAACTGCCTTCGGAATTGATGTCGTAGAAGGTGAAGCAACTCCAGATATAAAGGTGACATTTGTGGAAAATAAAACGATTAACTTTCATGGTAGTGTGAATGGAGAAAACCTCCAAATCGGTGATAATAATCAAATTGCCGTGACGCAGCATATTACTGAAATTCAGCGTGCCATTGAAAAATCGAATGGAACGCCAGAGCAAAAAGAAGAAGCGAAAGGGGTGTTGCAGCGTCTTTCTGAACACCCGTTACTGGTTTCGATTGCAGGTGGTGTAATCGGCAAAGCATTGGGCAATTAAACCGCTGCACCGATAATCGGGGGATGTCTTCATTGAATCCCTTAGAAATCACCTTCCCCGAATCCCTGCCCGTTTCCGCGCGGCGCGATGAAATCAGCCAAGCGTTGCACCTGCACCAAGTCATCATTGTGTGCGGTGAAACGGGGTCGGGTAAAACTACGCAACTGCCTAAAATCGCGCTCGCGTTGGGGCGTGGAAAAATCCAGAAAATCGGGCATACGCAGCCGCGCCGAATTGCCGCTTCCAGTGTCGCTAAACGCATCGCCGAAGAATTGAAAACCCCGCTGGGCGAAGTGGTGGGGTATAAAGTGCGGTTTCAGGATCGGCTCTCGAAAACCGCTTCGGTTAAATTGATGACGGACGGGATTTTGTTGGCGGAAACGCAAACCGACCCGCTGCTCAAAGCCTACGACACCATCATCATCGACGAAGCGCATGAGCGCAGTCTGAACATTGATTTTCTGCTGGGCTATATCAAGCAGATTTTGCCGCGCCGCCCGGATTTGAAGGTCGTCGTCACCTCCGCCACGATTGATGCGGAACGCTTTGCCAAACATTTTGAATCGCGCAAAGGTTTAGCGCCCGTGATTATGGTTTCGGGGCGGATGTTCCCCGTGGAAACGCGCTACCGCCCTTACGAAGAATCGCGCGAAACCGATTTGAATACCGCGATTGCCGATGCCGTGGATGAACTCTGGCGCGTGCCAGAACAGCAGGGCGATATTTTGATTTTCCTCCCGGGCGAGCGCGAAATCCGCGAAGCCGCCGATCATGTCCGCAAGCATTTAAGCCACAACCCCGTGCTGCGCCATACCGAGGTATTGCCGCTTTTTGCGCGATTAAGCCCCGCCGAGCAAGACCGGATTTTTGACGGACACAGCGGGCGGCGCATCGTTCTGGCGACCAATGTGGCAGAAACATCGCTCACCGTTCCGGGTATCAAATACGTCGTAGATGCAGGCACAGCAAGGGTTAAGCGCTACAGTTTTCGTAGTAAAGTGGAACAATTATTGGTCGAACCCATCAGCCAAGCCGCTGCCAACCAGCGCATGGGGCGATGTGGGCGCGTGGCGAACGGCATCTGCATTCGGCTTTACGATGAAAAAGATTTTGCGGGGCGCGAGCGTTTCACCGACCCTGAAATTTTGCGCAGTTCCCTAGCCGGCGTGATTTTGCGGATGAAATCGCTGCACCTAGGTCATGTGGAAGATTTCCCGTTTCTGGAACGCCCCAGCGGTCGCGCGATTGCCGATGGGTATCAGCTTTTGAACGAATTGGGCGCGGTGGATGATGCCAACGAACTCACCGCCATCGGGCAAGAATTGGCGAAATTGCCGCTTGATCCGCGTGTCGGGCGCATGATTTTGGAGGCGCGTCAACGCGAATCGCTGGACGAAGTGCTGATTATTGCCAGCGCCTTGAGCGTGCAAGATGTCCGCGACCGCCCGATGGAAGCGCAGCAGCAAGCCGATACCGCGCACAAAAAGTTTGACGATGAAAAAAGCGAATTCACGGGTTATTTGAAGCTGTGGAAGTGGCTGGAAACGGCACGCGGCGGGGCGGCAGGAACGCACAAACTCAGCAATCGGCAATACGAGCAGCTTTTGCGCCAAAATTTTGTGAACATTCGCCGTGTGCGCGAGTGGCGCGATATTCACAGCCAACTGCATACCGTCGTCGCCGAACACAAATGGCGCATGAACACGTTACCCGCTTCGTATGAGCAGCTTCATTGCGCGATGCTGGCGGGGTTGCTGGGCAATGTGGGCTGCAAATTGGAAGGCGATGGCGCTTCCGGCGACTATTTGGGTGCGCGTTCGATTAAATTTTTCCCGCACCCGGGCGCACATCTCACCAAAAAACCTTCGCGCTGGATTATTGCCTCCGAACTCGTGGAAACCACGCGGCTTTTTGGGCGCGGCATTGCGAATATCGACCCGCAATGGATCGAATCCGTCGGCGGGCATTTGCTGAAAAAGCAACTGCTTGACCCGCATTGGGAGAAAAAAGCGGGCGAAGTGATTGCGATGGAACGCGCCACGCTCTACGGCATTGTGGTGTACAGCGGGCGACGGGCGAATTACAGCCGCGTCGATATGGTCGGAGCGCGGGAAATTTTCATTCGGCAAGCACTGGTCGCCGGAGAGTGGGAAACGCCGCTGGCCTTCCTCGCCGCCAATCAAAAAATGGTGCGGCAAGTCGAGGAACTGGAGCATAAATCCCGCCGTCAAGACGTTTTAGTCGATGAAGAGCTGATTTACGCCTACTATGACCAGCTTTTACCGCAAGATGTGTGCAGCGCCTACAGCTTGGAACGCTGGTATCGGGAAGAAGTGCGCAAAAATCCCAAGCTGCTGCACCTGACGCGCGATGAACTCATGCGGCACGAAGCGGCGGGCATTACCACCGCGTCATTCCCGAAAACGGTGCGACTCGGTGGCGTGGATTGCGCGGCAACGTATCTGCACGAACCCGGCGACCCGCGCGATGGGCTAACGGTTACCGTACCGATTTTTGTGCTGAATCAAGTCAGTGAAGAACGCTGCGAATGGCTCGTTCCCGGAATGTTGAAAGACAAAATCCAAGCGCTTTTGAAAACGCTGCACCAGCGCCCCCGCTCGCGCCTCGTGCCGCTGCCGGATACTGCGACTAAATTCGCCGAAATGCTGAACCAGCCCGAACTCTTTGGTAGCGGTAATTTGGTTGATGCGGTGTTGAAACTGGTGAAAGATGCGACATCGCTCAATTTGGTACGCGCCGACATCAAAGCCGATATGCTGCAAGCGCACCAGTTTATGAATTTCCGCGTGGTCGATGAACACGGGCGGCAGTTGGGTCACGGGCGCAATATCGGCGCATTAAAAGCCGAATTGGGCGGACAAGCGCGGGGTGCGTTTCAGGCGTTGGCGCAGTTGAAGTTGGAAAAGAATTTACCCCCTCATCCCGCACCACCCCCCGCCTCCGGCGTACCCCTCCTTCAAAAGGAGGGGAGTGCAGCCGCTCTCCCCCTGAAAAGGGGGAGTACCCCGCAGGGGGGAGGGGGTTCTCGCTATACCGCGTGGACATTCGGCGAATTGCCGGAATTATTAGAAATCCAAAAAGGCGGTCAAACGCTCATCGGATTCCCCGCGCTGATTGACCAAGGCGATGCCGTCACCATCGAAGTATTCGACGAACCCGAAACCGCAGCCGCCAAGCACCGCGCGGGTTTGCGCCGCTTGTTTGCACTCCAAATCAAAGAAGCGCTGAAATATCTGGAGAAAAATATCCCCGATCTGCAAAAAATGGGCGTAACTTTTATGCAGCTCGGCACGGTGGAAGAGTTGCGCGAACAAATTGTGCACCTCGCCTTGGAACGCGCGTTCCTCAATAATCCGCTGCCTACCGATGAATTGGCGTTCAAAAAGCGCATCGACGAAGGGCGCGGGCGTTTAACGCTGATTGCCAACGAAATCGCCCGCCTCACCGCCACGATTTTGGGCGAATACAGCAGCGCCGCCCGCAAAATCAAAGACAGCAAAAACGCAGCGGATGCCGCCGCCGATTGCACCACGCAAATGCAGCGGCTGGTTCATAAAAAATTTCTGCTCGCCACGCCGTGGGAACGCCTGCAACACCTGCCGCGCTATTTGAAAGCGATTACCGCCCGCCTCGACAAATACCGCGCCGACCCCAAGCGCGATGCCGAACGGATGACCGAACTGCGTCCGCAAGAACAGCGTTATTGGCGTTTAGTCGCCGAGCGCAAAGGCGTAAGCGATGAGCGCATGGAAGAATTCCGCTGGCTGCTGGAAGAATTGCGCGTGAGCTTTTTCGCCCAAGAATTAAAAACCCCGCAGCCGATTAGCGTGAAAAGATTGGAGAAGGCTTGGGGGCAGTTGGGGGGGTGATGCAAAGAATGGCATATCTGCTACTTGAATAGACAAGCGGATTTCAAGACATAAGCGACTGGTTTCTTTTGTTTTTCCAACATTCCTTTTTCTACGAATTGTTTTAACCATTCTCTGACTTGTGCGATTGAGACGTGTAATGTGTTTGCAAGCTCTTTGTCTCTCACTGGTGCTTTGAAAAGTGGCTGAATTACCTCCCATACGGCGTTCAACAGTCGCTCATCTGGTGGTATTTGCGCAGTGGAAATGGGGAGTTGCTCTTGCTGCTTGTTTGGTATTTTTTCTAACAGGGTTTCTTCGACTGGAAAAAGAAAAGGCTCTACTTGTGATTGCACAACTGGAGTAACTGTTTGTGCAAGAGGCGGAAGGGTAAACACCTTGTTAAATTCTTCAGCATCTTGAGGATTTGTCCAAGGAAGTGCACCTTTCTCTCGTAAAACCTCCAGCCCATTGGATGCTGTACCGCTGGAGCGAACATAGACAGGTACGAAGTGGAGTTTATCTAATTGCTCCACTGCACCAGCCCAAGTGCCGCCTTTGTTGAGATCGGCATTTACAACTAAAGCTGCATCGGACAAGGCATAAATCAATTTGTTGCGCTGCATGGCGTGCCCCACTTGGAAGCCAGCGTTAGGGTCGTAAGGTGAAACTAGAACCAATTGCTCGTTCAAAATCCAATTGCGGTTTTCGCGGTTCATGATGGTTTTTTCCAAACTATCCGCTAACACACCACAGGCATTGCCGCCTGCCTCTAATGCACCACGCATCGCCGCTTGGTCAACGCCTTTAGCTCCACCTGAAACTAGCGTTCTGCCAGAGCGTGCCGCCATGTGACCGACAGCCATTGTGTAATCCATCAGTGCATCGTCCACATTGCGTGAACCAACAACAGCTAATCCACCAGCCTCAAGTAAGCCTCTATCACCACAACCATAGAGTATGGCTGGTGCATCTTCACGCAAACGTGTTTTCATAGTGCGAGGGTATTCAGTATCGGCACGACTGATAACCCAAATAGCGCGTGCCTGCCAACGTTCCATCACTTGACTCAATAAAAATCCACGCCCTAGCAAACGCTGTAGCCTTGCTTCATCCACCACCGTATGGCAATCCCTTAGCAAGGTTGCTGCATTAGCGGCAATTAAGTCTGAAGGTTGGCATTGCATTTCACGTAAGTGGCGAGCCAGTTTTTTGTATTCACCTAAAGTTAAAAGTTCGGTGGATACTTTATTTTTACCCGCAATCAATGGAGCCGTTAGAAGTAGTATCGCTTGAGTGTTGGGGGAAAGTGGTGTGCTCATTCGTCATGTCCTGTTTGTGCGAGTGCTAAAGGAATCACCTCACCACTGCCATTGGTGCGTAGTAACCACGCTGCAATAGTGAGTGTCCAGCGTGAATCCACCATATCATCGACCAACAAAACTGGGCCGCGACGTGGCAGGTGATGTACGCAAATTCGGAAAGAACCGTCAATATTGTGCGCTTGCTGTGCGCTGTTTTTCATGGTCTTTTGCTCTGGGCGGTTATCGGTTTTTTCCAAAACGACATGAAACGGCAAGCCAAGCGCATTGGCCAAACGTTGTGCAAAATCAGGAACAAGCGTGGGGTGGCGAAGGGAGGGAATGCAGCTTACCCATGTTGGCTTTGGATTGGGCTGCCATGCGTGAAACATATCCACACAGGCACTGACCAAATCATCAGAAAACCTTCCATCATGGTATTTACCTTGGCGAATCAAGCCACCCCAGCCTGCATCGCCCCAAAAGCACAGTGCTTTGCCATGCTGCATTTGAAACTGTGTGGAGATATTTCCGCCAGTGACACCATATTGCGGCAATCCCCCAGATGGCCATTGCTTGCGGGGTTCAATGGTGAGGCTGGTACGGCGCAAAAACGCCAGTGCTTCTTGCACCAATTTTGAATCGACATGGGTGGGTAGTGCTGGAAGATTGGGCGGCGTAATACCACGCGAATCACCATCTAAAGCATCAATCAAAAATGCCATGTGCTCTCCGAAAGGCAAGCGGACATACTGGCACATTTGTTGCTGTTCATCACGTCGCAGTGCAGTGAGGCGATCAGCTCGTGCCCAAAACTCTTCGTGCAAAGTCGCTGCTGTGAGTTGCCACTTGCTGCCTTGCTTAGCAATCGGTGCAGGGGATTCAAGTTGCAGCAGGTCAATGACTTTTTGAATACGTCCACGGCTCAAGTTGACGCGATTTTCAATTTCAAGTACTGATAAACCGTTTACCGCAGCACTAAGGACAGCCAAAATCTCATCCACTTCGCAGGGCGTAGGAAAGGCGCTATTGATAAACCAGTTCGTGATGCTGGTTTCTTCTTCTCCGCTTAGTAGTACGCCGTATGCAGCATCCAATGCCCGCCCAGCACGCCCCACTTGCTGGTAGTAGTGAACCACCGATCCAGGCATCTGGTAGTGAATGACAAATGCCAAATCGGGTTTGTCATAGCCCATACCCAATGCGCTGGTTGCAACCAAGGCTTTTACGGCGTTGTTAAGAAGTGCATCTTCTAGCGATTTTCGACTCTCCCCTGTTTCACCTGTATATGCCTCAACACAAAAACCTTGGGATTTCAACCATTGGGCCACTTGATTCGCATCGCGTACCGTCAAGGTGTAAATGATGCCATGCCCTTCTAGGATGCTCAATTGGTCAGCCAACCAAGCCAGACGCTCTTCTTGACGCGGCAGTGAAATAGTTTGAAGGGTGAGAGAAGGGCGATGGAGGCTACCGCGTGAAATAGTTAAATTCGGGCCCAATACTTTTTGGAGGTCATCCATCACCCGATTGTTTGCGGTTGCTGTTGTGGCAAGAAGTCGTAAATTCTGGGGCATTGTTTTAACCATTCGCTCCAGTCGCCGATAGTTTGGACGAAAGTCGTGCCCCCAATCCGAAATGCAGTGAGCCTCATCAACCACCAGCAAGGAGATTTTTTCAGCAATGACAGATAGCACTTCCGTTGCAAAGCGTTGATTTGCCAATCGCTCGGGAGAAATAAGCAAAATATCAATTTCCCCACGAAGAAGCCTTGCTTCAACTTGCAGCCAGTCATCCGTGTTATCCGAGTTAATTGTTTCAGCGTGCACGCCCATTCGCTGTGCAGCATCTATTTGGTTACGCATCAACGCCAGCAAAGGCGAAATCAATAAAGCTGGTCCGTGTCCTGCATCGCGCAATAGCTTGGCAGCAATGAAATACACGAAGCTTTTACCCCAGCCAGTCTTTTGCACTACCAGCAAACGCCCGCGACCCTCTACGATATGGCGAATCGCATCCTCTTGACCTTCGCGGAAAGTAGCATCAGGGTTACCTGAGCCGATTTTTAGCAATTGCCTTGCTCTTTGCTGGTTGTATATCATGTAACGCCCTCTTCAATTTCACTGCTTTGGATGATTGATGTTGCTTGTATCATCAATATTAGATGGTATCAATTCAAATACTTTCCGTATCCCACTGTCACCACTCCTTAAACAGCTAATTTCTTCACAAAAACAAGCTGTACAGTGCGTCAATAATGCAAAAACAGCATATACAGTAACAGATAAAACCTACGCCACATGGAAGTTTGGCGGGTTGCCGGAATTGTTGGAAATCCAAAAAGGCGGTCAAACGCTAATCGTATTTCCGGTGCTGATTGACCAAGGCGATGCAGTCACCATCGAAGTATTCGATGAACCCGAAACCGCAGCCGATTAGCGTGAAACGGTTGGAGAAGGCTTGGAGCGGATTGTCAAACTGAAAGAGACACCATGAAAAACGATACATCAACAATAGACCCACGCATCGAAAAATGCCGTGAACGGGTGGCGAAAAAGGCGATTTGGTCGGCGGGGGGTTCGCTGATTCCGATTCCGGGGTTGGATATTGCCGCCGATATCACCTTGTTGATGCAGTTGATTCAAGAAATCAACCACACCTTTGGGCTGACCGAGGCGCAGATTGAAGCCCTATCCCCCTCACGCAAGGCGCTGACTTTCAAGGCGATTCAAATGGTCGGTTCCGGTGTGATTGGAAGCGCCATCACCAAAGAACTGATTTTGCAGCTTCTGCGCAGCGTGGGCGTGCGCTTTACCAGCAAGCAAATCGCCAAATACGTGCCGATTGCGGGGCAGGCCATCAGCGCGGCACTTTCCTACACTGCCATGCGCTACGTCTGCAACCAGCATATCGAAGACTGCGCACGGGTGGCTGCCCAAGTCGAGTTGTTAATACTGACGAACCCGTGAACGCACCATCTCAATCGCGTTGTTGTAGATGTCGGTTAAGCCGGATTCACTTTTCACGGTGATGCCCAAATCTTGCAGCAAACCATCGTGCAAACCATACACGCAGCCGTGTACGGTCACATCTTGCCCACCAATCCACGCATCTTGCAAAATGGTAGTTTGGGTGACGTTGACGACTTGTTCAATCGCGTTAAGCTCACATAGTGCATCGGCACGCGCTTCATCCGGCAGGCTCAACAGCAGTTGGCGGTGACGGTGGCGCACATCGCGGATATGGCGCAACCAGTTATCGACCAAGCCCACACGCTTACCTTCTAGCGCGGCATTAACCCCTCCGCATCCGTAGTGTCCTACCACCATGATGTGGGCAACCTTCAAATTTTCTACGGCATACTGGATGGTGGAAAGTACATTCAAATCGGAATGCACCACAACGTTCGCCACATTGCGGTGAACAAAAACCTCACCCGGGGCTAGCCCAATAATTTCGTTCGCCGGTACACGGCTATCGGAGCAACCAATCCACATATAGCGCGGTTTTTGCTGCGCTTTGAGTCCGG
>JBDKGR010000013.1:0-27052 GCA_039798085.1 Pseudomonadota bacterium
GTCAATCTCTAGGACGGTATACCAGAAAAACCTTGTCTTTCTCTAAATCTGAATTTTTCCACTACTTGGTTACGCACTTGTTTGTTCGGAAGTACAATTTATCTAAAGCATAATTAGATTTATCACTACCCCCCCAAAAAAATACCAAGCGCGGGGGGAACCGATTCACCTGATTGGGGTCGAGTTCAGTAAGCAAAATCGCAACATCGTAGGCTTTGACGTGGAGACGGTGTGCATTAACGCACGGTCTGCGAAAATACGGTGTTAAAGCAACAATTCTCAACCATTTCCAACAATTCAAGGAACCACACTACTATGGCGCAATACGTTTTCTCCATGAACCGCTTAGGCAAGATCGTGCCGCCTAAGCGCTTTATTCTTAAAGATATTTCTCTTTCCTTCTTCCCCGGAGCCAAAATTGGCGTGCTGGGTACGAACGGATCGGGTAAATCCACACTGCTCAAAATTATGGCAGGCGTGGACAAAGAATTTGAAGGCGAAGCCATCCCGATGGCGGGATTGAACATCGGTTACCTGCCGCAAGAGCCGCAGCTTGACCCCACCCAAACCGTGCGTGAAAGCGTGGAAGCGGGTATGGGCAATGTGTTCGCCGCCAAAGCACGTTTGGAAGAGGTTTACATCGCTTACGGTGATGAAAACGCCGATTTTGATGCGTTGGCCGCCGAGCAAGCCGATTTAGAAGCCATTATTTCCAGCGCTGGAACCGATTCGGAACACCAATTAGAAATCGCTGCCGATGCGCTGCGCCTGCCCCCGTGGGATGCCAATATCGGCGTACTCTCCGGCGGTGAAAAACGCCGCGTAGCGTTGTGCCGTTTGCTGCTTTCCAAACCCGATATGCTGTTGTTAGATGAACCTACCAATCACTTGGATGCGGAATCGGTCGATTGGCTTGAGCAATTCTTGCAACGCTACCCCGGAACCGTGGTCGCCATTACCCATGATCGTTACTTCTTGGACAACGCCGCCGAGTGGATTTTGGAACTCGACCGAGGTTCTGGCATCCCCTACAAAGGCAATTACAGCGATTGGTTGAGCCAAAAGCAAGCGCGTTTGGAAGCCGAGCAAAAAGGCGAAGAATCCCGTGCCAAAGCCCTGAAAAAGGAATTGGAATGGTCACGCCAAAACCCCAAAGCCCGCCAAGCAAAGAGCAAAGCACGCTTGGCACGCTTTGAGGAATTGAGCGATTTTGAATACCAAAAACGCAACGAAACCAATGAGATTTTCATCCCCGTAGCCGACCGCTTGGGGCACGAAGTGATTGAATTCACCGATGTCACTAAATCCTTCGGCGACCGTGTGTTGATTGATAACCTCAGTTTCAAAATCCCTGCGGGCGCGATTGTCGGGATTATTGGCCCGAACGGTGCTGGTAAATCCACACTCTTCAAGCTGATTGCGGGACGTGAAAAAGCCGATTCCGGCAATGTCAAAGTCGGTACTACCGTCAAAATGGCGTTCGTCGACCAAAACCGTGACGACTTGGCAAATGAAAAAACCGTGTGGGAAGATATTTCCGGCGGCTTGGATATTTTGAATGTCGGTAAATTCCAAATGGCAAGCCGCGCCTATTGCGGACGCTTCAACTTTAATGGCGGCGATCAGCAAAAACGTGTCGGCACACTTTCCGGCGGTGAACGCGGACGTTTGCACCTTGCCAAAACGCTGATCGCGGGCGGTAACGTGTTGATGTTGGATGAACCTTCCAACGATTTGGACGTGGAAACCCTCCGCGCGTTGGAAGACGCGTTGCTGGAATTTGCCGGCACGATTATGGTGATTAGCCATGACCGCTGGTTCCTTGACCGTATCGCCACCCACATTTTGGCGTGCGAAGGCGATAGCCAATGGACGTTTTTCGACGGTAACTACCAAGAGTACGAAGCCGACAAGAAAAAACGCCTAGGCGAAGAGGCAGCCCGTCCGCACCGGATGCGTTTCAAAGCGTTGAAATAAATGCAATCCATCACCGCCCTCGTTCTCGCGGGGGGGCGGGGTACGCGCATGGGCAGCGTGGACAAGGGCTTAATGCCCTTGGGCGCACGCACGATGGTGGAGCAGGTCATCGAACGCCTGCAACCCCAAGTCAGGCGCATTGTGCTCAACGCCAATCAAAATGCTGCGCGTTACGCGGCTTTGGGGTATCCGGTGCATGGCGATGCGATGCCCGATTTTGCAGGCCCCTTGGCGGGTTTGCAAACGGGTTTGCTGCATTGCACCACGCCCTATTTGGTCACCGCGCCATGCGATTCGCCCTTTTTGCCCCTCGATTTAGTCACACGCTTGGCACAAGCGCTGCACGTGCATCAAAGCGATATAGCCGTTGCCGTGACAGGCGAAGGAAAAACCCGCCAACCGCATCCCGTTTTTTGTTTGGTTTCTATAACCGTCTTGCCGCATTTAACGCATTATTTACAAAACGGCGGCCGTAAATTTGAACGCTGGTATTCCACCCTCCAAACTACCGAAGTGCATTTTGCGGATGAAAAAGCGTTTCGGAATATCAATACGTTGGAAGAATTGAAGGAATCCAACGTATAAAACCTATTGTATGCTATAAAATAAATAGCTGCTAATGCACACCCAGTAAGCGTTAGCGGCGGATTTGGTTGATAAAAATTATGCAAAATCATTCATCGTAGGGGCAATCCTCGTGGTTGCCACTACCCTTGACTTAGTGATTTTGAGTCCGTAGCGCCTTTGGGTATTAGGCGGTTTTGTGGGAAGCACCGTTTGCTGCGTTGTGGCAAGTTGGAATTCTTTGCAAAAATCGTCCATTACGCAATAAAGTTCGGTAATTGAATTTCGCCGCTAAATACGGTGACAGCAGGACCACTCATCCATACGGGGTCGTTTTTTTCGCCAGCCCACACAATGCCGAGCAAGCCGCCGCGTGTTTCGACTTCAACCGCGTTTGCCAATAAACCCAGCCGAATCCCCGACACAACCGCCGCACACGCACCCGTACCGCAGGAGAGGGTTTCGCCCACGCCGCGTTCAAACACACGCAACTGAATTTTGTGACGACCATTCACCTGCATAAATCCCACATTCACCCCTTGCGGAAAATACCCGCTTTGCTGCGTTTGCGGGCCTAGGGCGGCAACCTCGGTGGTATTGACATCTTCCACCAAAATGACCGCATGGGGATTGCCCATCGAAACGGTGGCGGCTATATCGGGCAAATTGCTGGTATCGGCAATATCAAAACGCGGAATACCCATATTAACGGTAATGCGTCCATCAGGGGCAAAGCGCGGTTCAATCACCCCCTTTTTGGTTTGAACACGCAAAATATCTTTATTCGATAAATTATGTTCCCGCACAAAACGGGCAAAGCAGCGTGCGCCGTTGCCGCATTGTTCCACTTCTGCGCCGTCGGCATTGTGAATAATATATTCAAAATCAATACCCGCAGCGGGGGATGGGCGAACGGTGAGGATTTGGTCAGCACCCACACCAAAGTGCCTATCCCCTAAAAAACGGTAATGGGCTGCGGTTAATCCCAAGGACGAACGGGTTTCATCGAGCACCACAAAATCATTGCCAGCGCCCTGCATTTTGGTAAATTGGATTCGCATTAAAAAGCCTCTTTTTCCGCTTCTAAATACGCCAAGCTGATATATTTTCCAATTCCATTGTGGAAGCCTTGCATGGTTTTGGCACGCATGGCGACACGCGGATCGGCCAACACCATTGTTTTGGCTTCGCCTTCGGATTTTCCATCTTTCACGGCTTTTAAGCAATTTTCCCAAATGCCTGCCATAAATGCGCCATAGGTATCCAATAAATCGCGTGCTGCCACGCCGTGCGCAGGTAACCAAAGTTGATTGCCCGTATTTTTCTTGAGTTCAGAAAAATAACGCAGTGTTCCGGGATACGAACCTTCATCAAATGTGCCGATACGGTCGGTCATGGCAATATCACCGATAAACGTGAGCTTATCTTCCACCACCTCCACCGACAAATCGGCACTGGTATGTGCCCGACCATAAAAGTGCATTTTCAAGCGGACATCACCAAATAGCAACGTTTGACCATTTTTCACCTCCGCATTGGGAATAATAGCTTGGGTTCCTACGGTAGATTGATTGGTCCAACGCGCCATTAAACCCACCCATTGCTGACCTTCTTCACTTTGAATAAATTGGGTGGCTTCCGCCAACGCATAAATAGGGAGTTTATTGCCATATTCTTCGATAAAAGCATGGTTGCCCAACCAGTGGTCACCGTGAAAATGCGTGTTGATTAACGCAATAACGGGTTGATTGCTGACCTTTTTTATTTGCCGAATCGCCATACGCCCGATTTGCAGCGAACCGCCCGTATCCAGCACCACCACGCCCGCGCGGGTCACCACAAACGTGACGTTGGAAATCATGCCGTGATTTTCGGGTGTGGGTTCCCCGTGCGGGGTGTAGATGCTCCACACATGGGGCGAAATTTGCACGGGCTTCATATCGGGGACGACTTTTCCCTGTGCGTAGAGCGAGGGTGCGAAGAGCATCGCAGCACTGGCACTCAAAATGGTTCGGCGGCTGAGGGTGGGATTCATGAAAGTAGCTCCTTTTGTAGGTTGATAATGGCAGGTGGCTCTACCCCCAAATGCCGATACGCCGCTGGTGTAGCGATGCGTCCGCGTGGGGTGCGTTGCAGGTAGCCTTGTTGGATTAAATACGGCTCAATCACATCTTCAATCGTTTCGCGCTCTTCGCCGATACTGGCAGCGATGTTATCCAGCCCCACGGGACCACCATCAAAGCGGTGGATGATGGCTTCCAGCATTTTTCTGTCCATCAAATCAAAGCCTTGCGGGTCCACATCCAGCATGGCAAGGGCGCGATTGGCGATGTCCAGCGTAATCGTTCCATCGCCTTTGACATCCGCATAATCACGCACACGGCGTAGCAAACGGTTGGCGATGCGGGGTGTACCGCGTGATCGGCGGGCAATTTCAAAGCCGCCTTCGGCATCCATCGGGGTTTTCAATAATCCGGCACTGCGTTGTACGATACGCGCTAACTCTTCTGGCGTATAAAACTCCAGCCGCCCGACAATGCCAAAGCGGTCGCGTAGCGGGTTGGTCAGCATCCCCGCGCGGGTGGTTGCACCGACCAAGGTAAACGGTTGCAAATCCAGCTTAATCGAACGCGCCGCTGGTCCTTCTCCGATCATGATGTCGATGGCGTAATCTTCCAAAGCGGGATAGAGAATTTCTTCAACAATGGGACTGAGGCGATGGATTTCGTCGATAAAAAGCACATCGTTTTTTTCCAAATTGGTCAAAAGCGCGGCTAAATCTTTGGGTTTTTCCAGCACAGGGCCGCTGGTTTGGCGCAAGTTCACGCCCAATTCGTGCGCGATGATGTGGCTTAACGTCGTTTTACCCAACCCGGGCGGACCAAATAACAGCACATGATCAAGCGCCTCGCCGCGCATTTTGGCGGCTCCCATAAAAATTTCAAGTTGCTCGCGGATTTTGACTTGCCCTACATATTCTTCCATCCACTTCGGACGCAGGGCACGTTCTATCGCCTCTTCTTGCGGCGAAGCAGGAGCAGCCGCTACCATGCGCTGCTGGGGGGGGATAATAAAATTATCGGTTTGAATACTCATAAACTCGCCTGACAGGTATCACCATACGATAAAAATTCGGCAAGTCGTGCATCGTGTTCAGGAATATGGTGCTGTATCCATTCCTTAAAAATAACGACTAGCTGAAATTTGTACAACGCGGGTGGCAAATTAGGCTGATTATCTTGCAAGGCACGCATTTTGGTGCGCAACTTCGTATGATCAAGGCAATGGGATGCTTCTTCGGGGTAGTGGGATTTGTGCATGGTCATTTCTTCATACGCACAATGGGCATCCAAATAATCCAGTAAACGCTGTGTGCATTCACGGGCTTGTAATGAGTCTGTAGCATGGATTAAGCGATTCACCAACACAAAAAGGCATTTATGCTGGTAATCAATCTGGGCATCACAGGTTTCAAAACCGGGATTCCATTCAATAGTCATGATGCTACCTTTTTTAATTTTTAATATCAATACGTTTACGCCGATCAATGACTTGGATTTTGCCCTGTTCTAACACTTTAACAAACCCGCTTTTTTCAAAATCTTTCATCACCCGACTGACCATTTCGCGTGATGCTCCGACCATTTTGGCAACATTTTGGCGTGACACTTTTTCATGAATAATTCCCTGTTTATTTTCATCGGCAACAGCCAAATCCATCAGCACTTTCGCTACCCGTTCATACACACTGGAAAGCGCCAAAGAACTGATTTTTTCATTCGCCAACTGCAAGCGCCTTGCCAAAACACACAGTACAGAATGCGCCATATCGATGTTTTCATTCAAACAACGCACAAACACATGGCGCTGCAACGACAAAACATCCACCCGACGCTCCACACGCACCGTGGTGGTTTGGGGTACGTTGTCCAGCAAACCTAATTCACCGACATAATCGCCCGCGTTGTACGTTGCAACAATGACTTCACGCCCTTTATCGTCGGTTATCAAGGCATAGGCAGTTCCTGATAGCAGAATGTAGAGCGTATCGGACGACATTCCTTGCTCCACCAATAACGCCCCGCGATTGAAGCGGTGTTTGTCGGCTACCTTGGCGAGCAGAGATACGTGGTGCGGTGGCAATAAGGCAAAAATCGGAACTCGGCGAATGAGTTCAAGGTTGCTGGGGTTGCTGGGGTTGCTTGAGGAGGTCATTTTATTTAACGTGTTAATGACTTTAACGCAAGCCGAATACCTTCGCTGACACCCGTCTCGGGCGGCAATGCCTTGAATGCAAGCGCGGCTTCTTTATCGTTGTATCCCAGCGCCAAAAGTGCTTGCACAATATCGTTTCGCACGGCATTCATCGGAGAAAAGGAGTGTCCAAGAGCGTGTGCGTGTCCCCAATCTACGCCCAATTTTCCTTTGAGTTCTAATAACAGGCGTTCGGCGGTTTTTTTGCCGATACCGGGTACTTTGGTAAGCCGAGCGGGTTCTTGCTGTGTGATGGCTTGCGCCAATTCAGCCGCGTTCATGCCGGAGAGAATCGACAACGCTGTGCGTGGTCCTACGCCCGAAATTTTGATAAGCTCTCGAAACGTGCTGCGCTCTTCGCTGTTCAAAAAACCGTAGAGCAAGTGCGCATCTTCCCGCACCACCAAATGGATGAGTAGTGCAACGGTTTCGCCCGCTGCGGGTAAGTGATAAAAGGTGCTCATAGGGACTTGCACCTCATAACCCACACCATGACAATCTATCAGCACTTGGGGGGGATTTTTTTCGCTCAAAATACCAGTTAGTTTGCCAATCATGATGTACCTTCGCTTTTATTTTCGGCTTTATTTTTTGGAATTATCGACTTGATTCTTCGCCACACTTTCGCCCCGCTCAACAATACCCGCCTTGCCAATGTGTGCGGCCCAATGGATGAGCATCTTCGCACCATCGAAACCGCTTTGGAAATTCGCATTGCGCACCGCCACGAACAATTCAAAGTCGAAGGACGCAAAACGCCCACCCAGCGCGGGATGGATGTCTTGCAAGCCCTGTACGAAATGGCGACCAAGCCCATCAGCCCCGCCACCGTGCAGTTGATGCTATCCGGCGATGGTAGTGCAGAAGCGAATGATGCGCCCACGCTCTCCACCCGCCGTGCCGATTTGAAACCCCGCAGCAAAAATCAAGCGCTGTATTTGGACAATATCGCCGAATACGACATCACTCTTGGACTAGGGCCTGCTGGAACGGGCAAAACCTATCTCGCCGTTGCCGCTGCGGTGGATGCGTTGCAACGCAATTCGGTACAGCGCATTATTCTCACCCGCCCTGCCGTGGAAGCGGGCGAGCGACTGGGCTTTTTACCGGGTGATTTGACGCAAAAAGTCGATCCCTATCTGCGTCCGCTGTACGATGCACTATACGATTTAATGGGTTTCGATCAAGTCCACAAAGCCTTTGAACGCCAAGCCCTCGAAGTTGCGCCGCTGGGATTTATGCGCGGTCGCACGCTGAACAATGCGTTTGTGATTTTGGACGAAGCCCAAAACACCACGCCCGAGCAGATGAAAATGTTCTTAACCCGCCTAGGCTTCGGCACGAAAGCGGTGATTACCGGCGATTTAACGCAAATCGACCTGCCCAAAACCCAATTAAGCGGATTGGTGGATGCCGAGCGTGTGCTGCGCCGCGTGGAAGGCGTTGCCATTACCCGCCTTACCAGTATCGACATCGTGCGCCATCCGCTAGTCGCCCGCATTGTGGATGCCTACGAATCTTATAACTCGCTCACCTCGCTCACCTCTCATGAATAAACCCTATTTACCCGTTTTATCGCTTTCACTGCAATTTAGCTCAGTGTCGGATGTTGCGCCGCACCGCGCGGCGTTGGCGCGTCACCGTGTCACCAAGTGGATTCGCCACGCGCTGGCGGACGATGCCGAAATCACCGTGCGGATTGTCGATACCGAAGAAGGGCAGACCCTGAACCGCGAATACCGCCAAAAAGATTACGCCACCAATGTGCTGACGTTTGACTACGCCCAAGAGCCGATTGTGCAAGCCGATTTGGTGCTGTGCGCCCCCGTGGTAGCGCAAGAAGCGAAAGAGCAAGGCAAGACATTAGAAGCCCATTACGCGCATCTAATCGTTCATGGCACGCTGCATGCGCAGGGCTGGGATCACGAAGAAGAAGAGGATGCGCAGATCATGGAGCTGCGCGAGACCGAGATTTTGGCGCGTCTGGGATTTGAAAATCCTTATTCCAACGCGGAAGAGGCGTTGCAATAGGTTAGCATTGCGGTTTTAGTCTTTTCATCATAAATACACGGAGTTTCCATGTTTCCTGAATACCGCGATCTCATCACCCAACTCAAAACCACCGATGCCCATTTCACGCGCCTCTTTGATAAGCACAATGCATTGGATCACCAAATCAAGCGCATGGAAGCCCACGAATTGCCTAGCACCCCCGTGGAAATTGAGCAGCTCAAAAAAGAAAAGCTGCACTTGAAAGATGAGCTGTACGCGATTCTGCTCAAAGCATCTAAAGCGTAATCCAATGAAAAACGGGGCATTTTGCCCCGTTTTTTTATGGGGGCAAACCCGTATAAAGATTGGCGACTTTTACGCTACGATGAATCCTCAGCACATTGACATTGACATTGACATCATCGTTTTTTTGTTTTTTTGTTTTTTTTGTTTTTTCGTTTCACTGGAGAACTTTTTATGACCCTGAAGCCAATCAAACTAGCCCAATTTACCGCCATGACCGTCGCGGTCTTGGGTACGCTGGCAGCAGTCCCAGCCCATGCCGGAAAAACATTGGATACGATAAAAGCACGCGGACAAGTAATTTGTGGCGTTCATACGGGTTTGGCTGGATTTGGTGCAGCCGATTCCAATGGGAAGTGGACGGGGCTTGATGTAGACATCTGCCGTGCAGTGGCTGCCGTTACGCTGGGTGATGCAGAAAAAGTCAAATACGTTCCCCTTGCAGCGCAAGCCCGTTTTACGGCATTGCAATCGGGTGAAATCGACATCCTCTCCCGCAATACCACATTTACTTTGACGCGCGATGCGTCCCTTGGTTTAAGCCAAACGGCGGTGGTGTACTACGATGGTCAGGGCTTTATGGTTCCCGTGAAAAGCAAAATCAAAAGTGCCAAGCAACTCAAGGGTCAAACGGTATGCGTACAGTCTGGCACGACCACCGAAAAAAATCTGACCGACTATTCCAAAGCCCATAATTTGGGCATTAAACCCGTCGTATTTGAAAAACTCGATGCCGTGGAAGGTGCGTATTTTTCGGGTCGCTGCATCGCCTACACCACCGACGCTTCGGGATTGGCTTCGGTTCGCAATAAATCGGCTAAAAATCCAGCCGACCATTTGATTTTGCCGGAACTCATCTCCAAAGAACCGCTAGGACCATTGGTTCGTCGTGGTGATGACGAGTGGGAAGCCATTGTGAAGTGGACAATCTATGGTTTGTTGGAAGCGGAAGAGGCGGGCATTACCCAAGCCAATGTGAATGAGCTCAAAGCCAATACCAAAGACCCCGCCATTGGGCGTATGTTGGGTACAACCGAAGATACGGGCAAACTCTTGGGTTTGGATAAAGAATGGCTCGTGCGTGCAGTCAAAGCCACAGGCAATTATGGTGAGATATTTGAACGCAATGTCGGTCCTAAATCGGCACTGCAACTGCCCCGTGGTTTGAATAATTTGTGGTCAAAGGGTGGCGTTCAGTATGCTCCTCCCATTCGTTAGTTTTTAATTTCATTCTGTTTATTTTTGAAGGGTAGTTGCAGTGATTTTTCTGCACTGCCCTTTTTTTATTTATACATAAAAATACATTATGTCTCCTCCTAAATACCCTCCTAAAAATAAATGGTCATGGCGCAGTCAGGCATTTCGTGCGCTGGTTTATCAAATTGTTGCAGTTGCCGTGATTGTGTTAGTGGTATTTTATTTGGCAAACAATACTGCAACCAATATGCGTGCCCGAGGTATTCAAAGCGGTTTTGATTTTTTGAATAGTGCTGCCGGATTTGATATTGGAGAAAGTCTTTTCCCGTTTGATTCCGGTGAATCGTATTGGCGGGCTTACTTTGTTGGGTTAGTGAATACCTTGCGCGTTGCCGTAATTGGTATTATTTTTACCACCATTTTGGGTACGCTGATTGGCGTGGGGCGATTTTCTCGTAATGCCTTGATTCGTGGTTTATGCACAGCTTATGTAGAATTCTTCCGTAATATCCCTGTGTTGCTACAATTATTAATGTGGTATTTATTTTTTACCGAAATGCTCCCTATGAGTACCGAACCCATTTCGGTAGGCTCTTTCTTTTTAAGCAAAGGTGGCATTAACTTCCCCATTCCATTGTGGGATGCGTGGGCTTGGGATATTCCGAAGCAAGGGGAGTTTGCGATTGAAGGTGGTGGGGCAGTATCGCCAGAATATATGGCATTATTATTGGGTTTAACGATTTATACCGCTGCGTTTGTCGCTGAAGTGGTACGGGGTGGCATTCAATCGGTATCAGCGGGGCAATTAGAAGCTGCCAGTGCTTTGGGTTTAAGCCGTTGGTTGAGTATTCGATTGGTAATGTTGCCCCAAGCCTTGCGCGTTATTATTCCCCCTATAACCAATCAGTATTTGAATTTAACCAAAAACTCTTCCCTTGCGGTGGCGATTGGTTATCCTGATGTGGTGTCGATTGCCAATACTGCCATCAACCAAACCGGACGCGCAGTGGAATGTATTGCCATTATTATGTTGGTATATTTGAGTACATCACTTTCTACATCGTTATTCATGAATTGGTACAACGCCCGTGCCGCGATTAAGGAACGTTAAAAATGCATAATATCCTAATGACGAATATCCTAATGAATAAGAAACATTGGATTCAAAAAAATCTATTCAGTGATTGGCAAACATCGCTGGGGACGGTGGTTATTTTGGGTATTTTTCTGACCCTTTTCCCCAAGTTCTTCAACTGGGCGATTACCAATGCGGTATGGGTTAGTGACCCACAGGTTTGTCATGCAGCATCGGGGGCGTGCTGGGGCGTGGTGCGAGAGAAATTTCGTTTTATCCTCTTCGGGCGCTATCCATTTGATGAACATTGGCGTGCCTTCATCGCCACCGGTATGCTGCTAACCCTCATCATCGCAAGCTGTATGCGGATGTTCTGGAAGCCTTGGCTGGCAGCGATTTGGGTGGTGGTTTTGGCGTTTTATTTCACTCTGATGTATGGCGGTGTGCTGGGTTTGCGTGTCGTTCAAACCGATGTATGGAGCGGCTTGCCCTTGACGATTTTACTTTCCTCCCTCTCTATGATGATGGCGTTTCCTATTGCTTTGGTGATTGCATTAGGACGGCGTTCGGGGATGCCCGCAATCCGCAGCCTATGCACCATTTATGTGGAGCTAATTCGCGGTGTGCCGTTGATTTCTGTGCTGTTTATGGCATCCTTTATGTTCCCATTGCTCATGCCTTCGGGTTTCAATATCGATGTATTGATTCGCGTATTGGCAGGTATTACCTTGTTCGCCGCTGCGTATATGGCGGAGGTAATTCGCGGTGGTTTACAAGCCATTCCTAAAGGACAATTAGAAGCGGCAGCTACGTTGGGATTGAGTTATTGGCAAACACAGAAAAAAATCGTGTTACCACAAGCCTTGGCGATGGTCGTTCCGGGGATTATGAATAACTTTATTTCTACGTTTAAGGATACTTCGTTGGTTGCTATTGTGAGCCTCTATGAACTCACAGGGGCGATGGGTATGGCAATGAATGCTGAGGCGGATTGGCGACCTTTTCGATTAGAAGGTTATTTATTTATTGCCATGATTTATTTCACTTTTTGCTATTCCATGTCACACTACAGTCGATGGATTGAAAAACAAGTGAATAAAAATAAACAACATTAAATAACATTAAACAACATTAAGAATACTGCTCTAAATTATGTCTAATCATCAACCCATCATCACTTTTAATAAAGTTAATAAATGGTATGGTAACAATTTTCACGTTTTGCGTGATATTGATTTAACCGTTGCCAAAGGGGAACGTATTGTGATTTGCGGGCCTTCGGGTTCTGGCAAATCAACCTTGATTCGTTGCATCAATCGCTTGGAAGAACACCAGCAAGGACAACTGATTGTGGATGGTATCGAATTAAGCGATGACATCAAAGCCATTGACCAAGTGCGCAAAGAAGTAGGAATGGTATTTCAGCAATTCAATTTATTTCCGCATCTTACGGTGCTAGAAAATTTGACACTTTCACCGATTTGGGTCGGTAAAATCCCGAAAAAAGAAGCCGAAGAAAAAGCAATGGAACAGCTCAAGCGTGTGCGCATCGCCGAGCAAGCCCATAAATATCCGCTACAACTCTCGGGTGGACAGCAGCAGCGCGTCGCCATTGCCCGTGCGTTGTGTTTGAAGCCGAAAATTATGTTGTTCGATGAACCCACCAGTGCCCTTGACCCTGAAATGATTAAAGAGGTATTGGATGTCATGATTGAACTCGCCAACCAAGGTATCACGATGCTGTGCGTTACGCACGAGATGGGCTTTGCCAAGGCGGTAGCGAATCGGGTGATTTTTATGGATCAGGGGCAAATTGTGGAACAAAATAATCCCCATGATTTTTTCAATCATCCACAAAATGAACGCAGCCGCGATTTCCTATCCAAAATACTGGGGCATTGAATCACATTATGAAAACATCTCATCACCTCACTCAGCAAGCAGTATTGGACACATGGGACTACCTCAACAGCCATCCCCTGAATGCCAATGCCTACCGCATCGCCTTTGCCGACCCCGAATTTATGCTACGGCGAGAATCACGCGGGATTCGGATGCAGCTTGAATTGCTCAAACCCGAACTCGATCAAAAAGCACAGGGCATTGAAAACACCGTTGTCGTTTTTGGGAGTGCGCGTTTTTGCTCGACGGAAGAGGCTATTACCCCGCTGGAAAAGCGCAATGCCCATTATTACGAACAAGCGCGTGCCTTTGGTCGTATCGTAGCGGTGGCGAATAAAGGATTACCTCCCGCAGATCGCATGACCATCTGTACCGGAGGCGGCCCCGGCATCATGGAGGCCGCGAACCGAGGAGCCAGTGAAGCAGGTGAATTAACCGTTGGGCTGAACATTGCACTGCCCCATGAACAAGCCCCGAATCCGTACATCACACCCTCTTTGAGTTTCAAATTCCACTATTTTGCCCTGCGCAAAATGCACTTCATGATGCGTGCCAAGGCGATGGTGGCATTCCCCGGCGGATTTGGCACGATGGATGAGTTGTTTGAAGTGATCACGCTGGTGCAAACAAAAAAAGCATCCGCCGTACCGATTATTTTGTTTGGTAGCCATTATTGGAAACGCCTTTTTAACTGGGAGATGCTGGTAGAAGAAGGCGTGATTGATGCAGCAGATTTGAAACTTATCCAGATTGTGGATGACCCCCTCGCTGCATGGGAAGCGATTGTGGCATTTCACGTCCCCAAAAAAACGTCAACCGAAGCGTGTGTCAGCGAAACCTATACCTAAGCCGTTGTACGAGGTACAGACTTTTGAAGGAAGAGGCCAATGAAAAAACTTTGTCTTATGGCGGTTTCTTTGGTGTGCATGATGCCACTATCCGCACTGGCAGACCGTAATGGGCATGGGCATGGATACAACAACAGCCGACATACCGAACACCAATGGCGTAGTGGTTCATGGCATCATGGTTCGCATTCAGGACGCAGCGGCTGGTGGTGGATTGTGAATGGCATATATTATCCTTATGCACAGCGCAGCAATGCCTATCCGGTTTACCAAGAAACCGTGGTAATAGAACGAGAACGCCAACAACCAGCTCCCCAGCCCACGATTATTGTGCAGCAACCAGCCCCTCAACCCTCCTATCCACAATCTTCGACATTACCACCCACCGGAGTGCAGCAATCTGCTCCTAACCTTTGGTATTACTGCGATGCGGCACGGATGTATTACCCTTATGTCGATTCTTGTTCTAGTGGCTGGCGAGCTGTTCCAGCCGTTCCTCCCAGCGGTGTGATTCGATGAAATTCCCTATTTTTATCCCGATTTTTAGTAAAACTGTGGTGAGCTTGGTATGCGTTGCCAGCCTCAGCGCGTGCGTATCGGCTCCGCGTGGTCCCCATGTGGCGGTGATGCCGACCCCGGGTAAATCGTTAGCTGTTTTTCAACAAGAAGACCAATATTGCCGCAATTACGCGAGCCAATCACTGGGTAATCACAATGCCAACGATACTGCCATAGGCGCAGCCATTGTGGGTACGGTATTTGGTGCGGCTATCGGTGCGGCATTGGGTGGTCGCCACGGTGCTGGTACAGGTGCTGCCACGGGTTTGATGATGGGCACAATGGCGGGTGCAGGGGCTAGTGCTTCTGAGGGCTACAGTGCCCAACGGCGCTACGATATTGCCTACCAACAGTGCATGAGTACGATGCAGCAGCGATCATCGCCACCACCCATTGCTCCTTCTGGTGTCTATCCACCGCCCCCCGGAGTGCAACCGCCTCCACCATCACCATCACCATCACCGTACTAAACAAACCCGTTTTGCCGCCACGCTTCAAACACGGTGACGGCAACGGCGTTGGATAGATTCAAACTCCGTTGCCCCACCAGCATAGGCAACTTCAGGCATTGTGCGGGTGCGAAATGGCTGCGTACCGCCTCACTTAACCCCCGCGTTTCCGCTCCAAAGACCAGCCAATCGCCGGATTGAAAAGCGGTTTCAAACACGCCCCCCGTGCCCTTGGTGGTGAGCGCAAACATCCGTTCGGGATGTGGTTTTTCGGACTCTAAAAACGTCTGCCAATCGGCGTGGCGATGAACGCGGGCATATTCGTGGTAATCCAGCCCCGCGCGGCGCATATAGCGGTCTTCCATAGAAAACCCCAGCGGCTCAACCAAATGCAGCACGCAGCCGGTATTCGCAGCAAGGCGGATGATGTTGCCCGTATTGGGCGGGATTTCGGGCTCGACAAGAACAATATGAAACATAGTACCGCTATTGTGCCGTCAATTAATACCCTGTATTGCTCCAATTTGCGTCGCAAAGTCCGCTTCCAACTCACGGAATCCTACCGAATTGGTTAGTTTCATCGCCCCAATCGCCCCGTAAGCCGAAACGCCGCCCACAGCGCCAAGCATCCGAACAAGGATGCACCTACGGCTTGTCCCGCCAACACCTCCACCGCGCCGTAATGAGAACCCCACCACGCGAAAGGAATTGTGCCGAGCGTAGCGCGTCCCCAATTAAATGCGGTTGACCACAGCGGATGCCCTAAATTATTGAATGCAGCATTCGCTACAAACAAAGCACCTAAAAAGAAAAAGCTGGGGGCAATCCACAAGCAAAAAGCACGCACCATATGCGCTGCATCGCCTTGCAGAGCAAATAATTGGATGATTGGCGTATGCAGCAATGCCAACAACGCCCATGCCCCCGCCACCGCAATCACCATAAACCACAGGCTGGCACGCAGACCTTCGCGCACACGGTCGAATTGCTTTGCGCCCAAATTTTGCGCCAGCACCGGCCCGACCGCGCCGCTTAACGAATAAATCAGCCCAAACGCTACCGGTGTCAGCCGTTCAATCGTCGCCTGCCCTGCCACCGCCGATGCGCCAAATTGGGCGATGCTATGCGTTACAAACGCCGTCGCTACGGGCGTTGCCAAATTGGTCAGCACCGCTGGACCTGCCACGCCCAACAAAGTACGCGCATCTTGGCGAAGACGATGGCGATCAAAAGGTGCAAGCAGCTTGTGGACGCGCCATACGCCATGCAGCCCCACGCTCACTAGCACGATACGGGCAATCACCAGCACGATCGCTGCACCATCCAGCCCCAGCCCGAATCCAAAGATAAAAAGCGGGTCAAGCACCGCCGTTCCTATTGCAGGGACGAGGGTGACCAGCATGGCTCGCCGCGCATCGCCCACCGAACGCAGCAACGCCGTACATCCCATACCCACACCCAGCAGCACGGTCGATGGGAGTGTGATGCGCAAAAAGCCTATCGCCAATTCCAGCACCTTATCTTGCGCTCCAAGTAAACGCAAAATCGGTTCTAAAAAAAGCAGCGTCAGCACCGATAGTGTCACCGCAATCAGCGCCGTAATCACGAGGCTGGAGGTGGCGATTAAATGCGCTTCCTCTGCCTTCTGTGCTCCAATCAGACGTGACACGATAGCCGCAATCCCAATCAGCATTCCAATAAAAAGCGAGAGATGAAAAAATCCCACCACCCCCGCAAATCCCACCGCTGCCGCAATCGCGGGTTCACCCAGCCGCGAGATATAGAGCAAATTGATTAAATCGACGGCAAAAATCGCCACCAAACCAATCGCCCCTGTACCTGCCATCGTGGTAATGTGACGCAATAGCGAACCCGTAACAAAGCGAGGCGCAAGCGGTTTAGATGGTGTACTCATAGGGTGGAGCAATCCATCCCGCCCGTAGCGCGAACCTTGATAGTGACTTTGCTATCTTTTTGGTATTTATTCCATACCGCTTCGGATACGTTGCAAGTCCATTTTTTGTTATCGCTTGTATCGTTTTTATCCCTTTTGAAGGTTAATTCGTAATTTTCACTTTTTGCTCCGATGCGTTCTCCGCCCAATGCCGATGGATTCAACGAAGCGCTTGGCCATGTGGGTGCAAGGTTATTGCCGGAATTAGTCGCGCTGAGGTTATCTGCTTTCAGCTTGCGGCTGGGTTGCCAACGTTTGATTTGGTAGTGGCAACGGTCGCTGTAAACGGGTTCTTCGCGGTAGCGGGTAGTGCATTCTGTGTGTTTCACGAAACTGCCATCGCCTTTATCTTGACGTACCTCATGACAATCTTGTCCGTTGGGGATTTTGTTGGTGGATCGCACTTCCTGCGAGCGGCTCATGCCATAAGCACCACTCGGAACGCTATCGCACCATGCGGATTCGGATACGGGCATGAGCCGTTCAATCTGAATTTCGCGCTGCCAGTTACGGGCGGCAACGGTGGCGGTGACTTCATGTTTGCTGAAAAATAGCGATAGCATCACAACCACGAATAACCCGAACAATCCCAAACTCCACACCAACCACGACGGCATTTTGGTGGATTTGGGAACGGGTTCGGGCAATTTTTCTACGATCAATTCGACGGGCTTGGTTCCATCCTTGCCCGCGCCGCAGTTGGTACAAAAATCGGCAGCGGCAGAATTGGGCGTATTGCAATACCCGCAATGCCAATCTACACCTGCGAAACGGTGATTTTTTGCTTCCACCTCCTCGCCCTCTTTGGGGAAGTAGCGCTTTTTAGGGTCTTGCGCTGCACCGCAGACAGGGCAATGCCGCTGGCTGGTTCCGAGCAGCCCTTTGGTATTGCATTGGGCACAATCCCACAGCATTTCGTAAAAAATGGCTTTTTCTGCCGTTTCGGCTCTTTCCGTTTGCTCTGCCATGATGAATGCCCCTCCCCATTAAATTAGATAGGTTAATCGGATTATTGATGCTGCTTTTCTTTCCAAGCCAACGCCAATTCATAAAGCGCATTTTTGGGCGCTCCCGTAATCTCGGCGGTGAGGCGGACGGCGGTTTTTAAGGGAAGTTCCGCCAGCAGCAAATCCAAAACCCGTGTGTCTTGCGGTGCATCGGTGGCGGGGGGCTGGGGATGAATCACCAAAGCAAATTCACCGCGCAAACGATTCGCATCCGCTGCAAACCACGCGGGCAAATTGTGGGCGGGGAGGGTGGCGATTTCTTCAAATTGTTTGGTCAATTCGCGCCCCACGGTCACAAGGCGTTCGCCCAATGCTTGCAATGCCTGTGCTAACGCCTCAACACGGTGCGGCGCTTCTAGGATAACGATAGCACGCTCTTCTTTTTGTAGCGTTTTTACCATTCGCTCGCGTTCCATTGTCTTGCTGGGTAGAAAGCCGTGGAACAAAAATCCCCCCGCATCGGCATGATTCGTGATGCAGCCCGCTGCGCTCAACACCGTGATGACGCTACTCGCTCCCGGCAGCGGAATACAGCGCATACCCTGCTGCCGCACCACCGCCACCAGCCGCGCCCCCGGATCGCTGATGCAGGGCGTTCCGGCATCGCTGACGTAGGCGACACGCTGCCCCGTGCGCAGCCTGTCCAGCACGTTTTGGGCGGCTTCTTCCTCGTTATGCTGGTGCAGGGCGAGGAGTTGATGCCCCGATTTGTCGATACCATAAGCACGTAACAGACTTTGGGTGTGGCGCGTATCCTCACAAGCGATGGTGTCTGCCAGCCCCAAACAATAGAGCGCCCGCAAACTCATATCCGCCAAATTCCCAATCGGCGTGGCGACCAAATACAACGCGCCTTCGGGATAATGCTGACCCGAGGCTGCCTCGGTAGCAGCGGTCAGCGCGGAGGAAAAAATGGAACTCATGGAAAATCTTTCAGGGAATTTTTCGACCAAACAACGAGGCGATGCAGCGGAAGATACCGCATTGCATTATCTGCAAGCACAAGGTTTGCGTTTATTAGCCCGCAATTATCGAACGCCCGGACGCGGCGGCGGTGAAATTGACTTGATTATGCAAACACCCACGCACGGCGGCAAAGAGAAAACCACCGTTTTTGTCGAAGTACGCCAACGCAGCACGCTAACCCACGGCGGGGCAGCCGCCAGCGTGAGCCGAATCAAACAAAAGCGCATCATTTTGGCAGCCCGCCATTATTTGATGGGCTTGCCCCAATTACCGCCCTGTCGCTTTGATGTGGTGGTGGTTGAACCCGAACCCCAAGGCGTGCAATGGTTGCAAGCGGCGTTTGAGGTGGGGTGAACGGTGGATTAGAGGGCAAGTATAGAGGTCGGAATCGGTCGGAATCGTTAAGACTAAACCATTAAAAGCTGTTGCAGGGTATCGTATTCAAAATCATTGACCAGCTTTTGTAAAACGTGGGCTGTGGCGGGTTGCGAGAGGCGAAGATGCTCCAAGTAGTCATTGCATTGTGCAATATCGCCTTGTTCGATTGCATGGTACATACCAAGGCGCATATCCGCAGGGACGGCTGCACACAGATTTTTGAAGCTGATGGGCGCGGGATTAGCCGATGTTTCATACGTCAAATTTAATAGCGCTTGGAGTATGCCAAATAAGCGCGATGGCTCAACGGGCTTGCTTACATACGCATCCACACCACAATCCATAATGGCTTGTTTATCCTCTTCGAGGGCACTGGCAGATACCGCAATAATGGGCGTGCGTGCGCCTACAGGCGTGGCTTTGATGCGGCGAGTGGCTTCGCAACCATCCATTACGGGCATTCGTATATCCATCAGCACCGCATCGGGTTGGTGTTGCGCGAATAATTGAACGGCTTGCGCACCATCCGCCGCTTCCAATACGGTGAATCCGGCGGGGATTAGCATATCGTGCAGCAGCTGCCGATTGTCGGGTATGTCATCCACCACCAACACCCGTACCGGAGGCGTGTTGGAGGCAAGTTTGATCTCGGTAATTTCCAGTATGGGGGTATCCCCATCGTGGGCGAGTGGGATGTTTTCGATGCGTTGCAACGGTAGTTCGATGTGAAAGCAACAACCTTGGTTTAAGGTGCTGTGCAGGCAGATGTCACCTTGCATCAAATGCAGCAGGCGTTGGCTGATATTCAAACCCAAGCCCGTGCCACCGCCGGATTTTCGCCCGGCTTCTGCTTGTTGAAACGGTTGAAAGAGCAAGGCTTGATCGGCTTCGTTAATGCCCACGCCCGTATCTTCCACCTCAAACCGCACCCGCATCCGATCCGCCGTACCAGCCCGCAGCGTGATGCTGCCGCCCGTGGGGGTGAATTTGAGTGCATTCACCAGCAAATTCATCAGCACTTGGCGCAACTTTCCTTCATCGCCATGTACCCATATTGGAACGGTTGGCGCACGCTCTAGCAGCATCTGCAAACCTTTGGTCTCGGCGCGTAGGGTGAATATCTTGGTCAAATCGTCCAATAGCAGGTGCAGATTAAAGTCGGCTTGATTCAACAGCAAACGCCCTGCTTCGATTTTCGATAAATCCAGAATATCGTTGATAAGTGCCAGTAAATGCTGACCACTGCGGGCGATGGTATGAACTTGCTCTTGCTGGCGCGGTCTTAGGGTGGTGTCACGCTCCAAAATATGAGCAAACCCAATCACCGCATTCAAAGGGGTGCGGATTTCGTGGCTCATATTGGCTAAAAAAACGCTCTTGGCACGGTTAGCGAATTCGGCAGATTCTTTGGCTTTTGCCAATTCCGCCGTGCGTGCTTGCACCAGTTCACTGAGGTGGTGGCGGTGTTGCTTTAGCTCGGTTTCATTTTGTTTACGGGTGGTGATGTCCACCACAATGCAGGCAAACTGGTTGGGTGCGGGCTGAAATGCTTTGACTTCAAAGTATTTGTCCAGCGGTGCTGCATAGTTTTCGTAAGCAACGGATTCACCCGATAACGCGACATGACCAAATGTTTCGATCCAATAACTTTCGGTGTCAGGCAACACCTCCATCACCGTGCGCCCGATGGTGTTGGCGGCCAACAATCCGGTCATGCGCTCAAAACTGGGGTTCAATGCGAGGTAGCGGTAGTCAATGGGCTTGCCCTCATCGTTGCAGATGATTTCATGCAGCGCAAAGCCGTCCAGCATTTCATTGAACAACATTTCGTAGCGCCGCTCGACTTCATGGCGTTCGGTAATATCTTGAAATGTGCCCACCAGCACATCCCCATCGGGCATGGTGACGCGACCTATGCAGCGCACCTCGGCACGGAATTTTCGTCCCATGCGGCTGATTACGTCACATTCCAGTGCAAAAGGTTGGTTATCGTGCCAAGCAGATGCTATGGCTGCCATTAACTTGGGGACATCGTAGGGTGCGTAGTAGCGCAGCCCCGTGGGCAAGTCGGGCGGATTATCCATAGGATGTTCTAGCAGTTGAAAAATTTCATCCGTCCACTTGAGTGCATTGTTCGTTGGATTGGCTTTCCACCCCCCCACACGGGCGATGGTTTGACTTTCACGCATGAACAAAAGCGCTTCTTCCAAATCCTGCTGAAGTTGCCGTTGTATCGTGATGTCGTGACCGATGCCCAGTACCCCAATCAGTTCTCCGTCCACCCCGTGAACAGATACTTTGGTGGTTTCGAGCAAGATACGCTTGCCACTATCGGCTATCGTCACCCATTCTTCATTGGTTCTGGGGTCGTTGGCAGCCATTGCTGCTTTGTCGTTAGCGCGAAAAAAGTCTGCTACTTCTGGTGGGACAAAATCGTAATCGGTTTTACCCACAATGTCGGCTTCGACTGCCCCTAAAAGTCGCTCAAACGCTAGATTGCACAGCAAAAAAACCCCATTAACATCTTTAAGCCACACCATATCGGGCATGGTTCTCACCAAAGTGCGCAGACGGGCTTCGCTGTTACGCAGATCATTCATGGCTTGGTGGACACGGGTCATATTCATGAAAACCCCCAGCACGGTGCGTACCCCCTCCAATTCAAACTCCACCGGCTGAATATCAACCGGAAATTGGGAGCCATCCTTGCGCACCACCGTGACATTTTGAGCCAGCGGCAGCTCACCTCTGGCAATACGCTCAAACTCGGCCGCCACGCGGGGCATTTCCTCGGCGGGATGGAGATGGGCGGGGGTCATGCCCAATAATTCGTCACGGGTGTAACCTAGCATCCGGCAAAATTCGTCGTTCACCGATGTGAAGCGATGGGTAGGAATCTCGAGTGCTACCACGCCCACAGGCACTTTATTCAAAATGGCTAAGAGCCTGCGTTGGGCGGTTTCCAGCGCTACTTGCTGCACTTTGCGCTCGGTAATATCGCGGAACACACCGACATGGCATTGCTGACCGTTCCATTCATAACGCCTTCCGCTGCTGATTTCTACGGCAATATCACGGCCATCGGCATGGCGAATCAGCGTTTCGTGCAGACGTGCGCCCACCATGTTCATCCCCACACGCTGTTTGAATTCTTCTGGTTCGATAGCGTGAATCTGGGGTGGATGGAGTTGGGTGAAGTGTAATTTCAACAATTCGGTAACCGGACGACCCCATAACGTAGCGGCTTGGTCATTGGCGGCAACGACCATGCCAGTGGCATCATCGGCTACGATAACCGCATCGGCAATCGATTCAAACAGTACCTCAAAACGCTGCATACTGGCGCGTTGCTGCTGTTCGGCACGTTGGCGTAAAAGGGTGGAGGTAACCAAGTGGCTCATCAACCGCAGCCAATTCATATCTTCATCGCTCCAAATGCGGGGAGCGAGGACTGCATCCAACGACAAGAACCCCAATAAAGTTTTATCTGCTATCAATGGCATAGCACAAACCGATTGTGTACTGGTTGTTTGCAGCAAATGCGACAAAATAGCTGCCTCTGGCGGCATTTGATCGGTACGGTTGATGCAGATATACCCCGCGCATTCAAACTGCCTGAACCACCATCGGGTACTTTCAGTTAGCCCTTGGTGACTGGAAGATTGCGGCACGGGAGATACCCCTGCACGGCACCAGCCACGCGCCCCCGCCCATTGCTCGCCATCACGGGGTTTGATAAAGAGCAATGCCCTATCCACTCCCAGTGCTTCTCCAGCGCGTGCTAGCAAGATGTGCAAAGTGCTATCCAACTGGTCTAACGGTGCGGCTAATAATTGGGTAGCCAATTCGGTGGCAAGCCGTTGAAGGTCACGTTCTCGCTGAAGTTGGTGCAATGCTTGTTCCGCTTGGAGACGGGCTTCGCGCTCTTGTATCAGCATTGGGTGCAGATCGGGTATCGTCATAAAGCACCTTGGCTACAGGTTTACGGGCTATCAATCGTTATCGAATCTACTGTTCGTATTCAACGGATTTTGACGCAATTCACGCAGCAATGCCAAGATGCGCTCGCTTTGGGTTTCGATTCCTTCCCACGCGGAAGCCGCTGTTACGGGGCGGCGATTCAATAGGTACTCGGCTTGCTGATGCAATGCGTGGTGCGAATCATGAAGTTCTTGAAACCCCGCCAAATGCCCCAAACGGTGGTGCGTGCTGGTTTTGTTGATCCATCGACCAAAGCGGCATCGCTGGGCATCGTTAATGGGGCGCTCTTCTATCGGTTCCTGTTTTTCGGTATAACGCCGCAGTGCTTTCAGCCATGCGCGATGCTCCACCTCCGCCAGCAGCGTGGGTATATCTTGCGGTGGTAATTCGTGCGTTTGTGACCACAGCAAAGGAGGCTGCCAAGACGCAATCCAATCCGGTACGGCATGGGCGGGCATAGGACGCGCAATCGCGTAGCCCTGACCCAATTCGCAACCGAGTTCAATCAATAATCCACCCAACGCTTCGGTTTCAATACCTTCTGCCAAGGTGGTGCGTTCAAAGCTGCGGGATAGCCCCAACACACTGTTCACGATAGCAACGTGCTCCGCATCATCCTGCATCCCCCGCACAAAACTTTGGTCGATTTTGATGGTGCTGGCGGTGAGCTGCTTCAAAAACGTAAGCGATGAGTAGCCCGTACCAAAATCATCCAACGCGCACCGAATGCCCAGCGCATCCAACCGCGTAATCAAACCGGAAACGTGTGCCATATTGTCCAAAGCCCCCGTTTCTAAAATCTCCAGTTCCAGTTGTTCGGGTCGGACGGTGGGTTGCTGGGCGAGTTGGCGCAGCAAACGGTGCTCGAAATGCACATCTTGTAATTGCTGACCGTCGATATTGACGCTAATGCTGGTCACCAAACCTTGGGCGTTCCATGCGGCTAATTGGGCAAGGGCGGTTTCAATGACCCAATCCCCCACCGGAATGGATAAGGGATGTTGCTCCAACAACGGAATAAATTGGCTGGGTGGCAACAAGCCGCGCTCAGGATGCTGCCATCGAATCAGCGCTTCAAAGCCAACGATTTCCCCATGTTGCAAATGCACTTTGGGTTGATAAAACAGCACCAACTGATTTTCTTGTAGTGCGGTGCGGATTTCATCTAAACGCAAAAAGCGTTCGCGCGTGGATTCGTCTTTCAGCGGATCAAAGAGATGAAAACGGTTTTTTCCCGCCAATTTCGCAAGGTACATGGCTTGATCGGCTTGCCGCAATAATTGCTCGGCTTCAATCCGTGTACTTTGTGGATACAGCGCGATGCCAATGCTGGCAGTGAGGTGAAACGTGTGCGGCGCGATCTCCAGCGGTTCGGCAATGGTTTGCAACAGACGCTGGATAGGAATCGTATACGCACCATCTGGGCGGAGATGCCCCAGAATGATGGCGAACTCATCACCTCCAATACGCGCGACATGGTGCGGTTCACGTACGGCTTGGACGATTCGCTTGCCTATCTCGACCACAATACGGTTTCCAAGCTCCCGCCCATGTTGGCTATTGAGGTCGGCAAAGCCATCCAAATCAATATACGTTACAGCGAGTTGCGTACTATGGGTAACCGCCGCCGCCATGATAGGGCGCAACAATTCTAAAAACATGGCTCGGTTCGGCAATCCGGTTAAGGGGTCGTGCGAGGTAATGAATTCGATTTGCTTTTGGTGATTTTTCTCGGTGGTAATGTCCTGCACCGTACCGAAAGCGATAGTCGCCTTGCCTTGCGCATCGAATTCAAATTCGGCACGTTCACGTACCCATACGGTCGTGCCTTCGGTGGCAATGCGGTGTTCAATGTCATAAGATGCGCCCTCCAATGCCCGATTCCACGCGGTCAGCACACGCTCTCGGTCTTCGGGGTGAACGCGTTGAATAAAATCATCCAAAATCAGAGGCGTTCCATCGGGAATACCAAATAAACGGTATGTTTCCGGCGACCAATAAAGGGCTGTGGGTTGAATATCTAAGCGCCAACTGCCGATGTGTGCAACCCGTTGGGCACGTAATAAATCGGCAGTGCGTTCGCGCACCAAGCGTTCCAAATTTTGCTGATGATTTTCCTGTTCACGCTGCATATAGTGCAACTGCAAATGGGTTTTGATGCGTGCCAACACTTCGTCTATTTGAAAAGGTTTGGTGACGTAATCCATGCCCCCCGCCGTAAAAGCGCGGATTTTGCTTTCGGTATCGGTTAACGCACTGATGAAAATAACCGGAATTTTGCTTAAACGGGCATCCGCTTTGAGTTCTTTGCACAACGCAAAACCGTCCATTTCCGGCATCATGATGTCGAGCAAAATCAAATCAGGGGCTTGTTGGTGCGCCGCTTTGAGTGCCAGACACGCCTTCGGGAAAAGTTGTACGCGCCAGCCTTGGCTGTACAGCATATCCCCTAACAAATGCAAATTGGCGGGAGTGTCGTCCACCACCATGATGGTGGCGCTCATCGGTTTTTCAGATTTCATGGTGCGCATGGTAGCTGTTCGGGTCATAACAGCATTTCCTTTGACTGAAGATTATTACACCGCCCACCCCCTTCGCTTCGCTGGATAATCCCCCCATGTCCACATCCAACACCAAAACCCTTTTCGGCTTTCATGCCCTCGGCGTGCGTTTGAAAACTGCGCCGCAATCTATCCTCGAACTATTCTTTGACCCCACGCGGCGCGATGCCCGTATGCGCCAGTTTTTGGAGCGTGCCAAAGAATCCCATATCACCCTCACCGAAGCCGATGGAATGCGGCTTGCCAAGCTCTGCGGTAACCACGGTCACCAAGGGATTGTCGGGCGCGTGCAGGCGGTCGAACAACGCCATTCGCTCGATGAATTGCTAGAAGAATTGGAAGCTGCGAACACCGTCCCGCTGCTGCTGGTGCTGGATGGAATCACCGATCCGCATAACCTTGGGGCGTGTTTGCGCGTGGCGGATGGAGCGGGTGCGCACGCCGTCATCGCGCCCAAAGACCACGCGGCGGGCATTAACGCCACCGTAGCGAAGGTGGCAAGCGGCGCGGCGGAAACTGTTCCGTATTTCATGGTGACCAATTTGGCACGCACTTTGAACGAACTCAAAGAACGCGGGATATGGGTGATTGGCACGAGCGATGCGGCAACATCCACGCTCTACCAAACCGATTTGAAAATCCCCGTCGCACTGGTGCTGGGCGCGGAAGGCGCGGGAATGCGCCAGCTCACCGCCAAAACCTGCGATGCCTTGGTGAGCATCCCCATGCGCGGTGCGGTCGAAAGCTTGAACGTATCGGTCGCCAGTGGCGTATGCTTGTACGAAGCACTGCGCCAACGCACGCTTTAACCCCCAAGGAGAATACAATGTTTGCTATTAAATCAAGAGCTGCCCGTGCAGTATGGGCGGGCATTGCAGCCGTTTTTGCGGTATCTTTGCTTGCGTCGTGTACGCAAGAACAGCAAAATAAAATCAGTCGCGGCGTTCAAAATTGGACGGGAACGAACGGCGTGCTAGAAATCTACGCGGGCGATAAGGTGGTGCGGCGTTTCTTGAAAATCGACAAACTCTCCACCGCCGCCGGAACCGACGACGGCAAAGCCCGCCCCTACCGTTTTGGCTACGG
>JBDKGR010000014.1:0-26000 GCA_039798085.1 Pseudomonadota bacterium
ATATTTCGTTGGAAACATGGTTATCTAATAAAACCAACACATTATCTGCAATGGATCGTTTCACCGGTTTACTCGCACATTGGAGCCAATCCGACCCCACAGGTCAAAATCGCCCTACGGTATTATTATTAGATGAAGTCGATGCGTTGGTAGGTGATACATTAATATCGTTATTGCGCCAAATTCGTGCAGGTTATGCGCAACGCCCGAATGCGTTTCCCCAAACGATTATTTTGTGTGGCGTGCGGGATATACGCGATTACCGTATTCATACTGCGCACCACGAGATTATTACGGGTGGCAGCGCCTTTAATATCAAAGCCGAATCGTTGCGGCTCGGTAATTTAAGTAAACCAGAAACGATTGAATTATGGCAACAACACACCACAGAAACCGGACAGGTATTTGACGATGCGATTTGGAATGAACTCTGGTTAGATACCGAAGGTCAGCCTTGGTTGGTGAACGCACTGGGTCGGGAATGCACGGAAAAGGATAAAGCTGCCCGCGATGATCGCTCCATCCCCATCACGTTGGAACGCTACAAAGCCGCCCGTGAGCGATTGATTTATAGCCGCGCCACGCACTTGGATGCACTATCGGACAAATTGCGCGAACCGCGTGTGCAGCGTATTGTTGCCGATATTGTTTCCAGTGAAGCCCATGAAGGTTTAGAACAACAATATCCCATTGATGATATTCAATATGTGGAGGATTTGGGTTTAATTTATATCCGTCCCCAAATTCGGATTGCCAATCGGATTTACCGCGAAGTGATTCCCCGCGAACTGACTTGGACAACCCAAGTACGCATCACGCACGATCAAGCATGGTATTTAACCCCCGAACGTAAACTGGATATGCCCAAGCTCTTGGCAGCGTTTCAACAATTCTTTAGAGAACATTCGGATGCGTGGATTGAAGGCTTTAGTTTCAAAGAAGCGGGGCCGCAATTACTATTGCAAGCGTTTTTGCAGCGCATTATTAACGGCGGTGGACGGATTAACCGCGAATATGGATTGGGGCGCAAACGTACCGATTTGTTTATCGAATGGCCTGTGGATGAAGAAAAAGGGTTTTATGGTGAAGTGCAACGCATTGTGATTGAATTGAAATTGCTCAAAAGCAATAGCAGTTTGGTGGCAGTGCAAAAAGTGGGGATACCGCAAACGGTGGAATATGCGCAAACGATTGGAGCCGATGAAGCGCATTTGGTGATATTCGACCGCCGCCCCAACAAACCGTGGAGCAAGCGGATTTGGAAGAAAACCACCCAGCATGACGGCTGGACGCTGGGTATTTGGGGGGCTTAATATGGAATATACAGATCATCAAAAAACACTGCTGCTGGTGGATGGTTCCAGCTACCTCTATCGTGCTTTTTATGCGATGCCCGATTTGCGTGCGGTTGCGGGCGATCCGACCAGCCATCCTACGGGAGCGATTCGCGGTATGATCAATATGCTGCAAAGTTTGCGCAAAGATTTTCCATCCGATTACGCCGTGTGCGTGTTCGATGCGAAAGGAAAAACCTTCCGCGACGATTTGTATCCCGCCTACAAAGCCCAACGCGCGCCGATGCCGGATGATTTGCGCCTCCAAATCGAACCGATTCACGAAGTCGTTGCGCTTTTGGGTTGGCACGTACTCGCTGTGCAGGGCGTGGAGGCGGATGATGTAATTGGCACGCTATCCACCACCGCTGCCGCCCAAAATATACGGGTGATTGTGAGCAGCGGCGATAAAGACTTGGCGCAGTTGGTGAATGAACACATCACCATCATCGATACCATATCGAACCGCACGCGCGATATGGCAGGCGTTACCGAGGAATTCGGTATTCCGCCCCATTTGATGGTGGATTACCAAACGCTGGTCGGCGATACGGTAGATAACGTCCCCGGCGTGCCCAAAGTCGGGCCTAAAACGGCGGTGAAATGGTTGATGCAATACGGCTCGTTGGATGCCATCATCGAAAACGCACACCAAATCAAAGGTGTGGTCGGCGAGAACCTGCGCAATTCCTTGGATTGGTTGCCTACGGGTAGAAAACTGGTCACGATTAAAACGGATGTGGAGCATCTACCTGCGCTTGATGCTATGAATTCAATAGCTACTAACGCATATAATACGGGCGCTCTAAGGGATTTTTATCAAAAATTTGGTTTTAAGAGTTTGTTGAAAACGTTGGAATCGACACAATCATCGGCGCAATTCATATCCGAAAAAACCGATTTATTTGGCGACCCCGAACCCGCACCACCTCCCGCCGCCGTTCAAGTTACATCCTACGATACGGTGTTGGATTGGGCGCAGTTTGATGCGTGGCTTGCCACCATCGAAGCGGCGGAATTGGTTGCATTGGATACCGAAACCGATTCCTTGGACGCAATGCGGGCGCAAATTGTGGGCATTAGCGTGAGCGTTCGGGTGGGCGAGTCGGCGTATATTCCGTTAGCACACAATTACGCCGGAGCGCCCGAACAACTCCCGCGCGATGCGGTGTTGCAGCGCCTAAAACCGTGGCTAGAAAATGCCAGCCGCGCCAAACTCGGGCAGCACGTTAAATACGACCGCCATGTGTTTGCCAATCACGGTATCGAAGTGCGCGGTTATCGGCACGATACCATGCTGCAAAGTTATGTTTTGGAAGTCCACAAACCGCATGGTTTGGAGAGTTTGGCAGAGCGTCACCTTGGGCGCAAAGGCTTGAGTTTTGAAGATTTGTGCGGCAAAGGCGTGCATCAACTCACCATTAACCAAGTGGAGATTGCCCGCGTCAGCCAATACGCTTGTGAAGATGCGGATATGACGCTGCATCTGCATCAAACGCTTTTCCCGTCGTTGCAAGCCGATGCCAAGCTGAACGCCGTGTATGAATTGGAGATTGCGAGCAGCGAAGCGCTTTTCCGCATCGAACGCAACGGCGTATTGATTGACGCGCCCATGCTCGCCACCCAAAGTCACGAATTGGGGCAGCGCATTGTGCAACTGGAAAAAGAAGCGCACGAACTGGCGGGGCAACCGTTTAATTTGAGTTCACCCAAGCAAATTGGCGAGATTTTCTTTACGCAGATGGGATTTCCTATCGTCAAAAAAACCGCTACCGGTGCGCCCAGTACCGATGAGGAAGTGCTGGAAAAGCTAGCCGAAGAATATGCGTTGCCTGCCAAAATTTTGGAGCATCGTGGACTCGCCAAACTCAAAGGCACGTACACCGACAAACTCGCGCAGCTCGCCCACCCGCGTACAGGGCGCGTGCATACGCATTACGCGCAAGCCGTTGCCGTGACGGGGCGCTTGAGTAGCAATGAACCGAATCTGCAAAACATCCCCATTCGCACACCCGAAGGTCGAAGGGTGCGTGAGGCGTTTATCGCCCGTCCGAATGGGGTGATTGCCAGCGCGGATTACAGCCAAATCGAACTGCGCATCATGGCGCATATCAGCGGGGATGCCGCCTTGCTACGCGCGTTTCAAGAAGGGTTGGATGTACACCGCGCCACTGCCGCCGAGGTGTTTGGCATTAGCGTAGAACAAGTCAGCAACGAACAACGGCGTTATGCCAAAGTGATTAACTTCGGGCTGATTTATGGCATGAGCGCGTTTGGTTTGGCAAATGCTTTGCATATTGACAATACCTCTGCCAAAAATTACATCACCCGCTATTTTGAGCGCTACCCCGACGTGAAGCGCTACATGGATGAAACTCGCCAATCCGCCAAAGCGCTGGGCTACGTGGAAACGGTGCTGGGGCGACGTTTGTATCTGCCGGAAATCAAGTCCCCGAATGGCCCACGCCGTGCCGCAGCCGAACGCGCCGCCATCAACGCCCCGATGCAAGGCACAGCCGCTGACCTTATCAAGCTCAGTATGGTGAAAATACAAGATGTGTTGGATGCCGAACAACGAAAAACCCAAATCATCATGCAGGTGCATGACGAGTTGGTGTTTGAAGTACCAGAAGATGAAATCGACTGGCTCAAAACCGAAATCCCGCGCTTGATGGCAGGTGTAGCCGATTTGAAAGTCCCGCTTTTAGCCGAAGTAGGGGTCGGCGCGAATTGGGATAAAGCACATTGAAACATAACGTAAATAACGTAAATAACGTAAATAACAATTTACCCACAGGCATTGCCTACGCCCTGATTGCGGGGTGGATGTGGGGATTGGTATTTGTCGCTCCGGCGCTGCTGCCCGATTATTCTCCGGCGGCTTTATCGTTTGGGCGCTATCTCGCGTTCGGGCTGGTGGCGCTGGTGCTAGCCGTGCCGGATCGGGTTCGCCTTGCTGCGTTGCGTCGCGCCGATTGGGTCGAAGCCTTTAAGCTCGCACTGGTGGGCAACATCATTTACTACCTGTTTTTATCCGCCGCGATTCAGCTAGCCGGAGTGCCGCTTGCCAGCGTGTTGATTGGCACATTGCCCGTGGTGATTGCCGTATGCGCGAACTGGCAAGATAAAAATCTACCGTGGGCGCGTTTATTTCCTTCGCTGATTTTGATAAGTGGTGGTATTGCATTGGTGAATCACACCGAAAGCGCCGCACTTTCACCCGATTCCGATAGCAGCGCACGCTACGCGCTGGGTAGTGCTTTGGCGTTGGTGGCGGTTGCGGCTTGGACGTGGTATCCCATTCGCAATGCCCGTTGGCTGAAAGCGCATCCCAATTTATCCACCACCACATGGACGACCGCGCAAGGTTTAGCCACATTGCCATTAGCGTTGGGGGGCTGGTTGGTGGTCGGGCTGTGGCAAGACGGGGGCGTTATGGGGCTGGGCACACGTCCGCTGTTTTTTGTGCTGCTGATGCTGGCGATGGGGTTGTTTGCATCGTGGGGCGGCACATTGGCGTGGAGCCGCGCGAGCAAATTGCTACCCACATCGCTCACGGGGCAGCTTATCGTCTTTGAAACGCTTGCCGCATTGACCTATGGTTTTTTACAACGCGGACAAGCCCCCGAATGGACGAGCAGCGCAGGCATTGCACTGCTGGTGCTGGGCGTGGTGATGGGGGTACGGGCGTTTCGTTAGGGAAGTTTTTGGTAGGTTTTCTCAAAAACGGATCCACCAACGATGGCGAAATCGCCTTCGGCATACTGAACCAATATATCGCCCTTTTGAGCAGTCAAAATCCCTAACCCTGATGAGAGATGTACCTTTAATGGACGGTTGACATACGCGCACCGTACAGGGAACGGACGTTTGGTGTAACTGCCAGATTGTCCTGATACGGTAGGGGCATTGGCTGCGTACATTGTCAAAAATTTTTCGCGCGTGATGGGCCAGCGTTCGCCTTCAACCCCTGTGAGGATGGCATCACCGGCATTGCAGCGCACAGCTCCCTCGCGCGTTTCGATTATTCCCGCTTCTGTTGCAAAATCAACCTGCATGGCTACGGGGCGTTTTATGGCACGAAACGGAACGGAATCAAGTCCAAAGTCTTCAAGATTTACGGGTAGCATAAAACCCTCTTTTTGCAGTAATTGGATATTGTGCCAGCCTTTTATGGCGACCCTAACCACCTACCAAGTGCCAAAACCTAGAATAGTTGGACAATTTGCGGTTTAAATGGTGTGTGCTGCACCAAACCAGCAATCTGTTGCGCGGGGGAAGCGGAGCAGGATGGGGACACAAGGTGCATGAGAATGATCATCGATCAATGGCGGGAGGTAAATTTCCCTGTGGCGTATTTTCTAAAGAAAATGTTTGTTTGCCAATAATCTCATCTACTTTCTCGCTAGGTAATCCAGCCGAAATCAGTTGTTGGCGCAAATCCGCGATTCTGCGCTCAAATGCAGCCCTTGCCTGTGCCACACCTTCCACAATAAACTGGGCATTAAAATCGTCTGCCAAGTCGTAAAACTGAACGCTGGAAACGCATTTTTCAAACCAAGAAAATTTGATTGCAACCTCTTGCAATGCAAGCGTACCGTGCGCTTGACGAACGCCTCTTTCACTCAGGTAAACCGTTCCTTGGATATTGTTGAATCGGTATCTATTAAGAACTCTGCGAATATCCGCGTAAGCATTTTCCCAATCGCTGTTATGGTAGTTTTTTTCCAGACATTTTGTATCAAGGTCAAAAACAATTAAGCAGCGATCCATAGGTACTCCGGTTTATTAACGATTACCCCACCAACACCAAATTATCCCGATGCAGCATTTCCGATTCAGCGGCATACCCGAGGATGCTTTCAATTTCTGCCGAGGGTTTTTTACACAACAACCGCGCTTCGGCGCTGGCGTAGTTGGCTAAACCGCGTGCGAACTCAATTCCGGTGCTATCGCGTACGGCAATCACATCGCCGCGCGAAAACTCGCCTTCCACTTGCACCATGCCAATCGGCAGCAAACTTTTGCCTTCTGCTCTTAATTTAATAGCAGCACCATCATCTACGACAACCGCTCCACGCAGTTGCAGGTGATCCGCCATCCATTGTTTACGTGCTTGCGTTTTCTGGGTTTGCGCGATTAGCAGCGTGCCGATACGGTCACCTTGGCTTAAACGAATCAACGCATCCGGCTCACGTCCCCATGCAATCACGGTAGATGCGCCCGAACCCGCCGCACGTTTGGCGGCGAGGATTTTGGTAATCATGCCGCCGCGCCCGATGCTCGAACCCGCACCGCCCGCCATTGCTTCCAATGTCGCATCGCCCGCACGCGCTTCATGCACAAATTGGGCTTCGGGGTCTTTGCGCGGATCGGCGGTATAAAGTCCTTTTTGGTCGGTCAGAATGATGAGGGCATCGGCTTCGACCAAGTTTGCCACCAACGCACCCAGCGTATCGTTATCGCCGAACTTGATTTCGTCATTAACGACGGTATCGTTTTCATTGATAACGGGCAAAACCCCGAGTTTGAGCAGGGTGAGCAAGGTGGAACGGGCGTTCAAATACCGTTCCCTATCCGCCAAATCGGCGTGCGTTAAAAGCACTTGCGCACTGCCGAGACCATTGGCGCGGAGCTTGGTTTCGTACATCTGCGCCAAACCCATTTGCCCGACGGCGGCGGCGGCTTGCAATTCGTGAATCGCTTTCGGACGCGCTGTCCAGCCAAGGCGTTTCATGCCCTCGGCAATTGCGCCGCTGGATACCATGATGACTTCGCGCCCATCTTGAATCAAGTGCGCCATTTGCCGACACCATTCACCGATGGCGGTCTCATCCAAACCGCGCCCTTCATTGGTTACCAAACTGGAACCAACCTTCACCACAATGCGACGTGCATTGCCTAAAATCGTGGGTAAAGCTTTATCTGTGTGCATAAGCAGCTATTCTTTTGATAGCTCCGCAAATCGGGGATCAATCACTTCAGGGGTATTTTCAGCTATTTGCTGCGATTGGATGTACTTGAAAATTTCTTTCACCAACGGCTCACAACCTTCACGCGTCAATGCCGAAATTTCAAAAATAGGGCCTTTGAACTTGAAGCGCTTGACAAAATCTTTAATCAACGCCACACGTTCGTCCGCCGGCACCATATCCAGCTTGTTCAACACCAACCAGCGCGGCTTGTTGTAAAGCGCAAGGTCGTATTTTTTCAGCTCGTTCACAATCGCTTTGGCTTGCACTACGGTGTCAATGTTGTCATCAAACGGCGCGACATCCACAATATGCAAAAGCAAACGGGTGCGACTCAAATGCCGCAAGAACAAATGACCCAAGCCTGCACCTTCGGCAGCGCCTTCGATGAGACCGGGTAAATCGGCCACCACAAAACTTTGCTCGGGCCCCACACGCACCACACCCAAATTGGGGTGCAAGGTGGTAAATGGGTAATCCGCAATGCGCGGGCGGGCGTTCGATACCGCCGTGATAAAGGTCGATTTGCCCGCGTTGGGCATTCCCAGCAAACCCACATCTGCCAAAACTTTCAATTCCAGCTTGAGATTTTTCTTCTCACCCGGCCACCCGGGGGTTTTTTGGCGGGGCGCACGGTTGATCGCGCTTTTGAAACGCAGATTGCCAAATCCACCATCGCCGCCCTTGGCAATGGTGATGACTTCTCCGGGTTTCAGGAGTTCGTACAAAACCTCGCCGGTTTCGGCATCGGTAATGATGGTTCCAACGGGCATTTTGAGCGTGACATCATCGCCCGCCGCGCCGAACATATCGGAACCCATGCCGTGTTCTCCGCGCTTGGCATCGTGCCGGCGGGAGAAGCGAAAATCCACCAAGGTATTCAAATTGGGGTCGGCTACGGCGAAAACGTGCCCACCGCGTCCACCGTCTCCCCCATTGGGGCCGCCGAATTCTTTGTATTTTTCATGGCGAAACGAGACGCAACCCGCGCCGCCATCTCCAGCCGAGACATCAATATAGGCTTCGTCAACGAATTTCATGAAATCTTTCTGCCTTCAAAATGAAAAAACCCCGCGCAAAAAAAGGCGCAGGGTTTTATGGGGGAAACCAATCGCCGAGCGGCAATTAGGCTGCTGATTAAGCGGCTGTTACGCTCACGGTTTGGCGATTCAACGCACCTTTGGTAGCGAAGGAAACTTTTCCAGCCGCTGTTGCAAACAAGGTGTGATCTTTACCGATACCGACATTGCTTCCGGGGTGAAATTTGGTTCCGCGTTGGCGAACGATGATGCCACCCGCTTCAATGGCTTGACCGCCATACACTTTCACACCGAGCATTTTGGGCTTGGAATCGCGCCCATTTCGCGTAGAGCCGCCGCCTTTTTTCTGTGCCATGACCTATGTTCCTTATGCTGCTAATGCTGCTAATGCTGCGTTTTATGCGCTAATTGCACCAATTTGCAGCTCAGTGAACTGCTGGCGATGACCTTGACGTTTCTGATAGTGCTTACGACGGCGCATTTTGAAAATGCGAACCTTGTCGTGCTTGCCATGAGAAAGGACAGTGACTGTAACCGTCGCACCGGACACCAAGGGTGTGCCAACCTTCAATTCAGCGCCGTTGCCGACTGCCAGAACTTCATTGAACACAATCTCTTGGCCTACGTCCGCAGCAATCTGTTCTACTTTAATTTTTTCGCCGGAAGCAACGCGATATTGCTTGCCGCCGGTTTTTATGACCGCGTACATGTTGACCTCTTATAAACTTGACTCCCACAGACGAATTTCTGTAGAGCCTTGGATTGTAGCATTTACAATCCGGCGAAAACTTTTCACCCTATCCCTCCAACCAACCTATCCCACTGCTTTGCAAGCAAATTCCACTACTTTCTCGACGGTGCTTTCTATTGTCGAACAAGATATGCACCAAGTTGATCAGGTCATCGCTCGTCGTCTCGACTCGGGCGTTCCCTTGGTTGGCAAAGTTTCCCGTTACATTATTTCGGCGGGCGGCAAACGGCTGCGTCCGGTTTTATTGTTGTTGTGTTGTGGCGCTTTGGGTTTTAAGGGGGAACAACGCTTCAATTTGGCAGCGGTGGTGGAATTTATCCATACCGCAACCTTGCTGCATGACGATGTGGTCGATGAATCGGCACTTCGGCGCGGCAGCCCCACCGCAAATGCTTCTTTTGGCAATCCTGCCAGCGTGCTAGTAGGCGATTTTTTATATTCTCGCGCCTTCCAAATGATGGTTGATGCCCACAATATGCGCATCATGGAGGTATTAGCCAACGCCACCAACATCATCGCCGAGGGTGAGGTGATGCAGCTCATGAATATGCACAACGCCCAGCTTACCGAGGCGGATTATTTGCAAGTCATCCGCTCCAAAACCGCCAAATTGTTCGAGGCCAGTGCGCGGGTGGGGGCGATTTTGTCCGGTGCATCCCCCGAATTGGAAGAAGCCTGTGCCGAATACGGGCAAGCCTTAGGTACGGCGTTTCAGGTGATTGATGATGTGTTGGACTACGCAGGTAATGCGACCCTCATGGGCAAAAATCTGGGCGATGATTTGCGCGAAGGCAAAACCACGTTGCCCCTGATTGTTGCCATGCAGCGTGCGAATGAAAAAGAATGCGCTATCGTGCAACAAGCCATTGAAACAGGCGATGTAAGTATGCTGGATGCCGTATTGGCGATTGTTCACCAAACCGGATCGCTCGCCGTAGCGCGAGAAGCAGCGATGCAAGAGGCACGGCGTGCCATTGCAGCCGCCATGCGCCTACCCGAAGGTGCGCATCGAGACACCTTGGTACAACTCGCTTCCCAGTTGTTGGATAGAAATCACTAGGGTTACGGTTTTTTCCTCAACGCCTCTCGGATAGCGGCAACTACCGCATCCGGTTGTTCTAATGGAATTGCGTGCCCACTATCTACCCATAATTGCTGTGAACCGGGGTAAAGTTGAGCAATATCTTTGCGCTTTTCATTGGCATCATCTGCCAATTTTGATTTCTCTTGCATGGGTTTTAACGCACTGAGAACGAACACCGGTTTATTCTTCAAAGTGGGAAGGTTTAAAACTTGCGCACCTGTTTGAGAAAGAAAATCCAATTCTTCTTTGGCACTGCCTGTTACCCAAGCTCCAATAAGACCACGAACCCAAAAAGATTGTTTTTCAATAGAACCTTCGCCTTCCAGTTGCCTCGGGTGGGTTGAATCAACCAAAATAAGTGCGCTGACTTCATCAGGATATTGACGAGCAAAAAGCTGCATATACAAGCCCCCTAATGAATGCCCTACTAAAATATACGGAGGCTTTAGATTTTTGTTTTGAAGTAACCTTCTTAATTCTTCAATAATATGAGCACCATCACGAGGTGATGATACAGAATCACTCGCCCCATAACCCGGTCGGTTATAAACCCATGTTGTCGTATCCTTTGATATGTCACGCAACACTTTTTCCCACCATTCCATTCTGCCACCAAGACCATTTTCAAATACTACAGGAATCGTATTATTTGTGGTTAATACGAATTCTACTACCCTACCATGTATCTCTTCTTTTTTTGAATTGTTCAAAGAAGCGCATCCAGATAGCGATATTAAAAATAAAAATAAAAATAAAAATAAAAATAAAAATAACCATAATGATGATTTTGATGATTTGAGTAAATTTATCATCATGATTACATTTTCAATTCTAATCGCAATGTCCAACGTGTTTGAGATGGATTGTTACTTTCCACATCCTGTAATTGTGAACCACTAATAATGCTGCTGGTATTGCTGTAGTCACGCGGAAAAAGATTATTCACGCTCAAACGCAGCACTGCCGAGGGGTTTATTGTCCACGCCATAAACATATCCGTCACCATTTTGGTTCCAATCGAGGTTTTTTGGCTGGTGGGCGCATCGGTAAGCTGTACATCGTATCCCGGAGTTATCGTAATATTCGCTCCCCAATTAACAGGAATACTGCGCAGTTTGTAATCAAAACCAAAATTTGCCGTTCCCTTGGGCTGACCCTCTAAACGATTATTCGGGTTTGGTACGGTATCCACTACCGAATGAAATACACTCACATTGCTGCGTAACGCAATAGGGAGTGCCTCTTTCCAGATTTCATCTAAACGGAATTTGGCTTCTAATTCCATACCTTGTGCCGTCGCATTGCCTACATTTTGTGGACGCGAAACCCAACGCGGGTCGGTAGACCATGATACATTTTCTAAACTAATCGTATTGCGTATCAAATCATTAATTCGGCGATAAAAGAAATTGGCACTCAAAAGCCCACCTTTTTCCAAATAATGTTCATAGGCAATTTCAAAACCCCGTGCCAATTCGGGGGTGAGATTTGGATTCCCCGCTCGGTCTGGGCTGCTTGCGGCATTGCTACCGGTCGGATAAAGCGGAGAAAGGCTGGGGCGTGCAACCAAATCTTGCAACGTAGCGGCTTTATAGCTGCGGGTTAGGCTGGCACGCCATTGGTTGCGGCTCTTTTCATCGGGTCGCCATGTTGCGTGCAACAAAGGGGTTAGCACGCTGCTGAAATTGCTGGCTTGGTAGTTGCTGCTATCGCTTTGGGTGCGAATCCCTTCCCAACGCAAACCCGCGTAAGCCGAAATTTGCTTACTAGGATTCCATTCATCCTGCATATAAACCGCAGTACGCAGAACCGATGCGCTGAAATCATCGCCAAAATCCTGCAAGATGGGTGCGCCGTTTTGCAAGGTGGTGCGGGTTTGGATGCGCTTGCTGCTATCCAATTCCATACCCGCCACAAGGCTGTGTTCGTTTTCAAGTTGCTGCAACCATTTTCCGGTCAACGTCCATCCCGTTTCACGGGTGCTGGATTGCTCATTAACGCTACGAGATAGCGCATTATTGGCATCGTTGCTTGAAAATTCTTGGCGCAGGCTATGGCTATCGGACACACTATTGCTGAGGCTGCCGCGCACATCCCATTTACCACCATCACCGATATTTTTTTGCCATTGCACGTTGCCACGTACCGCAGACATCTGATTATCGCTATAAGTTTTATAGCTAGAGTAGGGCTGTGGTATTGCGTCTCCAGCGGATTGATGAAGTTCCCCCAATACATTGCTTGTACCATTTGATGTCACCAAAAACGGCTGAAAAATCAGTGTTTCTTCGGGGGCTAAGGTGATTTGAACGCGCCCATTGAGGTAAATTCCCTCACGCTGATACGTGGTAATTCCGGTTTCGTGTTGTTCCAGAATTTGTGCCCCGTGATGGTTCAGGTCATACCAACGGGTATTGCTATCGCTGACATCGTGCATATCGTGGCGATTCACGGAAAGCGTCATGGTGTATTGAACTGCTTCTCCGATTTTGTCGTTGTGTGTCCATGAGGCGTTGGGGGTTAATCGACCAGCCTCCCCGCTCACACCGACACGCACCTCATTCAAATTGCGTTTGAGGGCTTCTTTCAGAACCACATTGATGGTTCCAGCAACGGCACGCGCACCAAACTCGGCGGTGGGGGCACGCATAATTTCGATGCGTTCTACTTGGTCTGGCGGTAAGTCATCCAGTGAGAAGCCGGGGGACATTCGTTCGCCATTCACCAGCAACTGGGTATAACCGCCTCCCATGCCACGCATCCGCACATCGCCTCCGCGTCCGGGGCGACCTCCCGTTGTTACGCCGGGTAATCGTTTTAATACCTCAGCAACCGATCCATCTCCAAAACGTTGTATTTCTTCCTTCGTAACAACAATTTTGGAGGCGGTGGAAGCGCTGCGAACATCTTCAACGCTTGCCGCGCTTTTGACTTCGACTGGATTTAGGTTTAGCGTGGAGCTGCTTTTTGGCGCTTGAGACCACGCGGGTGACACGCTGCTTATTACCCCGATTACGCTGGCTAACGCTAACCGCACGGAAAGGGGTAACAGAGGCAGAGGAAGAGGATGAGGATGAAATGCCATAGGTAGAACTAGCCGCATTGGTCGCACTAGTCAGGTTGTTGTCAACAAGCGCGGATTCTACCGAACCGATGACGGAACCCATTGCCACACGTCCCCCTCCACTAAAGCGGGTATTCCAATACGGCAGCGACATACTATCTACCCGTACCCCTTTTCCCGTGCGGGCGGCGTGGATGAATTTACCATTGCCGATATAAATACCAACATGGCTAAAGGCTCGACGCATCGTATTAAAAAATACCAAATCCCCGGGTTGTAGTTCGGAGCGACTCACCTTGTGGGAGGCAGCAGCCTGATCGTGGGCACTGCGTGGTAAGACCGTGCCTACACTTTGTTGGAAGATGTTGCGGACAAAGCCGCTGCAATCAAATCCAACATGGTTACTCGTTCCACCTGAGCGGTACGTCGCTCCAAGCAGACTCATCGCATTGTTGATGAGAACCGAGGTTGCAGAAGAAAAACCATGCGTCCCACCCGCATTGCCCGTAGTAGCCGCTGTGGTGATAGCAGGTTTTTCGATAGTGGTTGGTGCAGCTTGTGTAGCAGGAGCTAACAAAAGCGCTGTAAGAACAAGGATAATTCGCATCTGGCAAGCTTAACCCGTGATACCTGCGGTGTCAAGCGCGTTTATATAGGGGTTTTTAGGGGTTTTCATATGGCAAAAACAGAATCAAAAACTACCGTGCTTCCCGATGGGTTGCGGTATAAGTCGAAGGTATCGGGTTCTCCATTTATGGCGGCAGCTTCGTTTGGGGGAGCGACTATGTCGTGCTTTCTGTGTGGAAAACATCGCGCTCGTTCGCTTATGACCACCAAAAAAGTATTAGGGAAATCCCAAGCCGTTTGTGCGCCTTCGTGCAAAGAATTGGAAGAAATGCTGGCCGCCAATGCCGCCAATGCAGCGGCAAACACCGCTGGTACGCTGCATACCACGGGACGCTAACGCTAACGCTAACGCTAAGGCTAAGGCTAATAATAGGTCGAAGAGGTTGAATATGTTATTGAATCAAGAAGAATCTCAACTGGTGTTGGTGGATTATCAAACCCGCCTCATGCCCGCGATGGGGGATAGCGATGCCGTGGTTGCGAATGCCGTGCGCTTGGCAAAAATTGCGGCATTGTTGGATGTACCCGTGTTTGCTACCGAACAAAATCCTTCCAAACTAGGGGGCAGTGTCCCCGAATTGGATGCTGCTTTGAAAGAAGCGGGGGCACGGGTGCTTTCCAAAATGCACTTTAGCGCGGTGGAAGAAGGTTTGGGCGAATGGCTTGCACCGCCGCCCCCTCCCCCTAAACCCGTGCAAGGCAATGCCCGTAGCCTGCCCAAACATCTGCAAAAACCGCGCATGGAGGAGGAGGTGCAGCGACGCACCATCGTTATTGCTGGCTGTGAAGCCCATGTTTGTCTGCTGCAAACCGCTTTGAATTTATTGGAAGATGAATTCGAGGTATGGGTGGTGACCGATGCGTGCAGTTCCCGTACCGATCGCAACCGCGATGCTGCCTTTGACCGTCTAGCGGGCGCTGGTGCTGAATTGGTCACTACCGAAATGGTAGCATTTGAATGGCTTCGTAGCGCCGAAAATCCCGATTTCAAAGCCGTTCATGCCCTGATTAAATAATCAAGTAATTGCAGAATTTAAGTCATTGATCGCATTGGTCAGGAAGCAGCAAGTTATCGCTTCATAATTATGAATTCAATAAAACCGAGGGACATTTTCTATGACAACTTCCACGAATTACGCAGATTTTTACACTCGCTCAATCGAAGACCGTGAAGGTTTTTGGGGTGAAGAAGCCAAAAGCATCGAATGGCACACGCCTCCCCAACAAGTGTGTGATTACAGCAACCCGCCGTTCGCTCGCTGGTTTGTGGGTGGTACGACCAATTTGTGCCACAACGCCGTGGATCGCCACCTGAAAGACCGTGCCGACCAGCCCGCGATTATTGCGATTTCGACTGAAACCAATACCGAAAAAGCCTATTCCTTTGCCGAATTGCACGTTGAAGTACAACGCATGGCAGCCTCCTTGAAAGAGTTGGGCGTAGAAAAAGGCGATCGCGTATTGATTTATATGCCCATGATCGCCGAAGCCGCTTTTGCGATGCTGGCGTGTGTGCGTATTGGTGCGATTCACTCGGTGGTGTTCGGGGGCTTTGCGTCGGGTGCTTTGGCATCCCGAATCGAAGACTCTAGCCCCAAAGTTATCGTAAGCTCCGATGGCGGCGTGCGTGGCGGCAAAGCGATTCCTTACAAACCTTTGTTGGATGAAGCGATCAATCTCTCCAGCCACAAGCCCGAGGCGGTATTGCTTGCCAACCGTGGACTTGCTGCTATGAACTTGGTAGCAGGACGTGATCACCTGTGGAACGATCTGCGCGAAAAACACCTGAATGCGGTAGTACCTTGCGAATGGGTTGATTCCACGCACCCCAGCTACACGCTCTACACCAGCGGAACGACGGGTAAACCCAAAGGCGTGCAGCGCGATACCGGCGGCTATGCCGTGGCGTTGGCAGCTTCCATGAAGCATATTTACTGCGGCAATCCCGGTGAAACGTATTTTTCCACCAGCGATATTGGTTGGGTGGTAGGACACAGCTACATCATCTACGGCCCGCTGATTGGCGGCATGGCAACCATCATGTACGAAGGTCTGCCTACCCGTCCCGATGGCGGTATCTGGTGGAGCTTGGTAGAAAAATACAAAGTTACCGTGATGTTCAGCGCTCCCACCGCCGTGCGCGTACTCAAAAAGCAAGACCCTGCGTTGATGGCGAAATACGATCTCTCCAGCCTTCGTGCCTTGTTCTTGGCGGGTGAACCGCTGGATGAACCCACGGCGCAATGGATTAGCGGCAGCCTGAAAAAACCGATTATTGACAACTATTGGCAAACCGAAACCGGCTGGCCTATCCTTGGTATTGCCAACGGTGTGGAGCAAAAAACGAGCAAATTTGGTAGCCCCGGTATCCCCATGTATGGCTACAACGTCAAATTGATGGACGACGCGGGCGAAGAACTGCATGGCGGCGATCAAAAAGGCGTGGTCATGGTAGAAGGTCCACTGCCACCCGGTTGTATGCAAACCATCTGGCGCGATGATGACCGCTTCGTGAAAACCTACTGGCAAAAACTGAACGGCAAATACATCTACAGCACCTTCGATTGGGGGGTGCGCGATAAAGACGGCTATTTCTTCATTTTGGGTCGTACCGATGACGTGATTAACGTCGCTGGACACCGCCTTGGAACCCGCGAGATTGAAGAGGCAATTTCCAGCCACCCCAACATCTCCGAAGTCGCCGTAGTGGGCGTAGCGGACGATTTGAAAGGTCAAGTTGCCGTTGCCTTCGCGGTGGTGAAAGATGCTAGCGTGCTGGTGGACGATATTGCCCACGCCAAACTTGAAGCCGAAGTGATGAAAGTGGTGGATAACTCCATTGGTGCGGTGGGTCGCCCTGCCCGAGTGCGTTTTGTGAACGTACTGCCCAAAACCCGCAGCGGTAAGTTGCTGCGCCGTGCGATTCAAGCGGTGTGCGAAGGTCGTGATACCGGTGATTTAACCACGATGGATGATCCCGCTGCATTGCAACAAATTCGGGATTCGATGGCGTAAGGGTAAGTGTAAAGGTAAGCAGCGTAATACAGCAATTCCCGCTCAAGCGGGAATTTTTTTAGCTTGGCAATTTCAAAAAATGCTCGCGGTAGTGAGCCATTTCATCAATGGATTCATGCACATCGGCAAGGGCGGTATGGCGTTGCTGTTTTTTGAAACTGGCTTGTATTGGTGGATTCCAACGCTTGGAGAGTTCTTTGAGCGTGCTCACATCCAAATTGCGGTAATGAAAAAACGCTTCCAGTTTGGGCATATATTTCACCAAAAAGCGGCGATCTTGCCCAATCGTGTTGCCGCACAGGGGTGATGCGTTGGCAGGAACATAGCGTTTTAAAAATTCTAAAAGCTGTTTTTCTGCTTCCTCTTCCGTGGTGGTAGAGGCGCGAACTTTGTCAATCAACCCGCTTTTGCCGTGTGTGCCTTTGTTCCAAGCGTCCATTTTGTCGAGCTGGGCTTCGGTTTGGTGAATGGCAAACACAGGACCTTCGGTGCGGTGGTTGAGATGGGGGTCGGTGACAATGACGGCAATCTCAATGATGCGGTCATTTTCTGGGTCTAAACCCGTCATTTCACAATCCAACCACACGAGGTTTTGATCGGATTTGGGTAAGGTAGTTTGTAAGGTAATTTCAGTTTTTGTTTCAGTCATAGTGCTGATTGTCGCGCAATGTGATGTCCTGTGGCGTATGTCCTAAACTCCCCCCTATGAATGAATTAACCATCACCCTTTTTTTTCTGGCTTTTTTATGCAGTAGCACCGCGCTGAAGTTGTGGCTGGCTACACGCCAAATTCGCCATGTCGCGCAGCATAGGAGCGCAGTTCCGGCAGCATTTTCTTCCAAAATTGCGCTACCCGCCCACCAGAAAGCGGCGGATTACACCATTGCCAAAGCCCGATTGGGGTTGATCGAACTGATTTTCGGCAGCATTTTGATCGTGGTGTGGACGTTACTCGGGGGTTTGGATACCTTGAATCGCGCATTATTGGAGGTATTCGATGCCGGATTGCCCCAGCAAGTCGCGCTCATGGTGTGCTTTACGCTGATTGGCAGCGTGTTGGATTTACCCTTCACGCTCTACCAAACCTTTGTTTTAGAGGAGCGCTTTGGCTTCAACAAAACCAGCGTGCGGCTGTGGTTGCAGGATTTTGCCAAGTCCACCGCCATTTCGTTGCTGATTGGTTTGCCGCTTATCACCCTCGTTCTGTGGCTGATGAGTGCCGCTGGAGCGCAGTGGTGGCTATGGGTGTGGGGCGTGTTGATGGGTTTTAATGTATTGGCGATGCTGATTTATCCGACATGGATTGCCCCTTTATTCAACCAATTCAAACCGCTGGACGATACCGATTACCCCGGATTGCAAACGCGCGTCACGGCGCTGATGCAGCGCTGTGGTTTCAATGCCAAGGGTTTGTTTGTGATGGACGGCAGCAAGCGCAGCGCCCACGCCAATGCGTACTTTACGGGGTTTGGCGCATCCAAGCGCGTAGTGTTTTATGACACGCTATTAAAACAACTCACGCCCGATGAGGTCGATGCGGTTCTGGCGCACGAGCTGGGACATTTTCACCATCGCCATATCGTCAAGCGCATCGTGTTGATGTTTGCCATAAGTTTATTGGGGCTTTTCGCGCTGGGTTGGGTCAGTCAGCAGCTTGGGTTTTTTAGGGGATTGGGTGTGCTACCTGCCTTGGATGGCACGAACCAAGCGCTTTCCTTGCTATTATTTATGATGGTGCTGCCGTTGGTCAGTAGCTTTTTGTCGCCAATTTTTGCCCAACTTTCGCGCCGCGACGAGTTTCAAGCCGATGCCTTCGCCGCCAGCAAAACCGATTCCAAAGCCTTGGCAAGCGCCTTATTGAAATTGATGGAGGACAATGCCTCCACCCTCACTCCCGATCCTATTTACGTGAAATTTTATTATTCCCACCCCCCCGCCCCCGAACGATTAGCCCACCTTGAACACCTTGCCCGTTTGGAGCGCGTATGAAATCAACGCAGCGCCAAGGCTTGGTCATTGCCGGACACGGTCGCCATGTGTGGGTGGAAACGCCCGAAGGTGAGCGCGTTATTTGCCATCCGCGCGGCAAAAAAAGCCATGTCGTCGTCGGTGACCGCGTTTGGTGGCTGCCCAGTCAAGACGAAGGAACGGTTGAGAAAATCGAAACTCGGCGCAATTTGCTTTATCGGCAAGATGAGATTCGCACCAAATCCTTCGCTGCCAATCTCGACCAAGTGCTGATTTGGATTGCCGCCGAACCCGAGTTTTCCGAACACCAAATCGCCCGCGCCCTGATTGCCGCCGAAGCCGCCCATATTCCGGCGCTGATTGCGCTCAACAAAAACGATTTAGCCGAATTGCACGGCAAAGCATGGCAACGCCTTGAACCGTATCGGGCGATGGGGACGACGGTTTTATCCGTTTCCCTCGAATCCGGCGCGGGATTAGAAGCCGTCACCGCCCTGCTGCACGGCAAAACGACGCTGGTGCTAGGGCCTTCGGGATCGGGTAAAAGCACGCTGATTAATCAGCTCGTGCCGCAAGCGAAGGTGTGGACGCAAGAAATATCCACCGCCCTGAATTCTGGCAAACACACCACCACCAGCACCACGCTGTATTGGATGGATGCAGAACGCACCACGGCGTTAATTGATTCGCCCGGGTTTCAAGAGTTTGGCTTGCACCACATCGCCCCGACCCAACTCGCCAGCCTAATGCCCGATATTCGCACCTACAGCGAACGGGGAGAATGCAAGTTTTACAACTGCTCGCACCTGCACGAACCGGGATGCAAGGTGTTGCAAAATTTATCCAATGAATCCACCGATAACGCTGCTAATACAGACAGGATAAGCACAACGCGCTATAAAATTTATAGTGAACTGCACGCAGAGCTTAGTTCGGCGGAGAAGCGGTATTAGCCAAATTTATTACATAATTATCGATTTTTTGGAGCTTGCATCATGAAACGACATACTTATCGCTATCGAACCGCTGTTGCAGGTGCTGCGCTTGCCTTTTGCTTTTTGGGGGGGATATCGGCCTCGGCATCGGCGGCTTCTTTATCTATTTTTGATTTATTGGCTTCGGTATCGCAGCCGCGTGCTACCTTGAATTACATCACCGGAACGCTGACCTTACCCACATTGGATATTCCACAAGCGGATGCGAATCCCCTCACATTTTCCTCCACATGGAAAGCCGCTAATGCGATTGCACCTAATGCCGTTTTTTATTTGGCGGATGCACAGCAAATTGATAATGTGGGCAATCCCACTGCGGTATTTGACCCCGCGACATTTACGGTCAGTATGCCCAATGTCTATACCTCCGGCAGCAGCAATGGAACCGATGGCTTTGCCACGCAAAAATACCAAGTTATTGTGGAAGGTTCCCAATTAGGTTTGGTGCGGATCGAATCACCTGTAACCTGTACCGCGCCGCAAGTGCTGCAAAATGGACAATGCGTTACACCTGTCGCTACGGCGGCTTCTTGCACCGGATTCACCGTGCTATGGGGAAGCTACTGTACCGCCACCATTCCGACCACGGCTTCGGGGCAAAGTGTGAGTTTCCAGAGCGAAGTGAACAATGGGTATACGGGCAGTGCCGTATTGCAGTGCAACAATGGAACATGGCGGATGCCTTCGGGTAGCTGTAGCGTTGCTACACCCCCGACCACCACAACCTCCACTTCTGGGCTACAGCCCAGTGAAATCGTAGCAGCACACAACAAATGGCGTTCGCTGGTCGGCGTGGCTGGATTGACGTATTCGACCACCTTGGCAGCATCGGCACAAGCGTGGGTAGATCAGCTTAAAGCAAAAAATAACTGCAATATGCAGCACAGCGGCACGGCGGGCGTGGGCGAAAACTTGTATTGGGGAACTTGGACTCCCACTTCAGCCGATGTGGTCGATATGTGGGCTTCGGAAAAAACCTATTACGACTACACCACCAATACCTGCGCTGCGGGTGAGATATGCGGGCATTACACCCAAGTAGTTTGGAAAAACACCACCAGCGTGGGCTGCGGTGTAGCCGTCTGCCCTACGGGTGGTCAAGTGTGGATTTGCCAGTATTCTCCGGCCGGTAACTATATGGGTCAAAAACCGTACTAGGCACGGTTGGTAGGGTTCGCAAAATATGTGGGGGAATTTATGCAGGAAATGAAACCCCCCGCCCCCCGCTTTCCTTGTCCACTTGCTTCATTACGTCGTTATGCGCGGCTATTTCTGCTTCAGATGCGGATAAAACGGGCAAATTCATGCTACTCCAATCCGCTTTCACCGAATTTACTGCGCCCGATTCCTGCGCCGTGCCGGCATCCATTTGCAACGCATCTTGCCCGCGTGTAAGGTGGATATAGACATCCGCCAACAATTCCGCATCCAATAACGCGCCGTGAAAGGTGCGACTCGAACGGTCGATTTCAAAGCGATCACACAGCCCATTCAAGCCATTGCGCTTCCCCGGAAACATTTCCTTTGCCATCATCAGCGTATCCACCACGCTATCAACGTGTAGCGGAAAGGCGGGACGACCCAAACGTGCTAGCTCGGCATTCAAAAAGCCCACATCAAACGTGGCGTTGTGAATGATGATTTGCGCACCTTGGACATAATCCAAAAACGACTCTGCCACATTTTCAAAACGTGGTTTATCTTGCAGAAATTCGGTGGTGATGCCGTGAACTTTGAGCGCCTCTTCATGGCTATCGCGGTCAGGGTTCAAATAATGATGCCAATTATTGCCCGTGAGTTTGCGATTCACCATTTCCACGCAACCGATTTCAATAATCCGGTCGCCCTTATCCGCCGATAGCCCTGTGGTTTCGGTATCGAGAAAAATTTGTCGCATTAAAAAAGTCCTATTATTTTGCCGTTTACCCAATCAATGTGATTCGCGGCGGGTTGTTTGGGCAGTCCGGGCATGGTCATCACATCGCCGCATACCATGACGATAAATTCTGCACCGGCGGAGAGTCGTACCTCGCGGATGTCCAGTACATGGGCGTTGGGTGCTCCTAATAACGTAGCATCACTCGCAAATGAATAGGGCGTTTTGGCGATACACACCGGATAATTGCCATATCCTGCCGCCTGTAACTGCGCAATTTGTTGCCGCACCTTGCTGCTGGCAGAAATGGAAGCCGCGCGGTACACCGATTGGGCGATTTTTTCGACCTTCTCCCACAGCGTATCGCTATCTTCGTAGGTGAAGCGCAGCGTTGATGTTTGTTCACACAACGCGACCACTGCGTGCGCCAACGCCTCCGCGCCCTTACCGCCTTCTGCCCAGTGGCTGGAACGCACGGTTTGCACACCCAGCGCTTGCATCCGCGATTCGACCAACGCCATATCCGATTCTGAATCGTTATCAAATTGGTTGATTGCCACCACGCACGGCAAGCCATAGACGTTTTGCACGTTGTCCACATGGCGCTCTAAATTCACGATGCCCACCGCCAAATCGCCGCCACCTTGGTGTTTCAACGAACGAATCGTTCCCACGACCACGCACGCCGAAGGGCGCAGCCCGCTTTTGCGGCATTTGATATTCACGAACTTTTCCGCGCCCAAATCCGCGCCAAAGCCTGCCTCGGTCACCACATAATCGCTTAATTGCAACGCCGCGCGGGTCGCTACCACCGAGTTACAGCCGTGCGCGATATTGGCGAAAGGCCCGCCGTGAATCATTGCCAGATTGCCCTCCAGCGTTTGCACGATATTGGGCGCGAAGGCTTTGTATAACAGCGCGGTCATTGCGCCGTGGGCTTGCAAATCGCGGGCGGTGACGGGCTTTTGTTCACGCGTGGTGCCGATGACGATATTGCCAAGGCGATTTTTCAAATCGTCCAGCGAATCCGCCAAACAGAAAATCGCCATCACTTCCGAAGCGACCACAATATCAAAACCATCTTGGCGCGGAAAGCCGTTCGCCGCCCCGCCCAGCGCCACGGTTATCTCACGTAAGGCGCGGTCGTTCATATCGACCACGCGCTTCCATGTGATGCGCCGCACGTCTAAATTCAGGGCATTGCCGTGGTGAATGTGGTTATCAATCAACGCCGCCAGCAGGTTATGCGCCAACGCAATCGCCGAAAAATCGCCCGTAAAGTGCAAATTGATGTCTTCCATCGGCACGACTTGCGCATAACCGCCGCCCGTAGCACCGCCTTTCATGCCAAAAACAGGGCCCAGCGACGGTTCACGCAAGCACACCATCGCCTTTTTGCCGATATGGTTGAGCGCATCCGCCAGTCCAATCGAGGTGGTTGTTTTCCCCTCCCCCGCCGGAGTGGGCGTAATCGCCGTAACCAGAATCAGCTTGCCGTTGGGCTGATTTTTAAGGCTTTGAATGTAATCCAGCGACAATTTCGCTTTGAAATGCCCATAAGGTTCTAAATGCTCAGGGGCGATACCTAGGCGGGTTTGCACCAAAGGCGTAATCGGTTGGAGGGTGGCGGCTTGGGCGATTGCTATATCGGAGTGCATGGGAATGTTGTATTTGCTATTTTTTTATATTTATTGATTGAAATTTACGATTGAAATTTACTGCGCCATCATCCCTTGCGTATTCGCGGTAATAATTTTGCCGCGCCGTTTTAATACAAAATAACCTTTTTCGTGGGCAGCTTTGGTGACATCGTTGGGAATACTGAATCCGGCAATGCCCCCATAAAACCGATATTTTTTGAATTCGGGGCTATGGTCGCGCAAAAAATCAATATGCTCTTGCAGTTGGCTCAAATCTTTGGGGTGAAATTTGGATTTGACTTCGACCACCGCCAAACTGTTTCCGTTGATGAGCAATAAATCCAGCTCGGTTTCTTTTCCTTTTTTACCGACCATGTGATTCGATAACACTTTATCAAACTGCATTGTGCCAATAATGGGTTCGTGCATGAGTGTGTTGTAGAAAAACTCTTCCACTTCAGCCCCCCGATTGTTTTCAGCACGACCTTGGGCTTTGAATACCTTGTCAATATCTTGATGGGTTTTTTCAATGTCTTGATGGGTTTTTTCGATGTCGCGGCTGATGCGTTCACCTTCTTTGCTGATGCGTTCACCTTCTTTGCTGATGCGTTCAATGTTTGCGGTGCATTGATCCATACGCTCGCCAAGACGATCCATACGCTCATCAAAACGATCCATGCGCTCACCAAGACGTTCTTGAGAACGCATCAGCGAAATAAATGCTTGCTGCATGGCGGGTGGGAAGATGTCAAAATTTTCGTTTTCCATAGTGTGCCTATTTTACGAATTAGGGTGATGCCATGTGTGGGAAGCGCCGGAAGGCGCGAATTTTTATTGATGGAAATCATTCGCGGCTCCCGCCGCTTCCCACAAAGCCCAATACCCAAAGGCGCTACGCGCTCAAAATCACTGTCCGCCACGCACCAACCGCACACCGACGTCGTCGTTGCGGCCGTTGTAGCCGGAGAAGCCATAGCTGAAACTAACGAACCACGCGCCGCCTGTATTGCCGGCAAAGGGCGAACCCGACCAAACGTCGGAAGCCGGAGTATTCGGAAAGGCTTCGGTATCTATGGTGGGGGTTGTGTAACTGCCAGCGCATACACTTTTAATTGGAGCGCCACCATCTCCAACATCAACCGTTTTTTCGAACTTCCCAGAACTGCATTTAATTAAACTAGCAAGCTCTCGTATCGTAGGAAGTCGCCCATTTCTACCACTCAATGCCATTGCTTCATCGTAGGTAAATTTCTTGGCTTCACCGGTGCAGGTATTTCCATTCCATGTCATTCCCACTTGGCAGGTTTGCCAAATCAAACCCGTTTCGATGTCTTTAACTTCTTTTCCATCCACAGAATACGCATAACGCCCACGCGGTGCGGAAAAACCATCACCACGCGAAGCTGCGGTAGTGGAGGATGTAGAAGGCGTACCAATTTTCACCTCGCAGGCGGTTAGGTGAAAGGCTAGTGCGATAAACCCAAAGTATTTAATGCTGATGTGCATATTATTCCTTAATATAATAGCGGTCTTTAAAAGTAATTCAAACTTTGTTTCTGCAAAACACGCCGTGCTTTAGATAAATCCAAAGATGCCGTGATGTCCACATCGTCTTCAAATTGTGGGTCGAATTTTTCAGCTTTCATTTTTAACTCGCAAACGACCTCAATCTTACCCCTATCCCCCACGTATTTTGGCGCGCCGTACTATCATCGCCCCCTATGAGCACCCCAATTCCTACCTTTGACGTTTCCTTCTTTCCCCGCCCCGCCAAACCCATCACCAGCTACCGCAAATTCTGGGCGGCGCGGTTTGGCACAGCGCCGTTTTTCCCCATGAGCCGCGACGAAATGCAGCAGCTTGGCTGGGATAGTTGCGACATTATTTTGGTCACGGGCGATGCGTATGTCGATCACCCCAGCTTTGGCATGGCGGTTATCGGGCGCTTGCTGGAATCGCAAGGCTTTCGCGTGGGCATCATCGCGCAGCCCGATTGGACGAGCGCCGAGGCATTCAAGGTGCTGGGCAAACCCAATTTATTTTGGGGTGTAACAGCGGGCAATATGGATTCCATGATTAACCGCTACACCGCCGACCGCAAAATCCGCAGCGACGATGCCTACACCCCCGGCAACGTCGGCAACAAGCGCCCCGACCGCGCCGCCATCGTTTATAGCCAACGCTGCCGCGAGGCATTTAACGATGTTCCGCTGATTTTGGGCGGCATCGAAGGCAGTTTGCGCCGCATCGCGCACTACGATTATTGGAGCGACAAAGTCCGCCGTTCCATCGTGGTGGACGCGAAATGCGATTTATTGTTATATGGCAATGCCGAACGCGCTTTGGTCGAAATCGCCCACCGTTTGGCCGCGCGGGAAAGCGTACAGCACATCACCAACGTGCGCGGAACAGCGTTTGTGCGCCGCAGCGACGATGCCAGCGCCCACGAATGGCTGGAAATCAATTCCACCGAAGTGGATACCCCCGGGCGCGTGGAAGACCACATCAACCCGTATCAAATTATTGGGAAGACCCCCTCCCCCCTACGGGGTACTCCCCCTTTGCAGGGGGAGAGTGGAACTCCCCTCCTTCAAAAGGAGGGGTGTCAGGCAAAGCCTGACGGGGTGGTTAGTA
>JBDKGR010000015.1:0-25844 GCA_039798085.1 Pseudomonadota bacterium
TTCGGGCGTTTGCACCCAGTCCACCCATTGCGGCGGATTGAGCCAGTTATTGCGGAGTTTGTTTAATTCTTGGGCGGCTAGAACCACCCCCGCCCCCTCCTTGCCAAGGAGGGGAGGAATACCCGTAGCGCATCTGCTGTCTTGTTCCCCTCCTTTTGAAGGAGGGGTTAGGGGTGGTTTTTCATAATAGCCGGATGGAAACGGAAAAGTTTCAAATGTCGTAGTCGGCGTGTAGCGCGGTCTATCTTCCAAACTTGTGCCTAAAGCCAACGCCCATAATTCATGAAACCGTGAATGCAAAATACCAAAAGTTATATCGTCATCGCGTGCGATGGCAACACACAAGTTTTCTGGAATTTGGCAAGCTGGTAACCAAACAAAAAAACGATGTTTTGAAACCATCGAAGTAGCAATAAAACGCTGCAATGGTGCAAGTGCAGCACGCAATCCCAAACGTCGCCCTTCAAACAACCACCATTCTGCTATTAGTGTCCGGTTGCGATTATTGGCTCGATGTTTGGGTAAGTGTTTTGCGATGTACTCAAACGGAATTTCATATAAAGTCGCTTCGTGTTCAGGCATTGACGTGCCGAAATCCACAATCCATCTATCCGAAGGGCGGCGAGTAATATCGATACCATTTGCCCAAGGGCGCACTACTTCGCTATTCGGTTTTCCGTTTGGATTGGGTTGCTTTAACCATTCGCGGGCAATTTCTCCTGCAATATCAAAAGCACCGTTTTTTTGCGTGCCGATAAAAGCAATACCCGCATTTTCATTTAATCGCTTCGCGGCGGTTAAATTCAAACCGCTGGTTAAATCGGCATGAATACTTTCAACCGCATTTCCATTTAATACCGTTTTTACGCCATTACCAGAATTGCCAAAACAAATAATCGACACGCGCACCGCTGCACCATCATTCACCCATTCCTCATCGCTCCACGCATGAAAAATGCGGGTGGTGTTGCAAATACGTGCCAATACTTGCTGATTCGCACCACCGCGAATGGAATTGGTAGCCACCAGCCCAGCGCGTTGGCATTGTCCGGTTTCAATTTGGGCGCGGGCTTTTTCAAACCAATACGTGACCAAATCCGCACCACCCGCCACGCGATCCGCATACGCTGCGCGTAGGGTGGAGGTGTAAACGTCGCCCAATTCGCTGCGCATTTTCTTATCGCCCAAAAAAGGCGGATTGCCGATGATGACATCGACTTTTTCCCACGCAGATTCCGAACCATCCGCATTCAGCAACGCATCACGGCATTCAATGTGGTCAAGGGTTTGCAAAATCGGGTTATCGCGGATGCTGTAGCCGTTTTTGAGCATCCATTGAATCTCGCCAATCCACACGGTAACGCGTGCCAATTCCGCCGCATACGGGTTGATTTCGATGCCCAACACATTGGCAGGCGACACCTCGATAAACAATTCCCGTTTCAATCCCAGCGCTTCGGCTTCTAATCGTGCTTTGTGTTCCAAATCCTTCAACGCACGCAGCGCCAGAAACAGAAAATTGCCGCTACCGCACGCAGGGTCTAGCACGCGGAATTTTTGGAGCCGTTCCAAGTACGCCCAAAACGTCGCCTGCGCAGACGAAAAAGCGTTTTTAGAGCCTTTATCTATTTGCTCGGTAATGATGGCTTTGGTCGCTTCCCATTCGGCGGTAAGTGGTTCGATGATGACGGGGCGAATAATCCGCAAAATGGATTCGGGGTCGGTGTAATGTGCGCCCAACTGTGCCCGCTTTTGGGGGTCTAACCCGCGTTCAAACAGCGTGCCGAAAATCGACGGTTCAATCCCACTCCAATCCAGCCGCGCCGCCGCGTGCAAAATTTTCAGTTCACTGGCATGGAGCGATAAAACATCAATTTCTTCAAACAAGCCGCCATTGAAATAGCCAATATCGGCAACCCCAAAATAGCCGCCCGCTCGCATGGACTCAAACAAGTGGGCAAGCCGTTTTCCGATGTGGGCATCCGGCGTTTTTTGGCAACTTTCCAGCAGTTTTTCAAACAGACGATCCGGCAATAACTCCGCATCTTCCGCAAACATAGCGAATAAGCATTGATTGAGAAAATGCGCAATTTTGAAAGGCGGATGCCCCTTCGCCGCCAGCGATTGCGCGAGTTCGGCGAATTTGCCAGCAGCCTCTTCGGTAATCTGCGCAATGGTGCGCTGGGGGTGGAATTTCTGCGGGTCGGTAAACAGCCAACGCAGTTTGGTGAGCGTTTCTGGCAGCGCAAAATCATCCAGCGTAAAGGTGAATGTTTCGCTGGGCGCGTTGGTGAAATGCGTGTGAATTTGCAGGATGTTGGTATCACACACCACCAAGAGCGGCGGATTGTCCAACGCCAGCGCGTAGGTCATGAGCTGCTTGAGTGCCTGCTTCAAATCACCCGCACGCGATTTGTATTCAAACGCGAAACAATCCCGTTTCCACACATCCGCCCAACCCTTGCCCGCGCCGGTGCGGGTTGCGCCACGCTCAAAGCAATAGGAATCGGCACTAGCGGGCGTGGGTTTTTCCACACCGATTAAATCGCATAAATCGGTGAAATGCAGTTGATAACTGGCACGCTCTTTCAGCGGGTTATCGCGCCATTGGGCGATGAAGGTTTGGGGGGTCATTCAAAGATTCTAATGCCCCGTACAGGTGCTATAGTTTATTGATTATGGAGGTAATGATGAACATAACCCGTTACGAGACCGATGTAGTGGCATGGGCGCATCAGCAAGCAATGCTCCTACGTGAACGGCGGTTTGAATACTTAGATTTTGCCAATATCGCTGAGGAGATAGAAGACGTGGGACGAAGCCAACAAGACGAACTTGCCAGCCGCATGGCAGTGTTACTAGCGCACTTGCTGAAATACCAATTTCAACCAGATTACGGGAACAAAAGAAGCTGGTTGCGCACGATTAAAGAGCAGCGCAACCGATTAAACGCCCGCCTCAAGAAAACACCTTCGCTAAAGCCGTCTATTTCGGATGAAGAATGGATTGCCGATGCGTGGAGTGATGCGGTGACATCGGCGCTCAAAGAAACTGGCTTAGATGCAGACACCTTCCCCGAAGTTTGTCCGTGGGAAATGCCAGATGTATTGCAAGAAGACTGGCTACCCTAAAACGGCATTTTTGGAAAACTAATCCCTTTTTTACCGCTGGCTGCATCCTCGCCGCCGCCGCCCATGCTGCTTGCCATTTTGCGCATGAGCTTCATCATTTTGCCGCCCTTCATTTTCTTCATCATGTCCTGCATTTGCTCGAATTCTTTGAGCATCCGATTTACCTCTTGCACCTGTACACCAGCACCGGCTGCAATGCGGCGTTTGCGGGTGGCTTTGATGATTTCGGGTTTTCGGCGTTCCTTGGGGGTCATGCTGTGGATGATGCCTTCTTTGCGGCGAATGTCTTTCTCGGCTTTGTCCAAATCAACTTCACTGGCTTTGGATGCCATATTGGTGGGCAGTTTGTCCATGAGTGCGGATAAGCCACCCATTTGCTTCATTTGCTGAATTTGCATCAGAAAGTCATCAAGGTCAAAACTTGCACCGCTTTTCACTTTGGCAGCGAGTTTTTGGGCGGCTGCAATATCCACACCTGCGCTGACTTGCTCCACCAACGCCACAATATCGCCCATGCCCAAGATGCGTCCGGCATGGCGTTCGGCATCGAAGACTTCCAAACCGTCTAATTTCTCGCTCGTACCTGCAAATTTAATCGGCGCACCCGTAATTTGCCGTACCGATAGTGCCGCACCCCCGCGTGAATCGCCGTCCAGTTTGGTCAAAATAATGCCCGTGAGTGGCAGAGCCTCCTTGAACGCTTTGGCGGTGTTGGCAGCATCTTGCCCCTGCATGGCATCGACCACGAACAAGGTTTCAACGGGATTTAAGGCGGCGTGCAAATCCTTGATTTCTTTCATCAAGGCTTGGTCAATCGCCAAACGTCCGGCGGTATCGACCAAAAGCACATCGAAAAAATGCTTACGGGCGTAATCCAGTGCGGCTAAAGCAATATCAACGGGTTTTTGGCTAGGGTCGCTGGGAAACCATTCGGCCTTCGCCTGCGCGGTCACGGTTTTGAGCTGCTCAATCGCGGCGGGGCGGTACACGTCACCCGATACGGTTAGCACTTTTTTCTTGCGCTTTTCGATTAAATGCTTGGCGAGCTTACCCGTCGTGGTGGTTTTACCCGCACCTTGCAAGCCCGCCATCAAAATCACGGCGGGCGGCTGGGCGATGAGGTTGATGTCGGTCACACCTTCGCCCATAGTGGCGGTGAGTTCTTTGCTCACAATGCTGACCAGCACTTGCCCGGGTTGCAAGGAACCCATGACCTCTTGCCCCAGCGCTTTTTCTTTCACCCGTGCAATGAAATCACGGACTACCGAAAGGGCGACATCGGCTTCTAACAATGCCATGCGTACCTCGCGCAGCATATCGGTCACATTGTCTTCGGTGATGCGGGCTTGACCTCGCATTTCCTTAACGAGTCGGGATAATTTTTCGGAAAGAGCAGATGCCATAAGATGAGTACCAACGTTGGAACGGTGAGCGGTGAGCGGTGAGCGGTGTCGAGCACGAAGCGCTAAACTGTATGAATGATTTTACCCAACTAAACCACCACTCTAGTTTGGGCTAGTGCTTGGTTTTTTTGATGCTAGAAAAAAACCAGTTATTGCCAACAAGGTGCAATATATTATTCCAGGAATGCTAAAAAGAAATAGCATTATAAAAACCAGTGCAATTGCAATCATACCCAGTATTTTTTTATACTTTTGTTTTTTATGGATTTTAGTATATCCAATTGCACATAATAAATAAAGAGCGAAGAAATTTTGCCCAGCAAGCTGAAGAAGTGTATCAACGCCCAATTCCAAAAAATAAGTTGTACCTATAACGAATGAAAAAATTGTCCACGTAATTGTCATTGCGATAATAGGTTGTCCATTTTTATGACTGGTTCCTATAATATCTGGTAAGAAACCATCTCTGCCAGCATAATAAATTGCCCTAGATGCAGAAACAAAGGCTGCAATTACATTGGCAATCACTAGCAGGACTGCGATTATCGCAACAATTAACCCACCGCTATCGCCCATCCATCCTTTTGCCAGCTCAACAAACGGCGCTGTTTTCCATTGTTCATTGTCAATAGCAAAAGATGCAACAATCCAAGCAATGAAGATATACATGATTGCTACTATGAAAAAACTAACCCATATTGAAATGGGCATATCCCTTTTGGGATTTTCCATATCTTCAGCAAGAAAAGCTGTCATTTCCCATCCCGTATAGGCAAATAAAATAACAGGTATTGCTGAAAATATGCCATTCAGTTCACTTTTTTGTATTACGGTTACGGCAGGAGTTAATGCTAGATAAGCAGGTTCGTTATGTGAATACAACAAAAATCCCAATCCAATTCCAGTTAAACCAATAATAAGCAATGCAGCCATTCCTGTTTGAATAGCGCCCGATATGCGAAGTCCCGCCATTCCGGTTAAGTATGCAATGAAAATAAAAGCTAATCCAGATTCTAGAGGTGTTATATTTTTAAATATCTGACCTATATATCCTGAACCAATCAATGCGATAGCTGGAATTCCCAGGGTAAAAGTTCCTAATACAATCATCTCTGCCATTGAGCCAAAATTTTCTCCAAGAGATTCCCTTATATAGCCGATGACACCCCCTGCACTTGGGTTATTGGATGAAAAATAGGAGAAAATAAAGAGAAGCGGAATCATTAGTATGGAAACAAGTACCCATGACAAGTATCCAAATCTTCCAGCAAGTGCGTAACTTAGACCGGGTAACGCTAAAAGCCCTGCGCCTATAATTATTGTTATGGACATTGCAGTGGCAACGACAACCCCCATTTTTTTATTACCATTCATAGTACGAATCCTTGAAGCAGTTAAATATATGGATAGCTTATCTGCTGCTACATCAAGGTTTCAATCTACATTTAGCAATAAAAGGCTTTCATTTTGCAAGTTCTGACATCATTCATAAGTTTTTATCATGATGTGGGTGGATACGCTTGCAACGGCTGGTTGTCCAGATAGAAATGTTCTCATTTCCTGCAAGAAGCTACTTTCTTCTGATTCAGTCCAAATAAATAAATCTGTCCCTCCAGCGACAGACCACGCTTTATTGACCCTAAATAAAGCTTTAAATTTTGGTACAACATCCTCACATTTAAATCCTGTATTCAAATGAATCTCGAATAATGCGGGAACGGGTTTTCTTTTTAGTAATATGCTAAATCCAATTATTTCCCCATTTTTTATCAATGAGTCAATTCTGTTTTGAACAGCCACCCTTGAACGGTAAACGTTTTTTGCAATATCTGTTACGGTCATTCTTGCATCATCTGAAAGCAATGCAATGATCTTTTTGTCAATGTCATCCATTTTTCCTACCTGTGTCCTGTGTAGCTTGATAAGCGCTAAACTGTACGAATGATTTTACCCAGCGATCCCCTTATCTTATTTTTCTCCCTTGCCGCCGTGGGTGCGTACCTTCGTAGCACATGGCAGTGGATGGGCGCGGCTTGGATTTTGCACGGCATTGCGCTTGCCATCACCCTTTTGGGTAGTTCGCCGTATTTTGGTTTTGCCCCCGCGCTATCGCTTACCGCGTGGTTGATGGTGCTGGTGTATGCGGTCGAGCGTTGGATTTATCCCCAGCTCCCCAACCGAAAAGCCTTAGGGGTTACGGCGGCGGTTGCGGTGGCGGCGGCGCTGTTTTTCCCAGGGAGTTTGTTAGCATCCCATACTTCATCATTGTCATCCACATGGCTCGCTATCCATTTAGCACTGGGCGTTGCGTGCTATGGTTTATTTGGAATCGCGGTGGTTCACGCATGGCTTATGCGGCGGGCTGAAATTCGATTCCGCCATGCCCAAGACCCCGGCAGTGGTTTGCCGTTATTGACTTTGGAGCGCCTCACGTACCGCTTTGTGGTGGCGGGATTTTTGCTTCTGAGTGCGACCTTATTCGCCGGATTTTTGTTTGGCGATGCCGTGCGTTGGGATCACAAAACCGTGTTTTCGCTGGTAGCGTGGGTGATTTTTGGTGTGCTCCTCATGGGGCGCTACGGTTTTGGCTGGCGCGGAAAACGGGCAACACAAGTGCTTTATAGCGGTTCGGCATTTTTGCTACTCGGCTATGTCGGATCGCGCTTTGTGTTGGAAGTTATTTTGGGAAGAGCACTGTAATGGCATTGCGTGGTTTGTTACTTTTCTTGGTGTTTTTGATCGTGCTGTGGCGTTGGCGGCAATGGCGCGACGGAAAGCGAGGCATAAAACAACGCGATGCCCAACCTTTGGTGGAAATAGTCGTATGCCATGCCTGCGGGGTGCATCTTCCTCGGGGCGATGCGTTGAAAGGGGCACGGGGGCATTTTTATTGTTGTGTTGCCCACCAAAATCAAAGCCAAAATAAAAAAATAAAAAAATGAATACGCCCTCACCGGTATCGCAGGAAGTCGCACGGCTTTGGCAAGGCTTTATGACCGCCCGTTTGTTGTTAGGAACGGTTCTGGTCATTTTGCAAACCGCCTTGTACATGACGGGAACGACACGCAGCCAAATTGAAGTCGCTATTTGTACCGCCTATTTACTTGGCACATTGGTGAGCAAAATATTGGTGCATCCACGTCCTTTAGGGCAATCGTTCAACCGCGTATGGGGAGCCTTGGTCGGTGTCGATTTATGGGTATTTGCGGCTTTGCAACTGGTGCAAGGGGTGGAAATGAATGTGAGCACCATCAATTACACCCCGCTTTTTGCGCTCCCGCTATTGCTTGCCTCGGTGTTGGGAACCTTGCGTTTGGCATTCGCTACGGCGGCGGGCATTACGCTGTTGATGCTGGGTATTGCTATTTGGGCATTTTTGCAACACGCCTACGACAGTACGCCGTATTTTGTGCAACCCGCTTTAAGTGGCGTGGGATTTTTTGCGATTGCATGGTTGTCGAATCAACTTTCCACTCGCTTGGCAACCGAAGGGCAACGCGCCCGCAAAAATCAAATGGCGGTAGCGATTGAACGCCAAGTCAATGCACTGGTGATTGAATCGCTTTCCGATGGAATTTTGGTGGTTGATGCCGCCGGACAAGTGCGGTCTGCCAATCCTGCCGCGCGGGAATTGCTGGGGCTAACGCAAACCAGTATTCAGCTTACGTTCGATTTGGGCAGCGAGGTCGGATGGTTGCCTTTGTACCAACTTTCGCAGCACTCTTTGCAGACAGGGCAAGCACAAAGCGCTCCTATCACCATTCAACATGGGCAAAACGGCGACAAAGGCAAATGCCGCATCAATGCCAATGCCCGCCTCGCGGCGACGTATGGAACTGGCAGTGAACGCGAAAGTTTATGCGTACTTTTTTTGCAAGATGAACGTGAATTGGAAGCCCGAATTCGCACCGAAAAGCTCGCTAGTATGGGTCGGCTTTCGACGGCGGTAGCGCATGAAATTCGCAATCCATTGGCAGCGATTTCCCAAGCCAATGCCTTGTTAGACGAAGATATTACCGACCCGCATTGGAAACGCTTGACGGCAATGGTGGAACAAAATGTCAAACGGCTGGATAAAACGGTGAACGATATTTTGAATGTTGCCCAAATCCAACCCGATGATGCGGCAAAGCATCTTCTATCCACCTTGTCGTTGGACGAAGGGGTGGCGCATTTTTGTACCGAATGGGCGCAGCAAAACCAAAGTATGCAGCGTTTGGTGATTCACGCCAAGGCGGGAGCGGAATGCCGCATTGCCTTTGATGCCGACCATCTGCGCCGCGTGTTGGTCAATTTATTGGACAACGCCTTGCGCTACACACCCAATCAAGCACAAACGATTCAGGTATTGACCCAGCCCAAAAGCATTGCCGTATGGAGCGAAGCAGCGCCACTCGATCCATCTATTGAACGGCATTTGTTTGAACCGTTTTTTTCTTCAGAAAGTCGTTCCAGCGGGTTGGGCTTGTTTCTCTGCCGTGAATTGTGCGAACGCCACCATGCCAGCATCCATTACCAGCGCACGACGCGCACCGCACGCGGGCAGGCGATGGAAGGCAATGAATTTGTAATTTCCTTATGACCAACCATACTCCCCACATTCCCCATATTTTGGTGATTGACGATGAACCGGATTTACGCACCCTCTATGAACTGAGTTTGCTACGTGAAGGGTATCGCGTCGATACAGCCGGTGATAAACAAGCGGCATTGGCGTGTCTTCAGCAAGGAAAATTCGATGTCATCATCACCGATATGCGCTTGCCAGACGGTACGGGAATCGAAATTCTCGATCACCTGCGCAAGTTGCAACGCACCGAACGCAGCATCGTGATTACCGCTTACGGTTCAGCGGATAACGCGGTTGAATCGCTCAAAGCCGGAGCATTTGATTATTTAACCAAACCCGTCGATTTGAAGCAATTCCGCAAAGCCATTTCGGCTGCAGTGCAAGCCCCATCTGCGATTGCAGCTATGAATTGTGTAGCAAATAAAAATATAAATATAAATATAAATACAAATATAAATACGACTACAAATTCAAAAACCGACAATGCCAAATCCCATTGGGGGGAATTGGCATTATCCCGATTGGTGGGCGAATCCACCTCCATGCGCACATTGAAAGAACGCATTGTGAAAGTAGCACGCAGCATGGCTCCGGTGCATATTTGGGGCGAATCGGGTACGGGCAAAGAATTGGTAGCGACCGCCCTGCACGCCAATAGCCACCGCGCAGGTGGAGCATGGGTGGCGGTGAATTGCAGCGCGATACCGGAAAATCTGTTGGAATCGGAATTTTTTGGTTCTAAAAAAGGTTCATTTACTGGGGCCACCAGCGACCGCGAAGGGTTTTTTCAAGCAGCAAAAGGCGGCACGCTGTTTCTGGACGAGATTGGCGATTTGCCGCTTGCCATGCAGTCTAAATTGTTGCGTGCGATTCAGGAGCGCAGTGTTCGCCCCGTAGGTTCAACGCAGGAAGTTCCGGTGGATGCTCGCATCGTCAGCGCCACGCACAAAAATCTGGCGGAGGAAGTGGCAGAAGGGCGGTTCCGGCAAGACCTTTTTTACCGACTGAACGTGATTGACCTGCAAATCCCCCCCCTACGCGACCGCCGCGAGGATTTGCCCGCGTTGTGCCAAGCCTTGTTGGAACGCATTGCGGTTGAGTCGGGAATGCCCTCTCCGCGCATCGCTCCAGAGGTATTGGAGCCGTTGTTTCAACTGCCGCTATCGGGCAATGTGCGCGAATTGGAAAATCTGCTCCACCGTGCCGTGGCGTTGTGCGATGGAACGTGTCTGCAAGCCGAAGATTTTCATTTTCCCCGCGAGGAATGTTGCACCACGCCACCGCCGCTGTGTGCGGAACTGCTACCCGCATCGGCATCGGCATCGGCACTAACGCTAGCGCTACCGCTGGATTTGCAAGAACACTTGGATCAACAAGAACGCGCCATTCTGATTGGTGCTCTGCAATCCACGGGCTATAACCGCACGTTGGCAGCGGGTCAATTAGGATTGAGTTTGCGCCAAATTCGCTACCGCATCAATCGCCTGAAAATCGACGTGCCGCGTGAAGACGCAGGGGAGGAATAGCTTTTAAGAATGCTTTATGAAACATTGCTGCAACATTGCAAATGAATTTCATTTTTAGCAAGATCAAAATTGACCAATGTAACCAATACCTATCATGTGGTTTTCACCATTGATTGCGGCTTGGTCGGGATCGAATGCGATTTTCGTAGAATATTTGGTATGCACAAAAACACAGCATTGTTTCACCAAGGTTGGTACGCCTCCGCCACCATGCACCCTTGTACCAACTTTGGCAAACGCCCTGCGAATGCGGTGATTGATTTAATCGTGATTCATTCGATTAGCCTTCCACCCGGACAATACGGCGGAACGGAAGTCTTGGATTTTTTCGCCAATCGGTTGGATTGCAGTGCAACGGCAGCGCACCCGTATTTTCGAGAAATTGAGGGGATGCAAGTGTCGGCCCATTTTTTTATTCGCCGCACGGGGGAACTTTGCCAGTTCGTGCGTTGCGATGATCGTGCTTGGCACGCGGGCGTTTCCCACTATCGGGGACGGGATAATTGCAACGATGATTCGATTGGTATCGAGCTAGAAGGCGTACCCGGTGAATCGTTTGAGCCGATGCAATACACCACGCTCATTCGCCTGTGCCAAGCATTAGGAACATATTATCCGATTCGCTATATCGCAGGGCATGAGCATATTGCACCCGAGCGAAAATCCGACCCCGGGAGTGGTTTTGATTGGGGATTTTTCAATGCGGCTTTGCTTCAAAACCAATGCGATGCAATCCCGCTTGGTGAATGACCCCCATCACCTCCACCACGCGCCCATAAGCAACCGTAGAATCGGCTCGCAGACGCACCTCGGTATCGAATTGACCTTGCGCCACGCTTTGTAGGCGGGATTGCAGGGTAGCAAAATCAACGGCTTCATCGTTCACAAAGGCTTTGCCTTGTTCTAAACTCGCGGCGGTCAAGGTGAGCGTAATGGCGCGTGGCGTGGGGTCGGCGCTGCTGCCACCTTGGGCTTTGGGCAAATCGACTTTAATCGCGCTTGCAAGCAAAGGCGCGGTCATGATGAGAATCACCACCAACACCAACATGACATCCACCAATGGGGTCATGTTGATGTCGCTCATGGGCTGTGCGGAGGAGGTACGTTCTAGGCGACCGAAGCTCATGGTAATTCGCGCAGATCGTGGGCAAAACCTTCTAAATCGGCTTCGATTCGGGCAACGATGCGCCCCAGCAAGTTGTAACCCAGCACCGCTGGAATAGCCACCGCCAAACCAGCCGCCGTCATGATGAGTGCTTCACCGACTGGACCAGCCACTTTGTCTATGCTCAGGTTGCTGCCTGAACTGGCAAGCCCTAGTAGCGCGTGGTAAATACCCCACACCGTTCCCAAAAGTCCGACAAATGGCGCAATAGAACCGATGCTTGCCAACCCTACTTGACCGGATTGGAGTTTGGATAGCACGCCGTGGAGCGCATCACGCAATAAGCGAGTACGTTGCTGGGTGCGATCTCCCGTGGCGGCGATGGTTCCTTGGGTATCGATTTGCGTACACGCCACCAAAGGAAGTAGCACCTTTTCTCGATCCAATACGTGCAATTTTTGCAACCCCTCCTCCAACGTAGAAGCGTGCCAAAAACCTGCCAAGCCATATTCCATGTCTTTGCGAACCCGCAGCAGTAGCCGCGTTTTCCACAAAATAACGATCCAACTGGTGACGGACATCGCCAGCAAAATCAGGGTAACAACCAAATCAACCATGTTATTTACCGCAATCCCAGCACATCAAACATATCGAACAAACCGGATTTTTTGTCCGCCAAAAAGCGCACTGCCCGCAAACTACCTTGGGCGTAGGTCGCACGGCTAGAGGATTTATGGCTGATTTCGATGCGTTCACCTGTGCCGGCAAACAGCACGGTGTGATCTCCGACAATATCGCCGCCGCGAATGGTGGCAAAACCGATGGAAGAGGGGTCGCGCTCGCCCGTTACGCCTTCGCGGGCATAGACGGCACATTCTTTCAAATCACGCCCAATGGCTTCGGCAATCACTTCCCCCATTTTGAGCGCCGTGCCAGAAGGTGCATCCACTTTATGGCGGTGGTGGGCTTCGATAATTTCAATATCGTAACCCGTTGCCAAGGCTTTCGCCGCCATTTCCAATAGCTTGAGCGTGACGTTCACCCCCACGCTCATATTGGGAGCCATCACAATGGGAATGGATTGAGAAAACACCGCAATTTCGGCTTTTTGCGCTTCGGTGAATCCGGTCGTTCCAATCACCGCAGCGACACCGAGTTCACGGCAGACCGCAAGGTGTTGCAATGTTCCTTCTGGGCGGGTGAAGTCGATTAACGCGGCGCTATTCTTCAAGCCTTCCCGCAGATCGCAGCCAATGTCCAGTATTCCCGTTAAGGCGCAATCATCGGCACTGCGAACAGCATCCATCAGCATTTGCCCCATGCGACCGGATGCTCCGGCTACGGCGATATTGTGAAGAGGGTGAAGAGGGTGAACGGTATCGGTCATATCAATTCTTTTTTATAGATTCGTTTTAGTTTGTTTTTGACGCAGCAGGGCGCAAGGTGGCGACAAATTCGGATTCACTAGGAAGGTCATCGGCTTCCATTTTGTCGAGTACACCATTTTTGAAAGAAACATGGACTTTGCGAATCTGAGGGGCAACCCCTTTGCGTTTGAGGGTGAACACATAATCCCAACGGTCGGCATGAAAAATACTGGTCAGCAAAGCCGTGCCCAAAATGTTGCGCACTTGCTGCTTGGGCATTCCCACTTGCAGCGCGTTGAATTGTTCACGGGTTACCACATTGCCCTGCACAATATCGCTTTGGTAAGGGGACACCATACCAGCAACCTGTTCGCTGGCATGGTTGAGATTGCTGCATCCATTCAGCACCAACAACAATAAAGACGATCCTAAAAATACAGACAATTTAATCATGGCTCATGGCTTTCCGGTGGCGTTCCACAAATTCTTCATAGGTATTGATGCCGCGTAATTGCAAAATGGTGTTGCGCACCGCTGCTTCTACTAAAACGGCAATGTTGCGTCCTGCAACCACTTGAATAACCACTTTGCGAATGGGAACACCCAAAACATCCTGCATCAAAGGTTCGTAGGGCATTCGTTCGTAATCGCGCTCTAGGGTTTCGCGCCGCACCAGGTGAACGATCAACTTCAGCCGCATTTTGCGCCGGACGGCGGTTTCACCAAAAATGCAGTGAATATCCAATAAACCAATACCGCGTACTTCTAGCAGATTTTGCAGCAACTCGGGGCAACGACCCTCAATGGTGGTGTGGTTGATGCGGTACAAATCAATGGCATCATCCGCCACTAAACCATTCCCGCGTGAAATTAATTCTAGGCCTAACTCGCTTTTGCCTAAACCGGATTCCCCTGTAATCATCACCCCTAAACCGAAAATATCCATAAACACGCCGTGCATGGTGATGCGGTCGGCAAAGTGTTTGGAGAGATAGGCACGTAACAAATCAATGACAAATGCAGAAGGTTTCTCGGTGACGAATAAAGGAATTTGTGCCCGTTCGCATACCGTAACCAGTTCAATGGGGATAGTTTGACCATCGGCAACGATCAGCACGGGCGGCTCTAAGGTAATGATGCGGGCAATACGGCGCGTCGTATCTTCAGGAGAAGTATCCCAGATATACGCCAATTCCCGTTTGCCAATAATTTGTACCCGATAGGGGTGGATGTAATTGAGATAGCCTACAAGGTCGGCTCCCGAATTGGCTTCGCGCACGGCCGTTTCATCAAAACGGCGCTCAGATGCACTTAAACCAGCCAGCCATTGCCATTGCAGGCGGGTGCGAAATTCCTCAAACAGTGCATCCGCACTGATAACGGTGGTGGGTTTCACAATGCAAGTGCCGTCATCGCTTCACACCACTGGACGATGAGATCGTAGAGGCGGGTGGAGTCATCGCAATCTATCATTTTGGAGCGGATTTCGGCATCGCTCAATAATTGCGCTATTTCGGCGAGTATTTCCAAATGCTTTTGCGTTGCAGCTTCTGGTACGAGCAGAAAAATCAACAAATGCACGGGCATTTGGTCGGGGGCTTCAAACGCAATGGGTTGCAGTAATTGAAATACTGCTGCCATCGGGGATTTCAATCCTTTGATACGACCGTGTGGAATCGCCACACCATGACCTAAACCCGTGGAGCCTAAACGCTCACGGGAGAAAAGACTGTCCGTAATCTGCGTTCGACTTAATCCATGCAAATGCTCAAATAGCAACCCGACCTCTTCAAAGGCCCTTTTTTTGCTGGTAACTTCGACTTGCGCTAAGACTTGGGCAGGTGACAAGATACTGACTAATTGGTTCATGAACGGAATTTTATGCCCAAAAAAAACCGCCCTTGGAAGGGCGGTTGAAGGACTCACATCAAACGCTTGGGTGCGCTATGGGAATGATCCTGAATTCGGTCTTTGTGGCGAACTACTTGGCGGTCTAATTTGTCCATCAACTCATCAATCGCGGCATACAAATCCGCATGGGCGGTTTGTGCAAACATATCACTACCTTTCACATGGATGTTACATTCCGCACATTGTCGACGCTCTTTCTCTTTTTGATTCTCGACAGAAAGCAGCACTTTCACATCCACCACTTGGTCAAAATGGCGGGTGATTCGATCCAATTTAGTTGTCACGTAACTGCGCATTGCGGGGGTAACTTCAACATGGTGACCGCTGATTGTCAAATTCATAAAAAGCCTCCAATTTTTTGGGTTCAACGCCTCGTGGCGTATGCTTACTATGCACGGATTTGCAAGGAAATGCAACGATTTCTCCCCAATTTTGAGGGGTAATGCAAATTCTTTCAAATTCTCTTTTTTGCTCTTAAAACTGTCATTTTCCAATGCAATAATTAAAGGCTTTGCACGGATTCAAGCGATTTGCACGTACAAAGGAGATTCGCTATGCTGAATGTTTTTACCCTTGCCAATGGGCGGCTGGTGCAAGAGGAAATCGAATCATTGGAGGAGTTATCGCAATTTCAGCCTATTTGGGTGGATTTGGAATCTCCTTCCCTTGAGGAAAAACGGTGGGTTAAACAATACTACGGACTTTCCATCCCCGAAGATGCGATGGATGAAGATATTGAAGAATCGGCCCGTTTTTACGAAGAAGATAATGGCGAACTGCATATTCGCAGCGATTTTTTGATTGCCGATGACCATGATCCGCGCACTGTGCGCGTTGCCTTTATTTTGAATCTGGTAAATGATGATTTGAAAAGCAAAGGCGTATTGTTTTCGATTCACGATGAGGATGTGCCGGTTTTTCGTTTATTGCGAATGCGTGCCCGTCGTGCCCCCGGTTTGTTGGAAGATGCCAAAGAAGTTTTGTTGAAGCTCTTTGATGCCGATGCCGAATACTCTGCCGATACACTGGAAGGCATTTACGATAATCTAGAAAAAGTCAGCACCCAAGTGCTTTCAGGTGATGTGAGCGATTCGCTTGCCAGCGATGCTTTGGGCGCGATTGCCCGCCATGAGGACATGAATGGACGCATCCGTCGCAATGTCATGGATACGCGCCGTGCTGTGAGTTTCATGATGCGCAGCAAAATGCTCAATGCTGAACAATTTGAAGAAGCCCGCCAAATTTTGCGTGACATTGATTCTTTGGATTCGCACACCGCATTTTTGTTCGACAAAATCAACTTCTTGATGGATGCAACCGTGGGTTTCATCAACATCAACCAAAACAGAATTATCAAATTATTCTCGGTTGCCAGCGTAGCTTTGCTACCGCCTACATTGGTTGCCAGCCTTTACGGTATGAATTTCAAGCATTTACCCGAATTGGAGTGGACGTATGGCTACCCCTATGCCTTGGCATTGATGTTGGCAAGCGCTCTGATTCCCATGTGGTACTTCCGCCGCAGAGGGTGGTTGAAGTAAGGTTCACGCCATCCTTAACGCCGACTCGGAAGTAGGATTATCTACCGTAAATTATTCATTTCAACCACGCATTGAATCCCTGAATCGCTTCGGTATTTGCTGCTCCCGTTAATGCCAGCAGGCGGATGTGGGACAGCAAATACACCAAACGCGCTTGGGACAAATCACGGCGAGCCGCAGCGTGTTGTTGTTCAGCGTTCAGGGTATCGTTCAAGGTACGCACACCCGCTTCATACGAACGGCGCGTAGAAAGTGCCACTTGATCGGTTGAGCGCACGGCTTGCTCGATCGCGCGGATTTTCAAAACGCCTTCGGTTATCCCGCGAAATTCACGATGCACTCTTACCGCTATATCCTGCTGCAAGGCTTGCAGTGCTTGTGTTGCACGCTCCTGTTCGGATAGCGCCTGACGCACTTGGGAACTGGTTTGTCCCCCTGCATAAATCGGAATCGTGAGCTGCAACCCCACCGATCGATTGGTATAAGTGGAATTAACATTTGTTACATTTTCACTTTCGCTGCGTGACCATTGTGCAACCGCATCCAGCGTGGGATAGTGACCTGATTGGGCTTTTTCTACGTCCAAACGGGCGCTTTCTAATTGTGCTTTTTGTGAACGAACTTCGGGGCTGTTTTCTAAAGCGCGTTCAATCCATGTGTCCAAATCATTCGGAGTGGGGTTGTTGAGCGGTAGTTTGGCAGCATCCAACCCCCGCAATTCATCCGTCGCCACTTGAATTTCGTTGCCCAGCATCACCTGTAACTGGCGTTGGGTAAACGCGATGTTTTGGCGTGCCTCCAATTCCTGTGCGGCATTCAAATCCAGTGCCGCTTGGGCTTCATCCACATCGGTGCGCGTGCCAAGACCCGCCGCAAAGCGTTTTTTCGCCGCATCCCATTGTGCGGTGGTGCTGGTGCGTTGGGCAAGAATGAGATTCAAACCTTCCTTCGCTTGCAAGGCTTCGCAATATGCGCCGCTCACCCGCACGGCAAGATTTTGCGTTTCTCGCTCTAATACCGCATTCGCATCGGCTACTTGGAACTGGGCTTGCTCGTAATCTGCCCATTGCTGTTTACGAAAAAGCGGTTGCCGCAGTGTCAGCGTGGTGTTGCCACTACCGTAGCTTGATGTGCTCGTTAGTGGTTGCCCCAGTACGTTGGCTTGGGTCGTTTCCAATTCATTGCGATTACGAGAAGCGCTCAAACCAATGTTCGGTAAGAGCTGCGAACGCGCTTGCGGAAGCCGTTCTTGCCGCGCCGAGGTTGCCGCTTGCGTGGCTTTAAGGGACGCATCATGTGCTAAAGCGGCTTCATAGGCTTGCGAAAGATTCAACGCCCATGCCGAGGAGGTTAGCAGTGCCGACCCCAGCAAGAAAATCCATTTTTTTGGCATCATGGTCATAGTGGATTATTCCTCTTTCATGGATGCGGCAATGCGCTTGGTGAGCGGGTTCAGCAAATAAGTCAGCAAAGAACGCTCTCCGGTTTTGAAGACCACTTCAACGGGCATACCGGGCTGCATTTGGCGTTTACCAAGGGTTTTTAAGCCTTCGGGGGTTACCGTGACACGCGCCAGAAAATACGGTTGTTGGGTTGCTGCATCTACCAAGACATCGCTGGATACCGATAGCACCTTTCCATCAACGACCAGTTGTGGTGTATGAGAGAAAGAAGAAAAACGCACATCCACCGCCATGCCAGTTTGAACGCGGTCAATCATGTTCGGCAAAATTTTGGTTTCAAGCATCAACGGCTGATTCGTGGGAACAATATCCATTAGCTTTTGCCCCGCACCAATAATTGCACCCGAAGCCGGAGTCACCAACGACACCACTTGCCCTGCAGCGGGCGCATGAATTTCGGTGCGTTTCCAATCGTCTTGCACGGCGCGGAATCGTTCTGCATCACCCAATACTTCGCGGGTGATGTCTGCCATTTGCGATTCCACTTCCTTGCGGTACTCTTGTTTGCGGGAAATAGCGCGTTGGCGAAATTCTGCAATGCTGCGTTTGGCACGCAAGATATTGCCTTGCGTATCTGAAAGCGCGGAGTTCGATTCTGATACCACGCGTTCCAATTCCAGTTGGCGGTTGCGGGGAGCATAACCATCTTTTACCAAATTGCGGGTATTGTTCAATTCTTCGGTAATCAATGCTTGTTGGCTTTTGCGGTTTTGCAAAATAGATTCCAGCGTTTGAATCGAAATTTCTTGCCCTTGGATATTTTCTTCAATGGCTTGCAAATCGGCACGGAGCGCACTTTGGCGTGATTGCAGCAACTGTTCTTGATTGTTCATTTGTTGAAGAATCAACGGGTCAGAGGCGGCGGCTTGTAAATCGGGGTGGAATTGAATCCGACTTTGCCCCGCTTGCTCCGCCATCAAACGTCCTTGCATAGCACGCAGTCCCAGATAACGCTGGCGGATCGATTCAAAATTCGCCTTGGCACTGGCATCATCTAGTTTGACGAGCAACTGCCCTTCTTTCACAATGTCGCCTTCACCGACGAGTACCTGTTTCAAAATCCCGCCCGTAAGATGCTGTACAGGACGACGTTTGGTATCAATGGCAATGTGCCCTTGGCTGGGAACCCCCTCATCCAAAGGAGCGAACGCTGCCCACAGCATAAACGCACCGAATCCAATGCCCAATGCCCACAATCCGATGCGTGTTGCACGGTGGGCGTGTTCTTTTTCTGCATTTGCCATAAAAAACCTCCAAAAATTTAAGAAACGCGTTGTTGTAACGCTGCAATCACCGCATTCTTTTCCCCATTGGCAATGAGTTGTCCGTCTTGCAGAATCATCAAGTAGTCTGCTGCGGAAATCGCTGCTTGGCGATGGGTAATCAAAAACACCGTTTTGCCTTGGGCTTTGAGTTCCAATACCGTTTGCGTGAGAGCGGTTTCTCCCACATCATCCAAATTGGCATTGGGTTCATCCAATACCACCAGCACGGGGTTGCCGTAAATGGCACGCGCCAAGCCCACACGCTGGCGTTGCCCACCGGAGAGTAATCCGCCAGCCTCGCCAATCGGGGTGTCATAACCTTTGGGGAAGCGCAAAATCATGTCGTGCAAACCCGCACTGCGGGCGGCGGCGATCACTTGATCGGGGTTTATTTCCCCTAAACGGGCGATGTTTTCGGCAATCGTTCCCTCAAACAACTCCACATCTTGCGGTAAATACCCTAAATGGCGACCAAGTTCAACGCGATCCCAACCCGCAATCGGCAGCCCATTGAGCAAGACTTCACCCGAGACGTTCGGCCAAATGCCGACTATCGTGCGTGCCAGAGTCGATTTACCGGAACCCGAAGGCCCTAACACCACAACCACGCTGCCGGCAGCAATATCGAAAGAAATACCCTTCAAAATGGGACTAGCGCGTCCGGCGGCACTTGCCACCACATTGCGCAACGTAACATTCCCCGTGGGCGTGGTACGCGAAAGCGCTGGGTCTCGTGCCGGATATTGGTCAAGCAAAATTTCCAAGCGTTTGAATGCGGCATGGCTGGTGATAAAACCGCGCCATGTTCCGACCAACTGGTCAATCGGAGCCAATGCACGTCCCATCAACACATTGGCGGCAATCATCGCACCCGGTGAGATTTCACCGTTAATCACCAGCAATGCCCCCGCCCCCAACGAAAGTGATTGTTGGCTGTAACGAATAAATTTGCTCCATGCCATTACACGATGCGTTACACCCACGGCAAAGGAATTTTTGCTGGTACTGAGTTGGTATTTTTGTTCCCAACGCTGGCGCAAATTGCCAATCATGCCCATAGATTGCAACACCTCAGAATTGCGCAGCTTGCTTTGCAAATAGGCATTGGCTTCGCTGGAGGCTTGAATCGCTGCTTCCGATGGTGCTACGGTATGGCGGTGTCCAAACCATGCCAGTGCCGCTTGTACTACCGCAAAAATCATGGACAAAATACCAAGCCACGGGTGTAAAAAGAAGGTTACCGCAATATAAATCGGAGCCCACGGTGCATCAAACAAAGCAAAAATGCCATTGCCCGTTAAAAATTGCCGAATTTGAATCAAATCGCCCAAAGAGCGTGAAGGGTTGGTGGCAGATTGTTCCAAACTCGCTTCAAAACTGGAATTGAAAACGCGGGTGCTGAGTTGGGCATCAAAATCCATCCCCGCCCGCACCAACACGCGGGAACGCAACCATTCAGCAAACGCCATGATGGCGAATAAGAACAGCGTAATCAGCGACACCGCGATCAAGGTCAATTCGCTGCCGCTGCTCAACACACGGTCAAACACCTGCAACATATAGATGGTAGGCGACAGCATCAGCAAATTCGTTAAGAAGCTCAATGCCCCAACAATCAAGAATTCCCGCCGGAATGCCCACAGCGTCGTGGTTAGCTCACTGCGTTGAAAGAAACGGGTATTTTGGAGCGGTTTCATGGGGTTTGTCCTTTCTGCAAAGCAGCCAATACATCATCACGCGACCCAAACATTTGCTGAACCCCATCGCGTAGCACCAGCATCTTATTGGATACCGCTAATACACTGGTGCGGTGCGTCATGATGACAAACGTCGTGCCCAATGCTTTTCGTTGGGCAATCGCATTCACCAGTGCTGCATCACCTGCTTCATCCAAACTGGAGTTGGGTTCATCCAGCACCACCAGCACCGGATCGCCATACAAAGCACGCGCCAATGCCACGCGCTGGCGTTGACCGCCAGAGAACATCGCGCCATCGCGTCCTACAGGGCTGTCATAACCTTGGGGGAGCGCCATAATGAATTCGTGCAAGCCCACCGCCTGTGCAGCCGCTTTAACTTTGGCAGATTCCACCGTGCTAAAGCGGGCGATATTTTCGGCAATCGTGCCTTCTAACAACTCTACGCCTTGCGGCAAATAACCGATATGGGGACCGAGTTCGGATTTGTCCCACGTAAAGACATCCGCACCATCCAAGCGGACTTTTCCACCGACCGAAGGCCACAAACCCACCAGCAAACGTGCCAATGTGGTTTTACCCGCTGCCGAAGGGCCAACCACTGCCAGCACTTCCCCCGGATCCAAGGCAAATGCCACATTGCGAATAATCGCCGCGCCCCCCGCCATACCGGGCGCACCCGCCACCAAACCCTCGACCTGCAATCTACCTTTAGGGGCGGGTAAGGACATACTGGCAGGTTGGGGTGGGATATTTTTCAAAAGCGTATCCAACCGCTGCCACGCATCACGCACATTGACGACAGAACGCCATTGCGTCACGATTTGCACCAAAGGCGCAACCACCCGACCACCGAGGATGGAGCCCACAATCAACATCCCACCGCCGCCATTGAGTTGGTTGCGCAGTAATAGCCATCCTCCCAACCCCAGCATCAAAGAACCCATCAAGGTTTGCAAAAATTTGGTGAGCGATTGAAATAGCCCCCCGCGATCCGATGCCAAGGCTTGTAAATTCAAAAACATCTGTTGCTTATCCATCCAGCGTTGGTGAACGGATTTCAGCATCCCCATAGACTCAATCACTTGGGCATTGCGCAACGAACCATCGGCGTATTGCTGGGCTGCCATTGCCGCCCGATTCGCCGCAACCAAGGGTGGTTGGGTGTTGCGCTCATTCAACCAACCAATCAACACTTGCAACAATGCCCCTACCACTGCAGCCCATCCCAGCACTGGACTGACGGCAAACACCAGCACCAAAAAGATGAGCGATGTGGGCGATTCCATTGCAGCGGTCATGGGCGCAGAACCCAAAAAATCGCGGATGGTGCGGAAATCACTCAATGGCTGCACGCTACCGCCGGGGATTTTTCGCAAATTGGCTTCAAAAATCGCTTGGAAGATACGGGGACGCATGGCATTGTCCAGCTCTATACCCGCAGCGTGCAGCATTTCACCACGCGCCCATTCCAAAATTTCCATCACCACATACGCAGCCAGTACCACGAGGGTGAGCATGAACAAGGTCATGTGGCTGCGGCTATTCACCACGCGGTCATACACTTCCAGCATATAGCCGCTGGGAGCCAAAATCAATAAACTGGAAAAAAAGCTAAACCCCGCCGCTCGCAGTAAATGCGGTCGAAGGGATGAAATCGCTTGCGCTAATTCAGACATTCACAGACTCCTTGGTGGCTTCACCATCTTCTTCAATCAACACATATTCGGGGATTTCACCCGCATTCGATTCCGTCACTTCCGTCATTTCCGTGGCTTCTTGCACATCGGCAAACTGAAACGACAATTCAAATCCTCCCTCCACCATGCGCGACAACACAATTTCCCGCAGCTTCTCCGCATGAAAACGGGTTTCATCTTGGGGACGCAAGGCAAGGTGAAAACGCATTCGCCCCTCCAAGGTGTACATCGACAAATGTCCATTTTTGACACTCAAGGTATGGCGGTCAAAATACACGGGGGCGCTATCGGCAAAACGCAAATGGGGCAAGGGTCTATCCCCCAAGCGGCTCAAATGAAATGGGCTATCCGGGTGCTGAAATACCAAACGCCCCGTGCGCGATACCGAATAAATCGCGTTGCACACCATCTGCGAACCCATCATGGGAAACTGATCGCGCAACTGTTTGTACGCTAAATGGTGCAAAGTCACCCGATTCCAGCAACGGGTTTGCTGAACCAAGGGAGCCAACGCATTACAAACCTGAGCAAACGCCCGCTGCAATTCCAAGAGACTATTCATCTGCTCGGGAGAACCATTCAACGGAATACGCAATAAAGAATTCATATAGGAACAAATTCTAATACGTTTTGGGTGCGTTTTGGGTGCGTTTGGGGTTATTGAAGAGTCTCCTATATGAATTTTCTTTTTGGCGACTTTCTGCTAGCATCCTTCCATGAATGCAATTGATCCTCCCCCCATCGAACCCGTGTCGCCGCTATTGCCGCCGCCGGTTGTGCGTCCGTCTAACCCTTTGGCTTCACTGGAACAATCGCCGTGGCGTGCGCGTTGGCGCATGGCATTGGGAGCCGGTTTAGGCAGTGCGATTACGGCATTGTTGGCACATTGGTTGGCACAGAAAACCGTTCCGCTTTGGGGTTTTACCAGCGCATGGTTGGCGGGGGCAATGGGAGCCAGTGCGGTGATGATTTTTGCTATTCCCTCCAGCCCTGCGGCACAGCCGCGTGCGGTGATTGGGGGACATACGATTTCGGCATTGGTGGGGGTTGTGTGCGCCCGCTGGGTCGCGCCCGCATTGCCCGTGGTCGAATTAGCAGCGGCTTTGTCGGTAGCGGGGGCGATTGTGCTGATGTTGGTATTGCGTTGCTTGCATCCCGCTGCGGTGGGAACTGCATTGGTCATGACGGTATTGGGATTGAGTGATTGGCGCAATATCCTCTTTCCCGTCTTCTTCAGTGCGACGGTTTTGGTGGTGTGCGGCATAATTTACCATCGCTTAACCCATCGCATTTACCCCTTGCGCCGGATGCCTGAGTTATTGAGTGGGCTGCATTGTGATGACATCAAAAAACATCCACTCCCTACCGTGATGAACAGCACCGCCGCTACCCAAGTGTGGGAATTGCTACACCAATACGATTTACAAGCCTTGCCCGTGGTGGATGCTGAGGGGCAGATTGTGGGCATCGTCACGCACAACGATGTGTTGGCACACGCCACCAAACGCTTTAATGCGCGTAAGCGGCGGCGGTAATTTGGAGCTGGTTGCGCCCATTGTGCTTGGCTCGATAAAGCATTTTATCGGCACGGGCGATGAGGGTATCAATACTTTCTCCGTGGCACCGTTCTGCCGCCCCGATGGAGGCGGTACACCGCATAACTTGACCCTCCACTAGCCTTATGGTCAGTGCTTCAATCGTTTGAATCACCTTTTCCAACACCTTGATTGCCGATGCCAGTGAGCTTCCCACCATAAAAACCACAAACTCTTCGCCACCGAAGCGCGCCAATAAATCGTTACTGCGAAAGCTCTTTGCCAAACTATCCGCAATAGCACACAGCATGGCATCTCCCGCTGGATGACCGTAGGTATCGTTTATCTGCTTGAAATAATCAATATCCAAAATGGCAAGAACCGCATATTGATCGGCACGGTCACACACCTCCAACTGCGATTTCATCACGTCAAAAAACCAAGCGCGGTTGTGCAATCCGGTTAAAGAATCGGTATCCGCTTTGAAACGTAGGTGGCGTAAATTCTCTTTGGCAGTTTTGAGCATTTCAGTATGGCGGCGAAAGCGTTCCGCTTGGCTGCGCAGCAAATTCAAACAAACGGTATGGGCACGCTGCATGACCTGAACCAGTTGTTCATGCGAAAGGGATAGTACCAAACTATCCATCTGTGCAAAAACATAGGCGGTAGGCGGTTGCTGATCCCATAAAGAGACTTCGCCCACATAATCCCCCGGTTCTACGATGGATAGCAATGTGTGGTTGCTGTGTGTCATGCACACATGGAGTTTTCCGGTGAGCAACACAAACAGCCGCGTATTGGGTTGCCCGGGCTCTAGTAACACATCGCCTATTTGAAGAAAGCGCAATGCACAAGAATCCAAAATGGTTTGCAAAACACGCACATCCACACCCGCAAACAATGAAGCGCTAGCAATGTGGTGAATCAATTCAATATCCATGAACCGATTTTCCCACCTCCCACGCGCGACTGGTGCAGAATGAGATAATCTCCTATCCAATTAACACAACATCTTGAAAGTGAAAGCGTCTTATGGGCAATAAAATTGTTACCGAAGCGGATCGTAAACGTACCCCCCGTCCCTCAACCCCCAATGGCGTAAACTTGCCAACGCATGGTCGTGGTCAGCGTGTGAGCTTGGAGCGCGGCACTGCTACCCGTAGTAAAAAGAATCCGGGTAAGCGCTCCAAAAAAGGAGGTTGATTTTTTCCACCGTATCACGGTATCGCCGTATCCCGTGATACGGTCATCGTACTGCTGATGGGGGTTTTATTGCTTGTGCAGCCCTCGCCAAATTCTCCCAAAAGTTTTTGCACCAAAGAAGGTATCTCTAGCCCAAGCTGCGCATCCGGTGCGAATTCGATCAAAAAATCGGTATCGCTGGTAACCGAATTGAAATCATCCCCCCGCGTGCCGCCGAGCCAAACACCTCCAGCCGACTAATGCGGTAGCGTTGGCAGATGGCGGGGGGAATGGGTTATTCTTCACTCACTTCCCCCAGCTATCCTTCAACCCCACCGCCAAATTAAACACCGGTTTTTCGGGGGTGTGGTCGATGCGGTCAGCGACAAAATAGCCGTGCCGTTCAAATTGGAATTTATCGTCGGGTTGGGCGTTGGCGAGCGAAGGT
>JBDKGR010000016.1:0-25732 GCA_039798085.1 Pseudomonadota bacterium
CCCGTAATATGCTCTTGCCGATTCATGACCCACGCCCCAAGCCGCAGAAAAAGCTGCCGCACACTCAAATGCGGAGGCGGTGGCAGAGGCGCAGAAAATTGCGCCACCCGTTCCAACATCGTGCGCTGGTTCGGTAAAAGGTGCAGCGTAGTCGGCCACTGGCGCTTCCATGTATTCCACAATAATTGCGCCCCCAGATGGTCAAGCGCTTCCAACTCGCGCAAATCCCACACCACCGAGGTACAAGAGAGATTTTGTAAAGTTGGCTTCAACACCTGCCAATGTGCGGCAATGGTGTGGGCAGTCCAAGTCCCCTGCACGCGCAGACATGGCGCAGTCATGGGGTTGTCAATAGAAATACGGGGGGAAGATAGTGCCATGATGCGGATAATACCGTTTATGAATCCACCCACCCGCTCCCTTATCAATCCGCAGTACCACGGCTGTTTGGTGCATCAACCCCTACAAACCAACCCTTGGGTCATGTTGCAACCTTTGGGCTTGGCGGATTTGTGCGATGCCATCGTGGTACAACCCATTGCGCCGCACAGCACACTGTTCACCCTGCGCACCGAGGTAGCAAATGCGTGGATGCCAGAATACGATACGCTGAATCTTTGCCATACGCACCAGCCTCCACCGGATTTATTGCGTGAAATTGTGGTGAGTATGTTGATTGCACCGATAGCATTGGAATTCCCCAGCGCAGAAGAATTTATCAGCGCGGTGCGGATTCGTGCCAACACCGTTCATGCTGCCCGTAAAACGGGGTTGGACTTTGACACCACCGCCATCGAACGACCGATGGATTGCTGGGTTTATCGCCCCTCTGTCGGTTTTGCGATTCGTTCAGGTTGTTCGTTAATTGAGGGATTGCGAAAAGCCACACAGCCCGATGCTTCAGGAAAACGGTTTTCTTTTTCCTGCTATCGCGCTTCGGAATATGTGATTTTGCTGGGCATTGCGCAAGAGTTGGAACACTGCAACCCCACACTCTATACCGCACTAGAGAAACTATGGGAGGCGAATCCCATTCAATCGGGGCGGTTTCACGATGTTTTTCTGCATGAACAAGGCTCAATGGAGCAACCTTTGCCGCTGCATTATTTTGTCCCGGGTGATCGAACATGGTTTCGCAATCCCGATGCAGCCTCTGCCGAGGCTTCAGGGTTTGAAGGGTCTTGGGTGGTGTATTTAGGGGGCGGTTTATTTAGCAATTTCTGGAAACCCGAAGCCCCCTTCACGCTGGAAGATAAATGCCTTGAAATCTACCATTGGCGCGATGGTTTGTACCTTGATGCCGAAGGAGAGGAACGCATCAACGAAATCCAAGTAGCCGAATGCGTCGCGGCGACACGGAAAAATCCTTCCGAAATGCAGCGCATTATGACCCTGATGGCGCGTTACCGAGAAGGACGCGGCATCTACACCGAAGCCGGTGGCTGCATTGACACCACGCGCGAATTCGCTCGTTGGGTACGCCCCCATACCAGCGATATGCGGCTACCGACCCAACCACTGTAGCTGTAGCTACAATACATTATTTCAACCATTATTGTTATTATTATTGTTATTATTATTGTTATTATTGCTACTGCGTTGCTCCACGCCCACACCATAGGAATTTTGATTGGCGGCTAAAGCACCGGGTAATGTTAATAATAATCCCGCCGTGCCGAGCATTACCAGTTTTTTGTTGTAGGCAAAAGCGCGACTATCAATAATAGAAAGTTTACTGCCATCACACCACAATGTTTTTTCCTGCGGGGTCGGTGGAATGGAATAAACTTTCAACGGTCTGCCTTGCGCGTAGCAGGTGATGGTCGCAGGGCTGGCTTGGTAAATCATGTAATCGTCTTTGTGGCGAATATCTTTGGAAAACCAGCGTACCAAACTTGCCTCCAACTCTGTGCGCCTGCTACCATCTTCTAGGCGCAGGGCATTCAAAAAACATTCTACTGTGTAGGCAATGCGTTCTAGATTAGGTATTATCATCATAAAAATTAAAAATTAAAAGAAAATTAAAAACTTAATAATAAAATTCAAAGTTCTGAAAGGGTAGATTGGCGGTTTGCAAATGGTAAAACGCATTGTTCTTTTGCTTTTGATAATGGTATTCTCGCAAAAAGAACGTTGTAATAAAAAGATTATTCAATACGCCACGTTGAAAATGTACACGGTGCAATGCCAATAAATCGGTTAAATCCACTTGATAATAATCATCGCCTAAACTTTCGCTGATTTGTAAACAATTCGCATAAAGTTGATAGGTAAAAATATGTTCTTGTTTCGTGCGCTGTTCATCGCCATAGATGACTGGCGTATCCCGCAATAATTGCAAATAAATGGTGTTGCGCAGCCGTTCGGGGCAGTTGGCTTCTAGGGCGCGGCGATGCAAATGCAGCACCACGCGGTCGCTGCGCACCAAGGTATGCTGCATTCGCCGCGTTTTGCGTAATTGCGATTCCAGCGGAATCAAGTTACCTGCCACTTCCAGCACAAATAATTCCGCATCGAATAAAATTGGTAGCACACTATCGGCTTCTATCAAGGCGTGCAGCGTATTTTTCGCATCACCCGTATCGCTGGGAACGAGGAATTGGGGTACTGCAATCACCGTAGTTTCTTCGGCAACATTCAAAAAATCCAACTGCGGATGCACGGTGTGCTGGTAATGCAGAGCGTAATGGCGTTGCTCGGTAGGCGCATCGGCGGGGTAGGATAAGGGATTATCGGCATATAAATCTTTTTGCAAATCGCAGGTATAGGATTTTCCGGTGCGATTTTGGTATTTCACCACCGGACAACCGGTATGGCAAAGGCTTAAATGATTGCATTTTTGGCAGCCCGAATCAAAACCCTGCGCTTGGTGCATGGTGCGGATTTTGCGTGCGCCATTATCTAAAATCTCCAAAATCGGGGTTTCAAAGATATTGCCGTAGCGAAATTCAGGAATCCCTTGCCCACGCACGCAGGAATAAACCGAACCATCGCTTTGCAATAAATAAAAACGTTCGCCGCAATTAACCGAATTGGTACAATAAGAAGGTTTGAATTCGTCAAACCAGTTGCGTTTGAATCCTTCTTCCAATTCTGTCCCCATAAACGCGGTTTTCAATGTGGCATAAAGCGCTTGTTGCTGCGCGGGCGTGGTGGGGGTTAAAGTGTTATCGCCTTTGGCATCGCGGTTTAGTTCCGAACCAAATGCAAACATGAAATTGAGCTGATTCATATCAAAACCCAATTCGCGGTGGATATACCAAATATCTGCAATCAACGAATTTATATCTTGCAGATGCTCGCTGCTCAACGTTGCCGATATTTTTTTGGCGTGCGGATAACGCGCTAATAAACGGATATTTTCTAAAGTACGTTCTAACCAACCCGTTCCAGCGCGGGTGGTGCGGTGGCGTTCGTGCAGTTTTAAGGGTAAATCAATACTCGCGCTAATGGATACTTTATGGGTATCGAATAATTCGTAAAACGGCGCAAAGCGGTACAAATTGGTTTTAATATGCGGTGCAGATTTTTTATACCCCAGCGCGTTAAGCGCATCAAAATTATCGCGGTAATGGGCGCGGATGAGGGTGAATAACTCTTCCAAAACCGATGCGGGCATGGTCGTTACCTCGCCGCCGTGCAGCGAAACATTGAATGCCAAAACGCCTGCTTGCTCTAATTTTTCTAGCGCGTATCGCAGTGTGGATGCGGCTTTGGCGGCATCTTGGGTAATTAACGCTTCGGTTGTTTGCTTGCCCAGATAGCAATAGCTGCAACCCAAGTTACAACCCATCGTCGGGACGTAGAGCAGATGAATGGTGCGGGCGTTAGCAGCCAATTTGTTCGACATGGGGTTGTGCTTCGCGGATTTTTTCGATCATTTTGCTACTGACTTTATCGAATTTCAGCCCTTTGTTGATGCGGATTTTGGGTTCATGGCGTGCGCCCGTGGGAAATTTATCGCGCTCTAAAACAAACTCATGCCCATTGACCGTGCGCAATCGCAACGTACCTTGGCTTGGGGAGAGGGTGATGCGAACCACATTGGCGTAGTACACGATAACATCGCCGCACAAGAAGTAGCGTGACCCTAGCATCAAGTATTTAGGTGCAGCGGCATAGATCACCGCAGCCACGACAAAAGCCATAATGCCAAAGGGAAAGGCATTGCGTGCATACAAAAATACGCCCATTCCTATCGCTACGAATAAACCAATAAAAATCCAATGCTTACGGGTACGCGCGGCTGCACCTGTGTGTTGGTATTTGAAAGTAGCAAAATTGTTTAAATTGCTCAACATAATAGGCAAAGAAAAATCACAGTTTAACGAAAAAAGAAGGCGGTAATATGCAGTTACGTGTGGGAGAAGGTTGGGATATTCACGCGCTGGTGGAAGGGCGCAAACTGATTTTGGGTGGCGTAACAATCCCCTATCCTAAAGGTTTATTGGGACATTCGGATGCCGATGCGCTCTTGCACGCCATCACCGATGCCCTGCTAGGTGCAGCCGCGTTGGGCGATATTGGCACGCATTTCCCCGATACCGATGCCCGTTTCAAAGGTGCAGATTCGGCGGTTTTGCTGGCACAGGCAGCGCGGGCAGTGCGTGAAAAAGGCTACACCATTGGCAATATCGACAGCACCGTGATTGCCCAAGCCCCCAAACTCGCGCCCCATATTGTTGCTATGCGGACACGGATTGCGCAGGTGCTGGAACTGGAGGTTGATCAAATCAACGTGAAAGCCAAAACCGCCGAAAAAATGGGCGCGGTCGGCGAAGGACGCGCCATAGAAGCCCGTGCAATCGTGTTGTTGATGAAACGGCTGGGATAATTCGCTGCTTTTTTACTTTTTTACCTTGGAGTTTTTTATGAACGAAACACAACAACGCATCGACGATTTGGTTAAAAATAACCCTGTCATGTTATTCATGAAAGGCACAGCGAGTTTCCCGCAATGCGGATTTTCCGGTCGTGCCGTGCAAATTTTGAAGGCTTGCGGCGTAGAACCCAAAGCCATCAAAACCGTGAACGTGTTGGAAGATGCCGAGATTCGCTCCGGCATCAAGGAATACAGCAACTGGCCGACCATTCCCCAGCTTTATGTGAACGGCGAATTCATCGGCGGTTCGGACATCATGATGGAAATGTACGAAAACGGCGAACTGCAAAAAGAAATCGCCAAGCTGTAATCGCTACGCTGTAATCGTTACGCTGTAAATTCCCACAGCTTTTGGCAAGCAAACACTGCGTTGGGGTATTCTGGCTTCCCGCGTGAGCCGTTGTAACGCCCTAACGCCATATAGAGATCGCCCTTCTCCCTGTCCAGATAGTGGCGCAAAATCAAGCAACCAAAGCGCAGGTTGGTTTGCAACATCTGATACAGTTTCTCAAGCAACTAATGACAGTTGCATTGACCACAGCTTATTGGAGAACACTGTACTCTATGGTGCAGAGAGAAAGTTTGGAAGAAAGTAAGCTGCTAACTAAGGGCTATTCATATGGTGCAAAAAAATCCCCTAGCTAGGGAACCGTTGCCATTCGTTGCGGTTGATTTGTTTGCAGGCGGTGGCGGGTTATCACTGGGTCTCAAACAGGCTGGATTTCTTGTTAGTGCCGCAGTGGAATACGATAAACATGCCTCAGCAACTTATAGAGCTAATCACCCCGAAACCGTTCTCTATAATAAAGATATTCGTCAGGTAACGGGAAAAGAATTGATAGCAACATCGCCAACTGGTTGTATTGATCTGATTGCAGCCTGTCCACCATGCCAAGGCTTCAGTTCTTTGACATCAAAATACAAGCAGCAAGATGAGCGTGACACACTCATCAACGAGTTTGCTCGCCTTATACGCGAAGTGCGCCCATCTACACTAATGATGGAAAACGTACCAGGTCTGGCAAAAAAAGGAGCTCACCTATTCAATCCAGTAATTGCTGAGTTTGAATCAATGGGCTATCACATTAGTTTCAAGGTAGTTAATGTCGCTGATTATGGTGTTCCTCAACAAAGACGAAGATTAGTTGTATTAGGGAGTCGCTTATCAAAAATAGAAATACCCCAACCAACCCATTGCGAGAATCCAGAAAGAGGTTTATATCCGTGGTTAACTGTCCGTGATGCTATTGCCAAACAGCCTATACCAATAACACTAGCAGATACTCGCACTATAGGTGGACCTCAAAAAGTAGAATGGAATGTTGTGAGAAATCTTGCACCACAAAATATTGCACGATTAAAAGTAACAACAGCTGGTGCGTCAAGAACAGAATTACCAAAGGAATTGCGTCCAATTTGTCATCAAGAAAATGGAGGATTTTCCAATGTATATGGTCGTATGTCTTGGGATAAACCAGCACCAACAATTACAGGTGGATGCACAACTTTGAGTAAAGGGCGGTTTGGGCATCCAACTGCATTGAGAACAATATCTGTAAGGGAAGCTGCTCTTTTGCAAACATTTCCAAATAGTTATATTTTTGAAACAGACTTAATGGATCGTGCTTGCATAATTATAGGAAACGCTTTACCGCCGATATTTGCTAAAAAAATGGCGCTTGCTTGTGCAAAAAATATAAAGGAAAATTAAATGAATGATACTAACTTAGTTGAGAAACCATTTCAATTAGAGTTTTCCAGCAGAGTAATTGAACATTTAGGTATAAAACTTTATCAAAATAAACCAACCAATGTAGTTGCTGAATTTCTCTCTAATTCATGGGATGCTGATGCTACGGCTGTTCAAATTGAACTAAAAGCACATGGAGCAGATGGAACACCAAGTATTGTTATTACAGATAATGGTAGAGGAATGACGCGTTCAGAGTTGACAGATGAATTTCTGATTATTGGAAGAAATCGTCGCTCGACCCCCACTGAAAAAACACCTGCTCATCGTCGTCCGATGGGGAGAAAAGGTATTGGAAAACTTGCAGGTTTTGGCATTGCACAAACGATAGATATTATTTCTTCGCCACATTATAAAATACGATTAAATGAAGAAAATGTTGCCCCAACTTTTTATTGGTTACGCTTTTCATTAAAGGATTTAGTGGAGAAATCAAATGCTGCACTTAATGGTATTTATAAACCTATTGTTATTGCAGATGGGGTAACTTTAGATGAATTAGAAAGTTTAATAAATTCTAATGCTAATCATACGTCTTATGAAAACTTCCTTGTCAATGCGAGGAAAGGTATTGGCGGTGTTTGTATTTCTCTTAGCAATACGACTTTGAAAAAAGCATTTAATATAGATGCTTTACTAACATCACTTGGACGAAGATTTACAGTATCAATGCTTAGAGATGATTTTATTGTAAAAGTCAATTCAAAAACTATTCAACCTGAAAATGCGCTACCTCCTTTTCATAATTTTGGATTTGGAGATTGCAAAAATCTATGTATAGAGAAAATAACCATTGATGGCATTGAGCGTGAACTTCGTTATTGGGTAAAATTTGTCGATATAGAAGGTGCAAATTGGTCTATTGAAAATGCTGGCGTTGGTATTTATACACATGGGAAAATTGCTCAAGATCGTCCATTTTTCTTTGAAATTAAAGGAAAAGAAATCCATAGTCGATATATTTATGGAGTTATTGAAGCGGATTGGCTTGATGAATTACCAAGTGATGTTGTTTCTACTGATAGACGTTCGATTGATTGGGATACACCAGAAACTTTAATATTTCATGAATGGGGTTCAAAAAAAATATCATGTTGGATTGATGATTTTAGAAAATGGAAATCACAACAACCTAAAAAAGTAATCATTGAGAGAATTCGTAAAGTAAGCCCACAACTAAACTTAACAGGCTCTGAAGAAGAGGCTTTAGCAGATTTGTTGAATGAAGTTTTGCCAAGTCTTGCAAATGATGAAGAAGCAAAAAATCGAACAACAAAGAGCTTTAAAGAGGCTTGGACACATGCACCAACGCGTCTTTTGACAAAGAATTTGTGGGAAAAAGTGTTTTCTTCCATTGATTCTAATTCTGGTGTATTTGCAGAGCTTATTGAGAACTTACGCAAAAGCATGGTTCCTGAAGCACTGGGACTTGCCGTAACTATGGCACAACGTGTTGCAGCAATTACGGTAATGCGTAAGATGATTGAGGAAGATAAAACAGAAACCCATCTTCAACGATTGATCGAAACATTTCCATGGCTATTAGGACCACAGTGGGAAAAATTGATTGCCAACCAAGAAATAAAAACATTGGTCTCGAAAAAACACAAACCCGATGAGAGTATGGGTGAGTGGTCGATGTCTGATGCTAATATAAAATTGAAGCCTGATTTTGTTTTTTTGAGTGATGCTGGTGCAGAGAAAGAATTTATTGTGTTTGAATTAAAAGGACCAGAGCATGGAAAAACTTTACAACCAGAAGAATACGACCAATTAGGCAAATATCTTCAAATTATTGAACGAATATATACAAGTAAAACCATAACCGTTAAAGGTGTTTTAGTTGGTCATGATAAAGGGGGGTTTAGAGAACACGATAATAGAATTACTGTTAAAACATGGAATGAAGTTTTACTAGAAGCAAGAAATCTTCATGTTTCATACCTTAAAGCACTACTCCTTGCGTCCAATCCAGATGAAAATGATGCTCGCCTCCAGCAAATTTTAGACTTTGGTGGTAAAGAAACTATGGAGCTATTGAAGCACTTTAAGCCAATTGCACAATTTCCAGATATTATTTCTGATAACCTAAATTTATAACCTACATCTCCCACAGCTTTTGGCAAGCAAACACCGCGTTGGGGTATTCTGGCTTCCCGCGTGAGCCGTTGTAACGCCCTAACGCCATATAGAGATCGCCCTTCTCCCTGTCCAGATAGTGGCGCAAAATCAAGCAACCAAAGCGCAGGTTGGTTTGCATGTGAAACAATTTACTCGCATCCCCATCGCCAATGACGCGCGTCCAAAACGGCATCACCTGCATATAGCCCCGCGCCCCTACGATTGACATCGCGTGTTTGCGAAACCCGCTTTCTACCTGAATCAATCCCAACACCAACGCGACATCCAAGCCTGCGCGTTTGCTTTCGTACCAGACGGTTTGCAAAAATTCGTGGCGGGTGTTTTCGTCGGGTTTTCGTTTTTTCAATCGATCGCCCATTGCGCCTAACCAACGCAGGTATTTCAGGCGCGATTCCATATCGGAAAATTCAGGAATCGGCGGCGCAGTGTTGCCCACCGCACGACTCAAGGCACTGCGAACGGAATCGATTAACGGCTCTTCCGCTTGCTTTCCCGCCCATGTGGACGGCGAGAAAGACAGCGTACCCCAACCCAAAAAGCCGATGAATGCGGCTCTTCGGTTCATCATGCCATGAAACGGCTGTGCAAGTGGGCGGCAATTTCACCCACGGGGATTTTGGTGGCAACCGCATCGCGGCGGTGTTGGTATTCGACTAAGCCTTCTGTCAACGCGCGGTCGCCAAGGGTGACGCGGTGCGGCACGCCAATCAATTCCCAATCGGCAAACATCGCTCCGGGTCGCTCATTGCGATCATCCAAAATCACATCCACGCCTGATGCGAGCAAATCCACGTACAACGATTCGGCAGCGGCTTTCACATCGGGGAAGCGGTCGGGGCTAATCGGGCACAGCACCACCGTGAAGGGTGCGATGGCATCCGGCCAAATGATTCCCTTTTCGTCGTGATTTTGTTCAATCGCCGCAGCGGGCAAGCGCGTGATGCCGATGCCGTAGCAGCCCATTTCCATGAACTGCGGTTTACCGTTGACATCCAAAAACGTCGCATTCATCGCACGGCTGTACTTGGTTCCGAGGTAGAAGACGTGTCCGACTTCAATCCCGCGCTCAATCGCCAGCACGCCTTTTCCATCGGGCGATAAATCGCCTTCCACGACATTGCGCAAATCCGCCACCATATCTGGCTCGGCTACATCGCGCCCCCAATTCACGCCGCGAAGGTGAAAATCTTTTTCATTCGCGCCGCAAATCCAATCGGACATGACGGCTACATCGCGGTCGGCAATGATTTTTAAGGGTTTTTTCAAGCCGACGGGCCCCAAGTAACCGGGTTCGCAACCGAAGTGTTCGTCGATTTCTGCGGTCGTCGCAAAACGGAATTCTGCCAAGCCGGATAATTTTCCGACTTTGACTTCATTCATCTCGTGGTCGCCGCGCAAAAGCAATAAATACACCGTAGTCGTTTCCTCCACATCCGTAGCAAGCACCAGCGATTTCACCGTAGTTTTCAAATCCACACCCAGCAATTTGGCAACGTCTTGGCAGGTGCTTTTGCCGATGGTTGCTACTTTTTCCATAGCTGCTTGTGCAGGCATAGAGCGCGTTGCAGGCATTTCGGGTGCTTTGGCTTCGGCTTTTTCGATATTTGCAGCGTAATCGCTATCGGGTGCGGTGCAATAAATAATCGCGTCCTCGCCGGTGGAGGCAATCACTTGAAACTCTTCGCTCAAATCGCCACCAATCGCGCCACTGTCGGCGGCCACGGCACGGTAACGCAAACCGAATCGATCAAAAATTTTACGGTACGCACCCGCCATGATTTGGTAACTGGCTTTGGCGCTATCGGGGTCACGGTCAAAGCTGTAGGCATCTTTCATGGTGAATTCGCGCCCGCGCATCAACCCAAAACGGGGACGGCGTTCGTCGCGGAATTTGGTTTGGATTTGGTAGAAATTTTTGGGTAACTGTTTGTAGCTTTTGATTTCTTGGCGGGCAATATCGGTCACCACTTCTTCGCTGGTGGGTTGCACCACGTAGTCGCGGGCGTGGCGATCTTGGATGCGCAGCAGTTCTGCGCCCATTTTGTCGAAACGTCCGGTTTCTTGCCAGAGTTCGGCGGGTTGAATCACGGGCATGGTGAGTTCGATGGCTCCGGCGCGATTCATCTCCTCGCGCACAATGGCTTCCACTTTGCGAATCACACGCAGTCCCATTGGCATATAGGTATAGATTCCAGCGCCAAGTTTTTTAATCATCCCCGCGCGGGTCATCAGCTTGTGGCTGGCGACTTCGGCATCCGTGGGTGCTTCTTTGAGTGTGGAAATAAGGAATTGAGAGGCTTTCATAGATTAACAACGGTGAATACGATGGACACGGTGGATACTGTGGATAATGGGCGCAATTTAAGAATTGGGGTTTGATTATGCTTGACCGAGACGGCTTTAGGCCGAATGTCGGCATCATCCTGCTCAACCATAAGAATCAGGTATTTTGGGGCAAGCGCATACGCACGCATTCGTGGCAGTTTCCGCAGGGTGGCATTGATCGAGGGGAGTCCCCTGAGCAGGCCATGCTACGCGAGTTATACGAGGAAGTGGGGCTGCGACCGCAGCACGTCAGCATTATTGCCCGTACCAGAGACTGGTTGCGCTACGAGGTGCCGGATCGCTACATTCGCCGCGATGCGCGAGGACACTACAGGGGACAAAAACAAATATGGTTTCTTTTAAGGCTCCTTGCAAACGATTGGGATGTCAATCTGCGTGCCACCAGCCACCCCGAGTTTGATGCGTGGCGTTGGAACGATTATTGGATTCCATTGGATTCGGTCGTCGAATTCAAACGCGGGGTTTATGAGATGGCGCTGACCGAGCTGTCACGCTATTTGCCGCGTCTGCGCTATGCCGACCAGCGCACCCAGCCCCCTGAAGCCGTCACCAACACGACGATGCCGAACGCAATTCGATAATACGCAAATCCCACAAAACTGTGGGTTGCGATAAACCGCAGCAACCAGCGCACACATAGCCACGCACTCACAAACGAAGCAACCAAGCCCACGCCAAACAAAGGCAAATCCGCCATACTTAACAAAGCCCGTTCTTTGTACAAGCTATAAACCCCCGCCCCAATCAGCGTGGGAATGGCGAGGTAAAACGAAAAATCGGTAGCTGCTTTGCGCGATAAGCCCAATAACATTCCGCCGATGATGGTCGCTCCGCTGCGGCTGGTTCCCGGAATCATGGCAAAGCATTGCACCAGCCCCACTTTGAGCGCATCCTGCCACGTCATGGCATCGGCATCCCCGACACGCACGGCATTACCTCCTTGCGCTTGGCGCTTTTCTGCCCAAAGAATAATGAATCCGCCGATGATGAAGGTACTCGCCACCACGGTCGGGGTGAACAAATGCGCTTTAATCAATTTGCCAAACAATAAGCCCAGCACCACAGCGGGCAAGAAGGCAATCCACACATTGAGAACCAGCGTCTGCGCTTGCTTTTGCGAAGGTAGGGCTACGAGCGTGGAACGGATTTTTTCCCAATACACCAACACCACGGCAAAAATCGCTCCGGTTTGAATGGCAATATCGAATACTTTGGCTTTATCGTCATCCAACCCGAGCAGCGCACCCGCCAAAATCAGATGTCCGGTACTGGAGATAGGGAGAAACTCCGTAAAGCCCTCCACCACACCCATGATGAGGGCTTTGAGTAATAGGGTGATGTCCATACTTAATAGGAATTATTGATAGGAATTTATGAAAATTCAAAAGAGGTTAAAACATAAACCCTCACCCCAGCCCTTTCCCAGCAGGAGAAGGTGTGCAATAAATCAAGATGCTGGTATTACTGCTCCCTCTTCTACTAGGAGAGGGGCGGGGTGGTGAGGGGAAATACAAATTTTGTTCCATACAGATGGACGGCATGAGGGTAAACCTTCATCGTCCTCTGGTGGAAAAGTTGCACGTAGTTGCAAGATCACATCATAAAAACGCGATGCGGCAGGTGTACCGCTCTCTTTGATAAATGGTGGCGATTGCAACTGTAGCGGCGCTATCCAAGTGGGCATAACTAATCCTCCTTGTACACACATAAGCGGCGAATTGTAGAGCTATGAAGCCGCCCGCCGCAACGTCTCCACCACAGGGCGATTCAGCACTTCGCGTAGCCCCCACCAGCCTGCCGACAACGCCAAAAGCGCTCCTGCTAATGCGCCGCCCAGCGGAACCCATAGCGCGGGAGTCCATTCAAAGACAAAGACGTAATGCGCCAATCCCCAGCCGACTCCCATTGCAGCAAGCGATGCTAACAAGCCCGCCAGCAATCCCACGCCGACCAGTTCGGCGCGTTGGACTTGCTGCAATAACTGGCTGCTTGCCCCTATCGCGCGGAGAATAGCGTATTCACGAGCACGCTCCTCACGCGTGGCGGTGACGGCAGCAAACAAAACCACCACGCCCGCTGCAAGCGTGAAGCCGAACAAAAATTCCACCGCGCGAATCACCTGCTCCAACACGCGCTGCACTTGGGCAATCGTGGCGCTGGTATCCACATTGGTGATATTCGGGAACTGGCGCACCAACGCACTATCAAACCTATCAAAGCCTTTTTGACCTTTATCGTGGGGCGCACGGAAGGCGCTGATAATCGTAAACGGTATATCGGGCATTGCGCTTTGCGGGTACATGGCGAAGAAATTAACGTGCATCGAACCCCAATCTAATTTGCGCAGCGACGTGATTGTGCTTTCATGCGACATACCGCCTATTTCAAAGCGCAGCGTATCACCCAGTTTTAATTGCAGGGTTTTGGCGAGTCCTTCTTCGATGCTAATTTCGTTTTTTTCACCTTTGCCATTTTTTTCATTCGATTTCCACTTTCCGGCGGATACCGTGTTGTGCGGCGGCAAAGTGGCATCGAACGATAAATTGAATTCCCGATCAACCAAACGCTTGGCTTGCTCATCCACGTAATTTTGCGGTGTAGTCGCCCGGCCGTTGATAGCAACCAAGCGTCCGCGCACCATCGGATACCAATCGAATTTGGCAACACCCGCTGCTTTCAATGTATGCTGAAACGCCTCGGCTTGATCGGGTTGTATGTTCAGCACAAAGCGGTTGGGTGCATCTGGTGGCGTAGCATTGCGCCAACTGCTGACCAAATCGGTACGCAGCAACACCAGCAGCACCAGCGCGAGCAGCCCGATTGCCAACGCACTAATCTGCACCACCGCATAAGCCGGACGGGCGCAGATTTGCCGACTTGCCAACACCATCCAACGCGGAAAATGATGGCTATTGTTTTCGTTCACCACGCGGCGCAGCAACACCACCGCCCCCCACGCTACCAGCGCAAAAATCGCCACCGCAGCAGCAACGCCGCCTACGGTGATAAGCCCTAATTTCCAATCGCGGCTAATCAACAACAGCAGCGCGGCGAACCCGAATAATCCCACACCCAAAACCCCCAGCGATGTGTTTTTCAATCGTCCCACATCGCGCCGAATCACCCGCAGCGGCGGCACTTGCGCCAGTTGCAGCACGGGCGGTAAGCCAAAGGTGAATAAAAGCGTGAGCCCCATCGCCCACCCCAATAGCACGGGCGAGAGCGTGGGCGCGGGCAAATCGACCTCCACCAGCCCCGCAAGCAGCCAAATAAACAGATGGTGTACGGCGTAACCCAATACCGTGCCCATGCTGCTGGCGAGCATTCCGACCAGCCCAAATTCCCACGTATATGCCGCTGCAATCGTGCGCTGCGGCAAACCAAGAACGCGCAACATAGCGCAATCGTCCAGATGCTGCGCCGCAAACGCGCGTGCCGCCAATGCCACCGCCACCGCGCTTAACAACGCTGCCAACAATGCCACGAGGTTCAAGAATTTCTCCGCTCGCCCCAGCGTTTGGCTCATTTCAGGGCGACCCGTATCCAACGATTCGACCCGCAGCCCGCGCACGTTGTCGATTTTTTGCGCGGCTTCAATGCTTTCCACAAAACGCTTAACCGCCGCATCTTCGCCCGCTACGGCAAAGCGATATTGCAAACGGCTGGCGGGTTGAATCAAACCGGTTGCCGCAATGTCTTTTTCGTTCAGCATCACGCGCGGCGTAAAGCTGCTTAAACCCGCGCCGCGATCCGGCTCTTGCGTGAGCAACGCCGAAATAACCAAGCGCGAATTGCCCAACAACACCGCATCGCCCACGCGCAAATTGAGCGCTTCCAACACGGTGGAATCGACCCACGCCTCGCCCGAATGGGGAATTTTGCGCGTTGGAACATCGTTAATTTGCAAGCTCCCTCGCAGTGGATAGCCCGTCTCTACTGCTTTGAGCGCTACCAGTTTAATAGCACCGCCTTTTGCGTCTTCTGCGCGCGCCATCGTCGGAAAGGTGAACGTTGATGCAGTTTGCAATCCCCCTGCTTTGGCTTGGGCGATGAACGATTCGGGCGTGGGCGCATCGCTCACAATGACCGCATCGCCGCCCAGAAGCTGGCGTGCATCGCGCTGCAATCCACCTTGGAGCCTATCGGCAAAGAACCCGACTGCCGTCAAAGCCGCGACTGCCAGCGTTACCGCCACGATGAGCAAGCGCAAATCGCCCGCCCGCATATCGCGCCACAGGCTGCGCCAGCCCAACGCCCAAAATGTGATTTTCATGCTGTTATACCGTTATTGTTTTGTCTACCAAGATTGATAGAAATCCCCATTGTAGGAAGTGCGTAGGAAGTAGATTGTTAAAAAATTCTGCAAATTCCTTAAAAATTGTGCGAGAATTATTTCTATGAATAACCTTTTATTAGCCAAGCCGCCAAGCCGCTATTGAGCTAATTTCCCCTTTTTCACCACCCAGCCGCCCCGCGCTTTGAAGCGTTGGGCGGCTTTTTTGTTTTTGGAGATTAAAGAATGCAAACTAAATTTGCAACTATTACCCGTGCTGCGTTCATAGCGCCTTTACTACTATGGAGTAGTGTTAGTTTTGCGGCTGATGTGGTATCTTTTGAATGGGACTATCCAACACTCGGTACTTTGTACAAGCAAAAAACATCAATGACAATTGGCACAGGCGTTGAGGTAACTGGATTTTTGGTAGTGGCTCTTTCTAAACTGATGTTACCTTGCAATACTTTGGGATCATGGCTTAACTTATTGATTTACAAGAAGTTTGTACACTGACCGAAGTTATCATCAGTTCATAGAGAACCACCACCAAAAATCTAAAGGTAAAAATGATGCGTGAATACTCTGTTAGCACGGACAAATTGAGTCCTGAATGCAAGTCATATCTACAGCACATTAACCAAACAGGCATTGTTCCAATGGGGCTGCTTTTTATGGGAAATGGAATTTCTTCTTGGTTTGGTTTGTGTATAGGAATAGTATTTACAACAGTTGCTTTCTATATCAACGACGTGATGCTCGCACCGAATGTTCAATGGTGGGTAATTATAGTGGGTACAACAGGGCTATTAGTGCTGGTGCTTTCAGTACATTCTATGTGGGTTAGGAAGAAATCGAAAAATTATGTTGGAGATTTTGAAGGAATTGATGAATGTTACTGGTGGAATGTTAATCCTCACTCAGTAGGTATACTTGCCCTTGAGGGAGTGATGGAGGTTGATGGTTACCATAAGTTAAAGGATGGAAATTATAACGGCAGCATAATTGTTCTTAAGGCTGGACAAGTTGAGGTTAAAAGATCAATTTCTAATAAAGAACAGGCGGAGATGATTATTAGATATCTTCAAGAAAAACTTTCGCTTGGACTAATTCGGGCTGGTAGTTTCTCAGAGGTGAGTTCGACTAATGATCATCGTACCCGTCTATCAGCTTTAACTATCGTAATCGGATTGATTATTGGCTATTTCCTCGTTCCGTATTTATCTTTACTGGAAAAAGAGCATGAGCTGTATATCGGGGCAATTAACGGCTCTCAAAGTGGTGTAGAGCTTACCGATAAATATCTCGAAGCATTTCCAGATAAATTTAGAGCGAATGAAATTTTGCAATTTCGTGACAACAGATTGTTCTCTATTGCAAAAGATACGCTGTCAACAAAAAATTTGATTTATGGGGTGAGAGAATATCTAGCCGACAAAAGAAATAATTTGCATCGCACGGAAGCTCAGCAGGAAATTGACGATTACTATGTCAAAGCTGTATCTCGTCTTAAACAAATGGAAAGTGATAAGTCTGGAGAGAGTCGGGCATTATTCCATGTTTTTGTTGCCTTACTGGACTCTCTTAAGAATCGGAATAGTCCAGATATTTACGTTGGTTTTGAGTCGCATAACATTAAACAGCCACAAAATCAAGAAGATAAAGAGTTTGAGTTGTTGGTATATGTGTCTCATCTAACGAAAACGCCAAAATTACGTGAGATCGAACGACAATCACTTACTCACTCCGCAATTCTGCCTCTTGGAGACGCATTTTCTGCATCAAATATTGCTCGTAGAGAGAATATAATTCTTGATCGTCTAACGGAGTCAGTTGGGAAAATTCTCAATGGCGATGTTATAACACTAAAGAAATGTACGGCAAATAGTAGTGACTCTGAACGAAAACCTTGTCATTTGATTATCAAATATGTTACTCACCCCAGCAAGAGTCTTTATCTTTATACGCAGAACCAAAATATTTCTGGTTTATTAAGAGGTTTTGAGATTGACTGGAAGATCGAAACACGCGTATCCGAAGTTCAACCATCACAGGTTGTTAATTTAAAATCACAACCGTTAAGTCAGTTACGGATGACAGGAACTAATTCGGATCCTCAGTGGGCACCCTACGCAGTTATGTTTTATTCTGCTTTTTATGAGTTTTCAAACAAACTAACACTAGGTTTTGGATTGGGCGCAGCTAAACCACCCAATTCTTTTAGCTTCGAGGACGCGACTGGTTATATCGACAGCGCAGTTAATCATGAGAAATTATTGAAAACCTTAGCACCCTCACCCTAACCCTCTCCCACAGAGAGAGGGAACGAAGGCATTCTCAGCTCTAGCTTGTCTTACCCCCTCTCCCCGTGGGAGAGGGCGGGGGTGAGGGTTTGGAGGTTTCCAATAATGTCTAATACTTGAGTGCAACGTATGAAGGAAAAAAGCATGATAAAAGAATTGCGGATGAATCAGATATACAATTAAAAGAAGGTTGTGTAATTTATCAAGATTGTGGCTTTCAGGGTTTTCATTTGGAAAATGTAAAAACCATGCAGCCCAAAAAGAAGAAAAAGCATCAAGAGCTATCGGAGCAAGAAAAGGCTGAAAATGCTGCCATATCTAGTATTCGTGTAATTGTTGAGCATGTTATATCTGGTGTTAAAAGATGTAGAATCTTAAAAGATGTTCTACGAAATACAAGAGAGAAATATGATGACTTGGTTATGGAGCTATCTTGTTCACTTCATAACTTTAGAACTTATTCTAGGATAGCATCCTACTAACTGTCGATGTTCATCATCCTATCTATGGAAATAGTTTTTAGTTTTCAATAATGTCTATTCTAGCGAAACTTCAGATTATGATATTCGTGCTGAAGTTGAACGAAAATTGATCGGGTGGTCGAAATAATCGTTCCTTAATTTTTAACCACACAAAACCCCGCCCCAGCGGGGTTTCTTTTTGGTGAATGGCAATTTCTTTGTATTGTTTGTGGGAAGCGGCGGCAGCCGTGAATCTCTTCTTCTCAAAAATTCTCAAATAATTCGCGGCTGCCGCCGCTTCCTACAACGAATCAGTATCGCGTTCTCTGGGATTATTCCCGTATCCTCACGCAAGCCTCGTGCTTATCCATTGGATATGTTAAAGCAACAATTAAACCAATGGAATGAATATCCTTGTGAATTGCGCTTTGCAACCAATTTCAGCACCGAATTGAATCGCTGTGCCGAATTTTTGCAAAATAAACTACAGCAAGCCACCGAAAGTTTGAAACGCTTCAATAGCATTATGGTGGTGAATGATAATAAATCGGTACAAGCGGATGCCACTGCATTGCAAAAAGATGCAAAAGAAAAATTAGAAACCCTTAAAAATCACCTAACCCAATTTCAAAATATCCAAACACAATTTTTGGATAAACTGGTTGAAATAGGGAAAATGGTGGGCGTTGATTTTTTGCAAAATTTAGAAAAATCTAAAGAAGTAAATAAATTATACGAAAAAATAATTGAACCAAGTTTTATCACTACAAGACATGGGCTACAAATTAACAACGATGGTACAGTTTATGATCCAAAAAGTAAGTTAATGTGGAAACAGGAATGTGAGCTGGGTAAATATACTTATAATGAGGCTATTAAAAAATTCAAAGGAAATGATGCGTTTGCAGATTACAACGAATGGCGATTACCGACTATCGACGAATTGAAAACTTTATTATTAAAGAAAAAACCTTATATTGATGAAGAGGCTTTTCCTAATAACCCTTCCCTCGTTTGGTCGGGTTCGCCCCATGCCTACGCTGCAAGCCTCGCGTGGGTCGTTAATTTCCTCTATGGCTACTCCAGCGGCAGCGGCTACCGCTACGGCAACTTCGGTGTGCGGTTGGTGCGTGGCGGACAGTGATTTTGACGCGTAGCGCTTATTTTTCTGCAAAACAGAATCTCAATTTCAGATTAAAATAGCACCATGATTCGCTCCTTCACCTGCTCATATACCGAGGCTTTATTCAACAACCAGCCGATTCCCCGCTTCAAAAACATAGAGCGCGTGGCACGCCGCAAGCTCTTGCAATTTAAAAAGGCTGCAATATGGCACAAGAATTACTAGACGAAATCCACCCTGGCGAAATTTTGCTAGAAGATTTTATGAAACCATTGGGTATTACCGCACGGCAAATTTCTAGCGATATGGATGTGCCACCTAGTCGTATTAGCGACATCGTAAATGGCATACGCCCTATTACCGCAGATACCGCTTTACGATTGGGTTTATTTTTTAATATGGAACCGCGTTTTTGGCTCAATCTCCAAACTGAATATGATATGCGGATTATTACCCGTGAATGCAAAGAAAAAATTACTCCACGTATTCGGGTATTTCATCCAGCAGCAGCGCTTTAATTTTCCCACTCCCCCGCTAATTGCATTACTTCACGCGGGTTTAGGGTTTTAGGGTTTTATTCCGATGGTCGCTCCAAATTTGCCGCCATTTACGCGCACCGGGCATACCGTGGCGCAATCCCAGCATATGGCGAGCGATTCCGTACCAATGCGGAAAATCCTTTTTCAATTGGTACACCATGTCATAACGCAGCGGCGGAATTTCGCGGTTTTCTTTAGGGCTTAACCCTTTGGTAGTGGTTCTTGATGAACTGATGGTAACTTCATTAAGTGTGCAAACTTCTTGAAAATCAATAAGTTAAGCGATACTTCCAAAGCATTGCAAAGTAGCATCAGTTTAGAAGGAGCCACTACCGAAGATGTTACCAATTACGGGTGCATTGATATGACGGTTTTATTCAATGGCAATGTGTATATTTTTGAATTCAAAGTCAATAAAACCAAATCCGGTATCAATGGTAAGACCTTGCAGCAAATAAAAGATAGAAATTATGCCGATAAATACCAAGCCCGCAATGAACCGATTCATTTAATTGGCGTGGAATTTAGCAAGAATAATCGTAACATCGTAGGGTTTGAGGTGGAAACGGTGTGATGAAATGGCGCAATCGCTGCACAATCATGGCGCGATTCGATGTTTTTGCGCCAAGAATCGCGCCATAATCGCGCCATGCCGTATCAAACTTCGCCACCATCTGCACAAAATAGGTCGTACCTCTCACGCCCATACCCCAGCGGGAACCTATAGCCGCGCTATTTTTAATCGACTTTTGATTGACCTTTCATGGGCATCCAGTCAATTCAAAGCGGCGATGGAAACGCAGATGATTCTGAACCACAAATCGGCCATTGAATTGCTGGTGGACAATGTGGAAACAGCCCAATTTGACCGCTATATGTTGATGAATCTGCACGCTATTTTGTCCGAAAATTTGTTGCCACACCGTGCCGATGAGGGGCGTATTCGTCAATATGCGGTCGAAATTGGCAAAAGCGTATTCCGCCCGCTTGCCGTGCCACAAGAACTGAATGACCAACTCACTTTGCTGCTGGATACCGTCAATCAAATTACCGATCCCTTTGAGCAATGTTTCTTCATACTGGTGCATTTACCGTATTTACAACCGTTTGCAGACATTAATAAGCGCACATCTCGGCTCTTGGCCAATCTCCCTTTATTTCGCGCGAACCTGTGTTCCTTAACTTTTTTGGACGTACCCGAATCGGCCTATAGCCGCGCCATGTTGGGGGTGTATGAGCTGACACGGGTTGAATTGTTGCGTGATGTTTTTGTGTGGGCGTATGAACGTTCAACCCGCGAATATCTCATCATCCGACAAGAATTGGCCGAGCCAGACCCCTTGCGCCTATCACACCGTAGTTTTATCCGCGATACCGTGCATGCCGTGGTTGTGGAAGAATTGCATCATTTGCACGAGGGTGTGTTGGCGCGTTATGCCCTACGACCTTCAGAATTCCATTTGTGGAAAGCCCACATAGCATCCTCTTTTTAATTTGGAGACCCTTTCATGAAACTTTCCCCCAGCATTTTCAAAGCCTACGATATTCGCGGCGTTGTTCCTTCGACCGTCGATGAAAACGTGGCACGCGGCATCGGGCGGGCTTTTGGCACAGTTGCGCTGCGCCAAGGGCAAACCACGGTAGCCGTCGGGCGCGATGGGCGTTTGAGCGGCGCGGCGTTGTCGAACGCGCTGATGCTCGGCTTGCAAGATGTGGGCGTTGCGGTTATCGACATCGGTTTGGCGACCACGCCCATGCTCTACTTTGCGGCGAGTACGCTGTGCCAAAGTGGGATTCAAGTCACCGGAAGCCACAACCCCAAAGACTACAACGGCTTCAAAATGGTGCTGGCGGGCAAAGCGATTTACGGCGAAGAGATTCAAGAACTGCGCCGCATCATGGAAACCGAAACGTGGGCGTTAAAAGAAGAAAAAAACATCGGAACCCGCCAGAACGCTGATGTATTAAGTGCTTACCGCTCTCGAATTGTGAGCGACATTAAATTGGCACGCCCCCTAAAAATCGTGGTGGATTCAGGCAACGGCATTGCGGGCGCGTCGGCTCCCGACATTTTGCGGGCGATTGGCTGCGAGGTGATTGAGCTGTTTAGCGAAGTCGATGGCAATTTCCCGAATCACCACCCCGATCCCAGCAAGCCGGAAAATCTGCGCGATTTGATTGCCGCGCTGCAATCCAGTGATGCCGAATTGGGCTTGGCGTTTGATGGCGATGGCGACCGCTTGGGCATCGTCACCAAAGAGGGCAATAACATCTTCCCCGACCGCCAAATGATGCTTTTTGCCCGCGATGTGCTGTCCCGCGTCCCCGGCGGCGCAATCGTTTATGACGTGAAATGCACGCAGCGCATGGCTCCGGCGATTGAAGCGGCGGGTGGCGTGGCGGTGATGTTCAAAACCGGACATTCGCTCATCAAAGCCAAAATGCGCGAGATTGATTCACCCCTAGGCGGCGAAATGAGCGGGCATATTTTCTTCAAAGAACGCTGGTTCGGCTTTGACGATGGCACGTATGCGGGTTGCCGTTTGCTCGAAATCGTGAGCCGTTCGCCCGATGCCAACGCGGTGCTGAACGCGCTGCCCACCAGCTTTTCCACGCCCGAATTGAACGTGCATTGCGCCGAAGGCGAGCCGCACGCGCTGGTCGCGCAACTTATCACCAAAGCGGAAAGCGGCTATTTTCCCGCCCCCGCCCGCATCAACACGATTGACGGCGTGCGCGTGGATTGGGATGACGGCTTTGGCTTGATTCGCGCCTCCAACACCACGCCTGTTTTGGTGCTGCGCTTTGAAGGTCACACCCCCGAAGCGCTAGAACGCATCCAACACGCAATGCTGGATTTGCTGCGCAGCGTGAAACCGGATGTGGAATTGGCACAGGCAGCGCATTGAAAATCCTCATCGTAAAACTTTCTTCGCTGGGCGATGTGGTTCACACATTTCCGGCGGTACAAGATATTCGCCGCACCCTGCCTCATGCCGAATTGCATTGGGTGGTAGAACGCGCCTTTGCGCCGCTGGTGAGCCGCTGCGAAGGGATTAGCCGCGTGATTCCGTGCGATTTGCGGCGTTGGCGTAAATCCCCGTTCAGCCGCCAAACCCGCACCGAATGGGCGGCGTTTAAGCACGAACTGCAATCCCAAGCCTTTGATGCCGTGATGGATTTGCAAGGGCTGACCAAATCGGCACTCATTGCCCGACTTGCGCCCCTCACCGCGACGGGTAAACGCTTTGCGATGGCGAATCGCACCAACGGCTCGGGCTACGAAGCGCCCACGCGCTGGGTCGCGGATGTGGTGATTCCGCTAGAGCCATATGTTCACGCGGTGCAGCGTTCGCGGCTGGTATGCGCAGCAGCGTTGGGCTATACCGTGCAGGAAGCTGATGATTATGGATTGGCGATACGCTATGTCGCAGAACACGCACTGTCTCGCCCTACGGTAGCGTTGATTCATGGTACATCGCGTGCCGATAAAGAATGGTCAGTTGCGCACTGGGTGGAATTGGGTCGGCGGCTGAATCAAGCTGGGTTTTCTATCGTCATCGCACACGGAAACGCGGCAGAAAAAGCCACCAGCGAAGCTATCGCCCACCAGCTCGAAAACACCCGCGTCTGGCCGGCAATGGGTTTGGATGTGCTGGTGGACGCAATGGCGCAATGCGTAGGCGTGATTGGCGTGGATAGTGGCTTGAGCCATATCGCCGTCGCGCTGAATTTGCCCCATGTGCAGATTTATAACTTCGATACCGCTTGGCGCACCGGCCCGCGTGTGCCGCACCAAATCAGCGTTTTCGCCCAGCCGCAGCCGAGTGTCGATGCGGTTTGGCAGGCGTGGGGGCGGGTGAAACCTGCATAATGCCGTTTATGAAACCTAGGGCATTGCTGGATACCAATATCCTCGTGGCGGGCTTGTCCAGTCAGGCGGGGGCAACGCATTGGCAGGTGTCGTAACCCCCGTGCAATCGCATTATTTGTGGCGACCCCAATTGCGTGACCCCAAGGACGAAATGGTGCTGGAAGCGGCTATCAATGGGCAAGCAAGCCATCTTGTGACGCTTAATGTCCGTGATTTCACGCCCGCAGCCAGCCATTGGCGTGTTGCGCTGATCGCCCCGGGTTCTTTTTTACGTTTTTTGGAGAAATTGCCATGAGCCAAGTCGCATTACGCTTGCCCGATTCTTTACACCAATATGCCAAGCAATTGGCGGCACAGGATGATGCCTCGCTCAATCAATTTATTGTGATGGCGGTGGCAGAAAAAATATCGGCATTGAACACCGAAGCCTTTTTCCAAGAGCGTGCCCAAAAAAGCAGTATTAAAAAAGGTTTAGCTGTTTTGAACAAAGTACGCAAAACACCGCCATTGACTGGTGATGAGTGTTGAATCGGAATGCGTTTTCTCTACTCCCTCCTCACATGGGTGATGCAGCCGCTGGTTCGAATCAAACTGCGCCGCCGCGCCCAAGCCGAACCGCTTTATGGCGAAAAAATCCCCGAACGCTTCGGTTTTTATAGCACTCCATACAATACAGGCGGGCGTTACAGTGATATTTCCTATATTTGGATTCATTCCGTATCGCTAGGCGAAACCCGTGCCGTTGCACCGTTGATTACTGAATTGCGAAAACAGTTCCCCGCTATGCGTTTATTGCTCACCAACGGCACGGCAACGGGGCGTGAGGCGGGGCGCACTTTGCTGCAAGAAGGCGATATTCAAGTCTGGCAGCCGTGGGATAGCATCGGCACGGTCACCCGATTTTTGGATACCTTTCAACCCCGCATCGGCTTATTGATGGAAACTGAAGTGTGGCCGAATTTAACGGCGCTTTGTGCTGAACGACAAATCCCGCTGTGTTTGGTGAATGCGCGGTTTAGCGACAAATCGTTGCGCCAAGCCCTGCGAATGCAATGGCTGGCGCGTCCGGCTTATGCGGGGTTGCACGCGGTGTGGGCGCAAACGCTGGCGGATGCGAATCGCTTAAAAGAAATCGGTGCGCCCGTGCGAGGGGTGATGGGGAATTTCAAATTCGATGTCACGCCCGATGCTGCGCAGTTGAAACAAGGGCGGGCGTGGCGGCAAATGCAAAAGCGTCCGGTGATTGCGTTCACCAATTCGCGCGAAGGCGAGGAAACATTGTTTTTGGACGCGATCAAAGAAATTCAAGGCGTGCAATGGCTGCTCGTTCCGCGCCACCCGCAGCGCTTTGATGCGATTGCTGCGTTGTGTGTAGAAAAAGGTTTTAGCGTATCACGCCGCAGCCAGTGGGCAACTAATAATAAAGATGCACCCGAAACCGCCGATATTTGCGATATTTGGCTGGGCGATAGCATGGGCGAAATGGCGTTGTATTACGGCATGGCGGATGTCGCGCTGCTGGGCGGCAGTTTTGCGCCGCTGGGTGGACACAATTTAATCGAATCCACTGCCTGCGAATGCCCGATTGTGATGGGATTACACACCTTTAACTTCGCCCAAGCCGCCGAATTAGCGGTTGCAGCGGGCGCGGGTTTTGTGCAAGAAAATATGCAAGCGGCGGTGCAATATGCCGTTCACATCGCGCAATCGCCCACTGAACTGGAAAAAGCCCGCCACGCTGCCCGCAGTTTGGGCGAGGCGCATCGCGGGGCGGCGGCTCGCACAGCGGATGCGGTGGTTACGCTGTTAGCGGAGTCAACTTATCCAGCGCAATAGCAGCATCCAGCGTATCCAATAAATCTTTACGCACCTTGCGTTTGGTGGCGGCGTGCGCACGCATGTTGATGGTTTGCAGTTGCTTGGCGACTGCTTCGGCGCGGGGCAATAATTCCTCGGCGGTCACCAGCTCATCCAAAAATCCGACCGTGATGGCGGTTTGGGGGGTAAACATCTCGGCGTTAATCACCGCCCGTTCAAAG
>JBDKGR010000017.1:0-25401 GCA_039798085.1 Pseudomonadota bacterium
CTTTTTGCTAAACTGCCAAAACCATGAACACGATTGAATCAACCCCTCATTTCAATGCGCCGCTTCTTACCCTCGAAGAAATGTGGCGATTTTTGCAAAATAGCTCGATGGACTTCGACAGGCGATTGAAAGAAAGCAAGGCTCTAGAAGCGGAACGCGCCGCCGCTGCCGAGAAAAGCCGGATTGATTTTGATAAGCGGATGAAAGAATTGTCGCGCCAACTGGGTGGGCAGGCGAATCGGCTGGGGGAGTTTGTGCAAGAAATGGTGCGTCCGGCGGTGGTGCGGTTGTTTCAAGAGCGCGGGTTGCCCGTTCACCAAGTGTTGCCCAATATGAAAGGGTTGCGGGACGATGGGAAATTGGGGATTGAAGTCGATTTGGTGGTCGTTAATACCGAAACCTTGATTGCAGTGGAATGCAAATCCAAACTCACCCAAGACGGCGTAGATGAACACCTCGAACGCCTAGCCGCTTTCAAACATTACTTTCCGCAGCTCAAAAATCATACTGTGCTGGGCGCGGTGGCGGGTATGGTGATTGCAGACGAAGTGCGCGATTACGCCCATAGCAAGGGGCTGTACGTCTTGGCGCAATCCGGCGACAGCGTAGAAATCCACAATCCTGAAACCTTTGAACCGGTTACGTGGTAAACCGCCGCGTCTTAGCCGCTAGAAAGCGGTGTTGGCGTAGCAAATCTTCACCTGTGGCTTGGCTTAAATCGGTTTCGCGCAATCCCAATTCGTGGGCGATGAGGGCTAGTTGGGCGTGCAGCAAATCCATTGCGGTTTGATTGTTTTCTAGTACCAAACGGGCGCGGTCTTTCGCTGGAACTTGCAGGCACGCGGTAATTGTGTCGGGGATGTAGCGGCGCACTGCCTCGCCCACATAGAAATGATTTTCGCCTACAAAGCACGTCCCATCTGCATATCCAGCTATCAATAGCGTAGCACACCGCATTACACTGGCTTTCAAATTGACCAATTTTTCTACCAATTGTTCTTGTTCCAACGTATCAGGCGGCGATTGGGCGGCGAGGTTTTCTAAAAGCGTATCCAACTTTTGCCAATCGGCGGGGCTAATCCAATCGTTTATCCCAGCGTGCGATGGTGCGCTGGTTGGTCGAATCCCGATAGCCCGCAGAATCGATCGCACGATGCGGCGAATAAAACCGCCTTCCAACGGTTCCATAACAGTGCGTTGCGGGATAGCGATAGCCGCCCATTGTTGCGCCAGCGGCGTGCCTAAACGGTAGCGCGTTTGGGTGAGGTGAATGCGCGTGCTCACGGTTTTTGCCACGGGCGCGGCGGGCGGCGGGCTGGTGGGCGTGGTGCGGCGGTTGATGGGCGCATCGGCGCTGGTCACCACCCAATGGGGATTTTTTTTAGGCATCACCACACTACGCTACCTCAACATCGCGCTAATCACACCGCTTGGGCTTGCATCTCTGCGATGCGCTGATGCAAATCCTCCGCCCATGCTCGGCGATCACGTCCTTGGGCGTATTCGGGTGTACCGAATTCCACTACGGCGACCAAATCCTTCGTACACAACGTGCGCCAAAGCGATTGCAGCAAGGTATCCTGACCCTTGTAGCAAGGAGAAAAGCTGGTGGTATTGGTTGTGCCATCGACAAAGCGCAGCGCGACAGGTTGAATCGGCGCGTTGGCGGTAATCGCGGCTTGCAGCAAATTGGCGTGGAAGGGCAGTAATACATGACCATCGCCCGTAGTGCCTTCGGGGAACACCGCCAGCACATCGCCTGCACGCAAACATTCAACCATTTTATGCACCACGCGCAAGGCATCGCGCCGCGATTCGCGGGTGATGTAGAGCGTACCTGCCGCATCCGCCATCGTGCCAATCACGGGCCAACGGCTAATCGCTTCCTTGGAGATAAAACGGCAGTGGCGCGAGGCGTGCAAAATCGCAATATCCGCCCACGAAATATGATTTGCCACCAACAGCACCGGCCCTTGGAGCGCAGGTTGCCCTTTGACTTGCAGCGTCAGCCCAAGAGCGTGGAGCATATCCACCGCCCACACTTGAATACGAAGATGTCTTTGCGGCTCTGGCAGATGCGGAAACACCCGCCAACACAGCCACAATCCGGTGATTAGGTGCAAGCCTACGCGCAACAAGCGCCAGATGGCGAGCAGCTTCATGGAGCGCGGTACGCGATATGTCCACCAACGACGGTAGCACGCACTCGCACGGGCAATTCGTACCCGCCAAAAGGTGTGTGGTGACCTTGGCTGCGCAATGCGGAGGGTTCTACCACCCAGTTGGCGGAAGGGTCAAACACGCAAATATCCGCTGGAGCACCGACTTGCAAACGCCCCACCATTGCCGCCGAATTACCTCCCCATGCCGCGCCCACCACATCCGCCGCACGGTGCGTAATCGCGCCCAGTGCCTGCGTTAAGGGGATATTGCTATCCAACGCCCATTTATACGTCAGGCTCAATAACAATTCCAAGCCCGTTGCGCCGGGTTCGCTTTGGGCGAAGGGCAGGGCTTTGGCATCGTCGTCCACGGGCGTGTGGTCGGACACGAGGGCATCAATCGTGCCGTCTGCCAAGGCTTCACGCAGGGCATCGCGGTCGCGTTGCTGGCGCAGAGGCGGATTCAATCGCATCCGGCTATCGAAGTAACCCATATCCACATCGGTTAAATGCAGCGAATTGATGCTGACATCGCACGTAATCGGCAACCCTTCGCGCTTGGCTTGGCGCACCAAGGCGACTCCGGCGGCACTGCTGATGCGGCACAAATGTACCCGTGCCCGCGTGGAGCGAACCAATTCAAAAATCGTATGCAGGGCGATGGTTTCGGCGGCTACCGGAACGCCACTCAAGCCCATGCGCATCGCCAACGACCCGCTCGCCGCCACACCTTTGCCGAGGTATTTTTCTTGCGGACGCAGCCACACGGTGTAATCAAACGTACTGGCATATTGCAAGGCACGCTGCATCACTTGGGTATCGGCTAGCGGAATTTCTGCCTGCCCAAAACCGATACAACCCGCTTGCGTGAGGTGCAACATCTCGGTCAGCACTTCGCCTTCCAAATTGCGGGTTAAAGCGCCCAACGGATACACCCCCGCGAGTTGGAGGCGATCGGCACGGTAGCGCAGCATCTCAACCAAACCGGCTTCATCCAACACCGGCTCGGTATCGGGGGGGCACACCACGCGCGTCACACCACCTGCCACCGCTGCGGCGAGTTCGGATGCCAACATCCCCGCGTGTTCGTGTCCGGGTTCACGCAGACGCACCGCCAAATCCACCAAACCGGGCATGACGATGCAGCCACTGGCGTTGATAATTTGGTCGGGCACAAAGTCGGATGCTATGTTTCCGATAGCTACCACCGCACGCTTGGCAAGGGCTACATCGGCAACCGCATTAAAACCCGTGGCAGGATCAATGACGCGCCCGCCTTGAATGAGTGTCTTCATTCCCGTTTTCATTTCGACATTCTCCGGCAGTCGGCATCGTTGCCCGCCACAATACTCATTACCGCCATGCGCACGGCGATACCAAAGGTTACCTGCGGCAAAATGACGCTTTGCGACCCATCCACCACGGCGGAATCAATCTCCACGCCTCGGTTAATCGGGCCCGGGTGCATGACGATGGCATCGGGTTTGGCAAGTTGCAGTTTTTCCGGCGTAAGCCCGTAGCTTTTGAAAAATTCTTGTACCGAGGGCAGCAACGCACCGCTCATGCGCTCGTTTTGCAAGCGCAGCATGATGATGACATCGCAGCCTTTAATGCCTTCTTCCAAGGTGTGGCAGACGCGCACACCCATGTGGGACAAATCCGAAGGAATCAGCGTTTTCGGCCCTACCACGCGCACTTCGGCACAACCCAGCGTCGTGAGCGCGTGAATATCCGAACGTGCCACGCGCGAATGCAGCACGTCGCCCACAATGGCAACCGTGAGATTCGTAAAATCTTTTTTGTAGTGCCGGATGGTGAACATATCCAGCAACCCCTGCGTGGGGTGGGCATGGCGACCATCGCCCGCGTTGATCACATGAACATGGGGCGCAACGTGTTGGGCGATTAAGTACGGTGCGCCCGATTCACTGTGCCGCACCACAAACATATCCGCCGCCATTGCGCTCAAATTGGCAATCGTATCCAGCAGCGATTCCCCCTTCGAGGCGCTAGAGCGGGAAATATCCAAATTGATTACGTCGGCCGAGAGGCGCGTTGCCGCAATTTCAAAGGTCGTGCGGGTGCGGGTCGAATTCTCAAAAAAGAGATTGAATACACTTTTGCCATGCAGCAGAGGGACTTTTTTCACATCCCTATCGTTCGCAGAAATAAAGTTGGCGGCGGTATCCAGAATATGGGTGATGGTGTCTTTGGGCAATCCTTCAGTGGAGAGCAAATGCACCAACTCCCCGTGCCGATTTAGTTGGGGGTTGCGCTTGTAGAGCATAGAGAATTCAAAAATTGTTCCAAAATAATGCAGGCGGATACGGCATCGGCATCCTTTGCGCCATAGGAAAGTGCTTCCGTCGTACTGTAGCGTTCATCGACTTCCAACACGGGCAGACCAAAGCGACCCCGCAGTTGGCGGGCGAATTTTTGCGCTAACAAGGTATTTTCGTGTGCCGCACCATCGGGATGAAAGGGAATACCGATGACCAAAGCATCGGGTTGCCATTCCTTCAAATAGACTTCAATCGCACCAAATCGGGCTTTTCCTTCGGCTTTCACCGAACCCACGGGTTGAGCCGTGCGCAATAGGCGGTTTCCCACTGCAATACCGGTGCGTTTGAGTCCGAAATCAATCGCTAAAAAAGTATTGCACGGGTCAAGAAGGGTCATGGGTCACCGAGGTTGAAGATCAGGATGCCGCCTTTTCTGCGCAATAGCTGCGAATCAAACGCAGTAATTCGTCTTCCGAGTACGGTTTACCAAGGTAGTGATCGACTCCCAAATCTTGCGCGTGCTCTTTGTGCTTGGTCGCAATACGGGAGGTAATCATGATGATCGGCAAATCCCGCAGATTCGGATCGGAGCGGATATTGCGTGCTAAATCGAAACCATCCATGCGTGGCATTTCGATGTCGGACAACACCAGTGTGGGTTTTTCTTCCTGCAATTTTTCGAGTGCGTTCAAACCATCGGTTGCCAACGCCACGCGATAGCCTTCGCGCTTGAGCAAACGCTGGGTAACACGGCGCACCGTAATCGAGTCGTCCACCACCAAAATAAGGGGAATCTGACTTTCGGCTGCGGTCTTGCTGTTGGCCGCCGTTTTCGATGGCGTACTGGCAATCCCTTTTTGCTTGACCGCCAATTTGCTCAATTCCTGAGCCAAGTTGCCATATACCGCTGCCAAGGCAACCGGATTGTAGATAAGCGACACCGCACCCGATGGCAATACGGAAACACCCGCCAACCCCGGAAGCTGGGACAACTGCGGCCCCATATTTTTCACCACGACCTCTTGGTTGCCCAAAACCTCATCCACATGAATGGCTATGCGCTGACCCGCGCTGCGGAACACCAATACCGATCGGGTTTTACCCACCGTTTCACCACTTTGGTGTGAAATTTGCAGCAACGCGCCCGCCCAAAAGAAGGGGAGGGTTTCCGTCCCTTCAATGAAACCGCCTTGATCATAGGCTTGTAACAAGGATTGCTCCGGTACACGCAGGATGCGATCAATCAAGCCCGCTGGAACACCAATCGACATTTCACCCATGCGCAACATCACCACTTGCGTCACCGCCGTGGTCAAGGGCAGTACGATTTTGAAGGTCGTTCCCTTGCCCAATTCGGTGGTGGTTTCGATGCGCCCACCGAGGGCATTCACTTCTGTTCGGACAATATCCATACCCACGCCGCGTCCCGACAATTCGGTCACTTGCTCGGCGGTGGAGAAACCGGGGCGGAAAATCAAATTCGCTGCCTCCCCTTCGGTCAGCACTTCATCCGCACGAATCACGCCATTGGCAACCGCTTTTGCCCGAATTTTTTCGAGGTGTAAACCGCCGCCGTCATCATGGAACATGATCCAAATATCATTGCGTTCTTGACTAACCTGAATACTGACCGTACCGATAGCAGCCTTGCCTCGACTAATGCGCTGTTCGACACTTTCGATGCCATGACTCACGGAATTGCGCAAAATATGCTCAAACACCGTCGCCATGCGCTCCAGCATCCCACGATCCATCTCAATCGTTCCACCGGAAATATCCAGTTTGACTTGTTTTCCGGTTTCTTTGGACGATTGACGCACCACACCGTAAAGGCGTTCGGCGATATTTTCAAACTCTACCATGCGCGTCCGCAGCAAATCCCGCTGTAATTCACGCGCCTGACGACCTTGGGCAATCAAATCGTCTTCCGCACCTTCAATGGATTTTTGCAAATTGCGCTGAACGGTTGCCACATCATGCACCGATTCCGCCATCATCCGCGTCAATTCTTGCACCCGTGTGAAGCGATCAAACTCCAAGGGGTCAAATCCTTGAGTGGTTTCCTTGGTTTGCGCCAAACGTGATTGCATTTGCGATTCGGATTGCAATTCAATATCACGCAACTGGTAACGCAAACGTTCCAAGTTGGTATTCAAATCCCGCAGAGACGCTCGCAGTTGCCCCACATGGACTTCCAAACGCGCCCTTGCAATCAACACCTCACCCGCTTGATTGACCAAACGATCCAGCAACCCAGAACGCACGCGCACGGTTTGGCTACCCGTTTGACGTGCCAGATTAGAAGCCTGATGCGCACGCGCTGGTTGGCGTACCGAAGCGGCAACCGTATCCAAGGGTACATCGGTTACAACCGATTCTGGAGTCGACTGTAAACGCGCAGCTTGTGCAGCTTGTGCGGCTTGGGTTACCTGCGCGGTTTGTATGGATTGTGGCGTTGGTTCAATATCCGCCGCATCTTCCACCGTGGCGGCTGCAAACAAACCTTGGAAAATGGCTTGCATTTGGTCAAATCGAATCAACAACGGTTCAATTTGAAGTGATTGCAATACACCCAACCCCATGTCGGCAATACTGGACTCCATGCGGTGTGCCATTTCGCCCAAGCGCATAGCGCCTGTGAGGCGGGCGCTACCTTTGAGGGTATGCAAAACGTGCAACACTTCCGTGCGTGAATGACTATCACTCGGATCATCCACCCATTTGCGCAAAGCCGTACCCAATGTCGGCAGCAACTCACCCGCTTCTTCTTCAAAGATAACTAACAAATCCTCGTCAAGTTGATCAACTGTATCGATTTCGGTTTCTTGGGCATAAACAACCTTCAAGGGGGCGGCCGTGATAGGCAAGAGCGGAGCAGCAGCCGTTGCCGCAGCAGTTACCATTGCTGTTGATACAAAAGAAGGTACCAATGCCAATACCGCTGGCTCAGAAACAAGTTCGACAATAGATTCCAAAATAGGCGCTGGCATAGAATCCAAAACAGGTTCTATGACAATATCTTGCGCACCATCCAGATCATCCAAAACATCCAGATCGTGTTCTAACACAGGCTCTGTTATAGGTGCAGAGCATTCTGTGTGAATAATATATTCCAAGTCTTGCAATACCAGCGCATCCGCCGATTCCAAGAAGCCCGTGGCAAAACGATCTAACAAACGGCAAATCTCGTCTGCGGCACGATCAAAAACTTGGGCATGATCCAGCCTGCATTGTTTTTGTAATTGAAGATGCAGCAATGCGTGTTCCAAGTGACGCGCCACATCGGCCAACGAGCTAAATCCTACCGTTGCAGAACTACCTGCCAAGGAATGCGCCAAAATCACAGGGGTATCGGATATACCTTGTGGTAACTCCACCACCCACTGTTTCAATTCTTTTTGGAGATGGCGAGATCGACCCTCTGCTTCTTCCACATACACATGGAAGAGTGCCGTACTCATTTCCAAGTTTCCAATTCGCTTGACTTGGGAGTCCTCATCAACTGGAATATCAACCAATACTGGCTCTGGCTCCGGCTCTGGTACTGATGCTGGTTCAGGCTGCGGCGTAATCTCTTCCGTGAGGGAATCGGTCAGCTTGAAGTCCACAAAATCAAACTCATTGAATTCAAGGGGAGCCACTTCAATAGAACCAATCATTAACACAGGTTCCACTACGGGCTCAACTACTTGTTCAATGACTACTGGCTCAACTACTTGTTCAATGATTGGCTCAATGACTACTGGCTCAACTGGTGGTGGTGGCGCAACTACTTCAACCGGCGCAGAGTCGGGTGTACGCAAAGGTACAAATTGCCCATTAAGACGCAAAGCATCGGAAGAATTGCGAAAATCTTGCGCACTCCAAGGGGTACGTTTTCTAGCAGCAATATCTTCAACCCAGCAACCGAATGCCGTCATAGATGTTTTTGCCAGTTCAATTAATTCCTTGCTAGCGGGTCGATGCTCGGCCAACCAGCTATTAAACAACTGTTCAAATGACCATCCAGCCTCACCAAACTCGGTAAGCCCGACCATACGAGAACTTCCTTTGAGTGTGTGATAAGCACGACGCAAGGTAGTTTGCTCGGATATGTTGGAAGGGTCGCGCTCCAAGGCTTTGACTGCAACCAAACCATTTTGAACCACTTCCCGTGCTTCTTCCAAGAAGATGTCGATTAGTTCGGCGGTATCTTCATCTTCTTCTTCAGGCACAGGCATAGGCTCGGGTTTTGGCTCGGGTATTACTTCAGGAACAACCACCGCCAATGGTTGTGGTATTTCTTCAATCACTTGTACTTCTTCTTCAGCCACAATTTCTACACGTTGCCGTCCCATCAAAGGTTTGAATTCGCCAAGCGCTTCATCGTAAACAAACAATTTTTTCGCCAAGGCACGTTGATAACTCAACATATCGATGAGGAAGCCCATAGCCCCCAAGCTGTTTCCGAGTTTCTCAAAAACCCCGGAACGGGCAAGTTGAGAACCTGCATCACCAATCATCAAGTGCTCCACACTGGCACGCATTCGTAATGCTGCCAATGCGGGTTGCTCCAGACCCAATACCGAAAACACACCTCGCATTTGCGCCAGTTGGCTTGGTACATCCCTTAAAAGAGATTTGTCGTTTGAGTTTCGGAAAAATTCATCCAGTGATTTTTCTACCTCCGAAAGCGCGGTTCGCAATTCATCGACCACACTACCCATCGTTTGGCGATCACTCACACGACGATATAGTTCTTCCATCCATATCTCTAGCGGCTCCGACCCGCCGCCCGAAACAACGTGTTGTAAACGCTGGGCAAGGCGCTCACTGCGCTCAGACATGGTGGTATCAGTGGGGTCTAAATCATCATAGACAGCCTCCAGATACAAAATAGCCGTCGCTATTTCCATAGCCACCGATGCAGAAGGCGCAGTACCGGATCGCACCGACGTATCAATCACATACACCAACGCTCGCGCCAATGGATGATTTTCTGGATGGAGTTTGATAATGGAGTCTGCTACCGCAGTAAATTGATCCAGCGCAGGCTTTAGCCGATTGACATCGCCCCCTGCCAATGCGGCCCATGTTTCGGCCGCAGCGGCAATACGTTTACGTGCCAACACAAGCGCGGCAGGGTCAAATCGTCCAAACTGCTCCACCTCGTAGTGAATAAACTTACTTTGTGTCAGCCCATAAGCAGCCCGTATTGCACTCAAAACGGGCGCTGGCTTTGCCTGTGTAGGAACAGAAAGGGCGCAAAAAAACAATAACTCACGCGCCAGATTCTCAGATACCCCAGTATTACTGGTAATCAACGCAGCAAACTGGCGCAATACCTTCGATGCCGCGCGTTTGGTATAGACATCAATGGGAATAAGCCCCAGTGCAATACCCTCAAAAAATGCCGCACAAATCATCCAAAACGTGCGGACTTCTAGGCTAGCTTGTCCAGCCGCTAAGCCCATACATTGAACCCGCATCTGGGTTGCCGCTTCCACATCGCCAGAACGCATGACGGCAAGCAGTGCCTGCTCCATTTGCTCTTTCACGCCCGGAGAGTTATAAGAAAGTGCCGTCATTCCGGCAGGGGGTTTTACCCCCCTCCAACGCCATTCTATAGACCACAAATCCGCAGGATGGGGCGGTTCACCACCGACCAGCTCCGCAACGGCTTTATATTGGGGAAAAAGCGCAACAGACGAAGCCGTTTTGCGTTTAAGAACGCCCTCCAAATATTCAGTCAATGCAGCACTGGCACGTTCCATAGAGGTTGCCGCACCTTCGCTGCAAAGATCAGGACGTTGGACAAACTTTTGTGCCAATGCCTCCATAACTCTCAGCATTTTGGCGGGCGCAGCAAGCCCCACCATCTCAAGCGCACCAACTGCTTGGTGCAACTGCTGACGTGCAATACGTAAATGGCTTGCATCTACTTCGGCAAGATTAGAGCCTCTGGCTGCTTCGGCATCACGAACAAAACGCCGTAACGCCTTGGTTGCACCGTCCAAGGACTTGCGCAGCTCTTCTAAAACCCAAGCCAATGGGCCAAGGTCACCAGCCGCTAGTTCATTGTTGCCAGAATCGGCTGAGTTCGATGCCATGGGTATGGACTCTCCTGGGTCTCTTTTCTAATGGAACGTGAAGGTTTGCACTGCAATCAAATAATTTTGAAGCGTGCAACCGATTGCCGCAACTCTTCCGCCATTCGTGACAATTCTCGAACTTGGGAAGCTGTCAGGCGAGTACCCTCTCCCGTTTGCTCAGTTACTGCAAAAATGTGTTGGATATTTTCTGCCACCACATTCGCCAATCCCGCTTCTCGTGAAGCAGCATTAGAAATTTGCTCAATCAAATCAGAAACTTTGCGTGATACACGGTCAATATCCGTCAAGGCAGTACCCGCGTTATCCGATAACCTAGCTCCCTCAACTACACCCTGCGTCGAACGCTCCATCGCGCCAATTGCATCCTGTGTATCGGTTTGAATCGCTTTCACCAACGCTGCAATTTGGCGTGTGGCATCCGCAGATCGTTCAGCAAGTCGCTGAACCTCTTCTGCCACCACCGAGAAGCCACGTCCCGCCTCCCCCGCAGACGCTGCTTGAATCGCAGCATTCAAGGCCAACACATTGGTTTGTTCGGTAATATCAGAAATCAATTCCGTGATTTCACCAATTTCTTGCGAAGACTCACCCAAGCGCTTAATCCGTTTGGACGTGTCTTGAATTTGGTCTCGAATGGAGTTCATACCACCAATCGCATCCTGTACGGCCCGCAGACCCGATTCAGCCGCCTCTAGCGATTGCCGAGCCACCGCCGCAGATTCTTGTGCTTGCAAGGATACATTGTTGATACGCGCCGCCATATCCACAACTGAGCGTCCTGTTTCACGAATTTCATGCAGTTGCTCATTAGAAGCTGCCAACAATTCGGTAGAAGTCGCATCCACATCCGCCGTGGTTTGTGCCACACGCGTTGCCGTATTTTGTACATTGGAAACCAAAGAACGCAACTCTTCCACGGTGTAGTTCACTGAATCTGCAATCGCACCGGTAATATCTTCTGTCACCGTAGCTTCTTGTGTCAAATCACCTTCTGCCACGGTTTGCAATTCGTTCATTAAACGCAAAATCGCTGCTTGGTTGGCATCATTAATACGTTTTGCTTCACGCTCTTGACGTTCTGCCGCCATACGTTGTGTTTCTGCAAGCATTTGCCTACGACGGCTATCCAACACCTGAATATAAGAAAGCCCACCGGCACAAGTCAATGCAAAAAGTGACATCACAACCAATGCCAAAAGAGTCAGTCCGCCGATACCACTGGAATCCTCTAATTGACGTTGAATCGCTTGAAAATCAAATCGCAATGGTTCACTGTCCGCAATAATCACATCTTGCGACTTGCGTGCAGAAACAAGCCCATTGATGTTTCCGAGAATAGAACCAGCTTGAACACGGGTCTTTTCATACAGATTGAGCAAATTATTCAACTGATCAACCATTGCTTGGTCTTGGGCTGGTGCTAAATGGAATTCGGGATTGCCTGACAAGAGTCCCACTGCAATTTCCTTGAACGAATTCAAATCTTTACCAAGCAAGAAAGCCGCTTCAGGACTAACACCCTCTGTAGTAATAAATTCGTTGGATGATTTTCCAATACGCTGCGTCAACATCACCAACTGACCTACTGCGGAAACCTCTGGAATCGCTGCATTGCGTTGAAGTTTCATGGCCAAAACGGCCTCTGATACTTCCAACATATCCGAAGAATACCGATTGATAAACCGCAATGAGGTATTGATTTGCGTCAGAATTGCTTTTTGATCCAACACAATTTTGGCATGCGCCTCAGCACGATCCACCAGAGGAAGCACTTTTTCCAAGGCAGTCAGCAAATCACCATCCAAAGATTTAACCGAATCGTTCCCATCACGCAATCCGCGTGCAGCCGTCACCACCAAACCTTGGCTTTCCATTACGTCTTGGAATGCCTGTGGATTGCCAATCACAGCTTGAGAAACCGATTTCGCCAAACGCTGTGATTGAATCAACACTTCACTCGCGGTTCCCAACTGTTTCGCCAATTTTTCGGATTGGTACAAAGCATAGGCTGTGATACTACCCAAAATGACGAGAGCACCAGCTAAAAGTGCAAACAAAAGACGTTGCTGCTGTGCAACCGAACGTTCACCCAAAATTGGAATATGAATCAAATCATCTGCTGTAGATTTGTTTTCTTCATGCTCACCAATCAGCAAGTTATCAGAACCACCGCCCGCATGGAGTGTTTCATCCATAAGATTCGATGAATCATCAGGCGTAGCAAGGCTAAGTCGTGAATCAAGCTCAGATTCTGGTTGCTTTTTTCGGAAAGCGTTTTTAATTTTATCGACGATGGACATGGTAAAACCTTACGCGCTGATACTCAAAAATTGGGGCGTTTGTGACAGGATTCGCAAATCAATCTCCTGCCACTGTACGCCAGCGGTGTCTAAAAATTGGTTGCCCAAATAGGCTGGAGCACCCGGATCGGCTGGCGCAGTAGATGCAAACGCATCAGCACCACGCAACCCAAGAAGTGAATCAACCTCCAGTGCGCAATTCACCTCTAGCGTAGCGTTGAGGGTAATCACACTGTGATCGTGTGTACTAGATGCAGTCCAATCCCCGCCTAGACTCTCTTTAAGGAAGGCTGCTAAATCAACAATACCGTATAAACCGCCCCGAATATTCAAAATTCCGCGAAACCAAGTGCGAACATAAGGGACTGATTGCGGTGTACCTAAAGGAACAATTTCCCCAGATTGCCCTAGTGGAAACAACAAATTATTCCCACCAACACGCACAGCCAACCACGCTACAGAGGTACCGTGTGTGTGTGCCGTCTGTAGCCGACCAGCCAGTCGGCTCTGGAGTTCTCGAAGTGCTTCGCGATTGGCCATGAATTAAAACATTTAACCTAATGCCTTGATTTTTGCAAATAATTCAGAAGAATCAACCGGTTTTGTGATGTAGTCACGCGCCCCTTGGCGCATACCCCAAACCCGATCGGTTTCCTGATTTTTACTGGTACACATCACGATAGGAATATCCGCATACTCCGGTGTACGGTTGATGGCTCGGGTCAACTGAAAACCATTTTGCCCTGGCATCACGACATCCATCAAAATCAAATCGGGTTTTTGCTCTTCCAAGCGTTTGAACGCCTCATCCGCATTCTCAGCGGAACTCACCACATAGCCATTTTTTTGCAAAATATCTGTCAAAAACATGGTTTCGGTTTTGGAATCGTCAACGATTAAAACTTTTTGAATAGTCATTCACTTGCTCCTTGCATAATAGCCCCAAATTGCTGAACAGCTTTAAGTAATTGGTCTTTGGTGAAAGGCTTTGTTAAATAATCCTGTGCCCCAGCCATTCGACCCCGCGCCTTATCGAACACGCCGTCTTTGGAGGACAGCATGACAACAGGCACATTGGCAAACTGTTCATTGCGTTTGATGATGGCACACGTTTGATAGCCATCCAATCGGGGCATCAAAATATCACAAAAAATAAGCTGTGGTCGACAGTCATTCACCTTTGCCAACGCATCAAACCCATCCTCCGCTAGCATTACTTCATGCCCACCTTGTTTGAGAAAGATTTCGGCACTACGGCGGATAGTGTTGCTGTCGTCTATGACCAAAACTCTGACCTTGGTTGCAGCGGTACTCAAAAGGTGTTACTCCTGATCCTATGTAGTCGATAAAACGGAAAAATCGTCTCCGTTGCCGAATTTTTCAATGGAACTCCATTAAAAAATACAATGCAATGATTGTATAGAAGCAAACACGCTAAAAGCACGATCAGTCCAAACAATTCAATCACCCCTAATCTATCTTCATTCATCACCATGATCTACACAAGTGACAGCAATTTACATCTTTTTCAACGCGCCCAAAAGGTCATCCCTGGCGGGGTGAACTCTCCTGTGCGCGCCTTCAAGGCCGTGGGGGGTACACCCCGATTCGTTGCCAAATCCCAAGGAGCCTATTTTTGGGATGCCAATGGTAAACGCTATATCGACTATATCGGCTCTTGGGGCCCTATGATTTTGGGTCACGGTCACCCCACCGTAGTGGAAGCCGTACAAAACGCAATGCACGAAGGTTTTTCCTTTGGCGCACCAACTGAGCGAGAAGTTGAATTAGCGGAAGCAATTTTAAGCCTAGTTCCCTCTATGGACATGGTACGCCTCGTCAGCAGCGGTACAGAAGCCAGCATGAGTGCCATTCGACTCGCACGCGGCGTTACAGGACGTAACAAATTTTTGAAATTTGAAGGTTGCTATCACGGTCATGCCGATTCCCTTTTGGTCAAAGCAGGATCGGGTCTCGCCACCTTTGGAAATCCTACCAGCGCTGGAGTCCCCCCCGAAGTCGTGAAGCATACATTGGTACTGGAATACAACAACGTCCCTCAACTAGAAGAAGCCTTTGCCCTACATGGTGAAGAATTGGCGTGCATCATCATCGAACCCATCGCAGGCAATATGAACTTTGTGCGTGCCTCACTCCCTTTCATGCAACGTTGCAGAGAACTGTGTACGCAATACGGTGCTTTATTCATATTTGATGAGGTTATGACCGGATTCCGGGTCGCACTTGGCAGTGCCCAAAGTCTTTATGCCAAAGCCTTAGCCACTGCATTACCCAATTTTGAACCCGACATTACCGTGATGGGCAAAGTGATTGGCGGCGGAATGCCCCTTGCTGCTTTTGGCGGAAAACGGGCAGTGATGGAGCATTTAGCGCCACTGGGTTCGGTCTATCAAGCGGGAACACTATCCGGCAACCCCATCGCGACGGCGTGTGGCTTGGCAACGCTGCGTGAAATCAGCAAACCCGGATTCTACGAAGCCCTCAGCACCCAAACCCAAAAACTCATGGCGGGGCTGAAAGGCGTTGCGGACGAGGTGGGTGTGCCCCTCAGCGTAGATAGTGAAGGTGGTATGTTTGGCTTTTTCCTATTCGATACGCTGCCACAAAATTACGCCAAAGTGATGACGACCGATAGCCAGCGTTTTAACACCTTCTTTCACGGTATGTTAGATCGTGGAATTTACTTCGCCCCCGCCTTGTATGAAGCGGGATTCATGAGTGCCGCGCATACCGATGAAGACATCGCAACGACCTTGCAAGCCGCACGAGAAGTTTTATTCGGTTGCTGCAATCAGCAATCCTTTGATTGAAAGAGCCAACTACCATGTGGGATGAACGATACCGTTCCAAGGAATATGCTTATGGCACAGAACCGAACCAGTTCTTAAAGCAAAATTTCCATCACCTCCCGAAGGGGAGAATTTTAAGTCTGGCAGAGGGAGAAGGACGTAATGCGGTTTTTCTTGCCCAACAAGGCTATAGCGTCACTGCGGTAGATACATCCATCGTAGGCTTGCATAAAGCCCAAAAATGGGCAGAAGCAAACGGTGTTACCGTGAATTGGGTTCATGCCGATTTGGCAGATTATGATTTTGGAAACCATGAATGGGATGGAATCGTGTCCATCTTTTGCCCATTGCTTCCCGCTGTCCGAAAGAAAATGTACGACAGACTTCAATTAGGCTTGAAGCAGGGTGGTATTTTTCTGCTGGAAGCCTATACGCCCGAGCAACTGCGATACGGTACGGGGGGTGGTCACTCGGTCGATTTCATGCAATCGAAAAAAATGGTGCGTACCGAACTCCATTCCTTAACATTTCAGCACTTGGTGGAATTGGAACGCAACGTCATCGAAGGCATTTACCATACCGGTCTGGGTTCGGTCGTACAAGCTGTTGCGATCAAGCCAAAAACAGCGCCGGATCAACCATCGCACGGTTGAGCATAACGCTCCAATGTAGATGCGCTCCAGTGGCTCGACCTGTCGCCCCCACTGCGCCTAATAAATCGCCCGTTCGCACGGTGTCTCCGACCCTCACGGCGGTGCTGCTCAAATGGCATACCATGCTGAGTAAGCCGCCACCGTGATTCAACCATACGGTGTTGCCATTGAAAAAATAATCCCCTGTATCTATCACCACACCGTCCATCGGTGCGCGGATGGGTGTACCCATTGCAGCGGCGATGTCCATACCACTGTGCGGATTGCGGGCTTGTCCATTAAAAACGCGGCGCATTCCAAAGGAATTTGAGTGCTTACCTTCGACGGGCGCTTGCATTTGCCAATGGGTGCGATTCCGATCAACCGGAGTAAATATCGCCATGACCGTATTTTGATGTTTGCGCTCACGTTCGTGCCGTGCCAAATCTTCAGGGGATAAATCCACATGCTTGGGTGCCACAGTGAGACGTTGTTCGGCGTACTGTTTGGCACTGATGTGGTAGGGGATTTTTCGCCCCCCCACGGTAATGGAAGCAGTGCTCGCTTTCGCCGATAACGGAATGCCAATCCATGCCGTCCATGCTTGTGGATTTCCAATCACCAATAAGGGAATATCGCCTGCAAACGCTTTAGGTGCTTCATTGTATGCTCCTAAAGGAATAGCGGCTATCCCCCCCGGAACGGCTGAATCACGCGGATAATTTTCTGTATTTTCCGTAATCGCCCAACTAGGAAGTGCCAAACCTCCCAATCCCGCAGCGGCCGCTAAAAGAGTACGGCGCTGAAGCATCACAGCCCCAGCATCAGTTTGATATTTTGCACAGCCGCTCCGCTTGCACCTTTGCCGAGGTTATCTAAACGCGCCACCAGCACGGCGTGCGCAAATCCATCGGCGGCGGCATCGTTGGCAAATACACGCAATTCCAGTTGATTGGTATCCGCCAAAGCGACGGCATCCAGTTTGTTGTCTGCCGTTGCGGGTAGAACGCTCACCCATTCACTACCGGCGTAATGTTGTGCAAGGGCGTTGTGCAAATCCATCGCAGTCGGTTGATGCGGGAGCGTATCCAAATGCAGCGGCAGTTGCACCAACATTCCTTGTTTGAAATTGGCAACCGCTGGCACAAACAAAGGGCGGCGCGTTAATCCGGTGTAGCGCATGATTTCGGGGACGTGTTTGTGCTTCAAACCCAGCGCATACAACTCAAAAGCGGGGGCACTGCCCGCTTCGTAGGCTTCAATCATGCTGCGTCCGCCACCGGAATAGCCGCTGACCGACGGCAAACAAACCGGAAAATCGGCTGGAATCAATCCCGCATCCACCAAAGGACGGAGTAACGCAATCGCACCCGTGGCATAACACCCCGGATTGGAAAGGCGGCGGGCGTTGATAACCGCATCTTTTTGTACCGCCGACAATTCAGGGAAACCATACACCCAATTTGATGCAGTACGGTGTGCAGTAGAAGCATCCACAATACGAGGAGAATGCCCTGTAGTGCGCTCCAATTCATCGATCATAGCTACGGATTCGATAGCAGCATCATCGTGCAAGCATAAAACGACCAAATCTACTTGCGCCATCAGTGCTTGCTTGGCAACGGCATTTTTTCGCAAAGCGGGGTCAATGCTGACAATTTCTACGTTTGCCATACCTTGCAAACGCTCCCGAATGAGCAGTCCCGTGGTTCCCGCTTCACCATCAATAAAAATTTTTTTCATATAAGGGGTTTGTTATGAGTTATTAAGAGATGTCTGTAAGGAAGATTCAAGTTTGGTCGATTCCACCATGATACATTCCTAATCCTTCCGTTTCCACAAAGAGACATTATGAAAATTCACGAATACCAAGGCAAAGAAATTTTGCGTCAGTTCGGTGTGCCCGTACCACGCGGCATTCCTGCATTTACCGTTCAAGAGGCGGTTGAAGCCGCTCAAAAATTGGGAGGTCCCGTCTGGGTTGTTAAGGCTCAGATTCACGCTGGCGGGCGTGGCAAAGGGGGTGGCGTAAAAGTTGCCAAATCGATTGAGGATGTTCAACGTCTGGCAGGTGAAATTTTGGGTATGCAGCTCAAAACCCATCAAACTGGGCCTGAAGGTCAAAAAGTACGTCGCCTCTACATTGAAGATGGCGCGGACATTCAAAAAGAATATTACGTTTCCGTCGTCACCGACCGCGATAGCCAAAAAATTGCCTTCATCGCTTCCAGCGAAGGCGGTATGGATATTGAAGAAGTGGCCCATTCCACTCCTGAAAAAATCATCAAAGTATTTGTCGATCCTCTCGTTGGATTGACCGATGCCCAAGCCCAAGAAATCGCAGATGGCATTAACTTGCCAGCGGATTCGTTGGTACAAGCCACTGACGTATTCCAAAAGCTCTACAAATGCTACATGGATACCGATGCATCTTTGGTGGAAATCAACCCATTGAACCGTGACGGTAAAGGCAACATCATCGCTTTGGACGCAAAATTCAATTTTGATGCCAACGCTTTGTACCGTCACCCTGAAATCGTGGCGTACCGCGATTTGGACGAAGAAGACCCCGCAGAAGTAGAGGCTTCCAAATTCGACCTCGCTTACATCAGCTTGGACGGCAACATTGGCTGCTTGGTAAACGGTGCTGGTTTGGCAATGGCAACGATGGATACCATCAAGTTATTCGGCGCAGAACCTGCTAACTTCTTGGACGTGGGCGGCGGCGCTACTCCTGAAAAAGTAACCGAAGCCTTCAAAATCATGTTGAAGAACTCCAAAGTGGAAGCCATTTTGGTGAACATTTTCGGCGGCATCATGAAATGCGACACCATTGCCACGGGTGTTATCACCGCGTGCAAAGCCGTGAACTTGTCCGTACCCTTGGTGGTGCGCATGAAGGGCACGAACGAAGATATGGGCAAGCAAATGCTGAAAGACAGCGGACTCCCCATCATTTCCGTGGATACGATGGCAGAAGCGGCGCAAGCAGCCGTTAAAGCTGTAGCCAAGTAACGCCTTATTCGTACCACTATCGGAGAACCTCTTTATGTCGATTTTTATCAACAAAGACACCAAAGTCATCACCCAAGGTATTACGGGCAAAACGGGTCAATTCCACACGGAAAAATGCCAAGAATACGCAAATGGTAAAAACTGTTTCGTAGCTGGCGTAAACCCCAAGAAGGCTGGCGAGTCGATTTTCAATATCCCAATTTACGCTTCTGTTAAAGAAGCGGCTTCTGAAACTGGTGCTACGGTTTCTGTGATCTACGTTCCACCTGCTGGCGCTGCTGCCGCGATTTGGGAAGCCGTAGAAGCAGATTTGGATTTGGCCATCTGCATTACCGAAGGCATCCCTGTCCGCGATATGCTGGAAATCCGCAACCGCATGAAAGCCAAAGAAGCGGCTGGCGGCAAGAAAACCTTGTTGCTTGGCCCGAACTGCCCCGGTTTGATTACACCTGATGAAATCAAAATCGGTATCATGCCCGGACACATTCACCGCAAAGGTCGTATCGGTGTGGTTAGCCGTTCCGGTACATTGACTTATGAAGCCGTGGCACAATTGACCGAAATCGGTTTGGGTCAATCGTCGGCGGTTGGTATTGGTGGTGACCCCATCAATGGTTTGAAGCACATTGATGTCATGCGTGCTTTCAACGATGATCCTGATACCGATGCGGTCATCATGATTGGTGAAATCGGTGGCCCAGACGAAGCAGAAGCTGCGCGTTGGTGCAAACTGAACATGAAAAAACCGATCGTGGGCTTCATCGCGGGTGTAACTGCTCCAGCCGGCAAACGCATGGGTCATGCCGGTGCGTTGATCTCCGGCGGTGCCGATACAGCGGATGCCAAATTGGCAGTGATGGAAGAATGCGGCTTCAAAGTAACGCGTAATCCATCAGAAATGGGCAGATTGCTTAAAGCCCTGCTCTAACATCGTGTTCTTTATAGTGTAGGTTCGCTACACTATGGCTTCACCAATAGAAGCGCTCCAAGCGAGAGTTTGGAGCGCTTATTACATTGACGAAGGCCCTATCCTTATGATCTATCATTTCTGTGCAAAAACCGATGTGGGTCGGATACGTACAAATAACGAAGATTCGGTAGCATTTGACGAATCCCACCGTATTGCTGTACTCGCCGATGGTATGGGAGGCTACAACGCTGGTGAAGTAGCCAGCGCAATGGCGACTTCTATTTTGACAACAGAATTGGCGCAATGGCTGCAAAATTCCCAGAAGAATGCCGTGCCGTTGGACATACGCGATGCAATCGAAGTGGCGGTGATCAAAGCGAACCATGCCATTTTGAAAGAAGCACAAACCAATATCGGCTGTGCTGGCATGGGAACCACCTTGGTCGTAGGCGTATTTCAAGATAATTACCTCATGCTTGGGCATATTGGTGACTCCCGTTGCTACAGAATACGCAATGGGCATATTGAACAAATTACCAAAGACCACTCTCTACTGCAAGAACAAATGGATGCAGGATGGATTACCCCGGAAGAAGCTGCACTTTCTTCCATCAAAAATCTCGTCACCCGTGCGCTGGGTGTAGAAGAAAATGCGTTACTGGAAGTAAATGAATACGATGTTCAAGCGGGTGATCTTTATTTGATGTGTTCAGATGGCTTATCCGACATGATGAATGATGCCGCTATCGGTAGAATTGCCTCGTTAAATATCGAAATCGAACAGCGAGCTATCGGGCTTATCAATGCCGCCAATCAGATGGGTGGCAGAGATAACATTTCTATCTTAATGATTGAGGTTACCGAGGTCGTTGAAAAGCGAAGTTTGATTGCACGCTGGTTGGGAAAATAAATTTGAATTAAAGGAGTCGGTCATGCCGAAAGTGGTCGTTTTGCTTGACGATGTCGTGGTCAAGGAAGTTCAATTAGTCAAAGAAAAAACCACGATTGGGCGCAGACCTTACAACGATATTGTGATTGACAATTTAGCCGTGAGTGGTGAGCACGCCATTGTGCAAACTGCGACCAGTGGTGTTTTCTTGGAGGATTTAAACAGCACCAATGGAACTTACCTTAATGGAACACTCATCAAAAAACAAAAGTTACAAAATGGTGATTTATTTGAAATAGGTAAATGCAAACTTCGATTTGTGGGAGATTTGTTGGTACGCCCCAATGCACCGGAACACGCACCAGAAGGAACAACAAGCCCTTTACAAGCAGCGATTAAAGTGCTGTCTGGTTCTGCTTCGGGTAGAGAAGTACCCTTAACCAAAGTGGTTACCACGATCGGGAAGCCGGGTATTGCCGTGGCAGCCGTCACACGCCGACAACATGGATATGTGGTACACCATGTCGAAGGAGCAGGGAATCCCACCCTGAACGGAGAGACTATTGGAACAGAACCTATTTCTTTGAAAAGTGGGGATGTGATTGAATTGGCTGGCACACGAATGCAATTTGTCCAAATCTAACGCAACCTAATGTAACCTAATGCAATTCGGTCCGATTTAACCAAATTTAACCTTAAAAGGTGTCACTCCGTGAAAGTACGTGTTTTGGGTTGTTCTGGTTCGATTGCTACCCATTGTCGCACCACCTCTTTTCTCATAGATCATGACGTTTTACTAGAAGCGGGAACAGGTGTAGGAGATTTGACACTGCCAGAAATGTGCCGTGTGAATCATGTGGTACTCAGCCATTCGCATCTGGATCATATTGCTGCACTTCCGCTCATGGTGGATGCGGTGGCATCGCAACGGACTACACCCATCACGGTGTATGCCTTGGCAGGTACGATTGCTGCATTGCAAACCCATATTTTCAATAATGTTATTTGGCCCGATTTTTCTCGTATTCCCACCATAGAAACCCCTTTTATTCGGTTTCAAGAAATTAGTATCGGTCAAACCTTTCATATCAATGATCGACATATTGAAGTGTTACCCGCTATTCATACGGTTGCGGCAGCAGGATTTTCTATTTCTTCCCACAACAAATGCTGGGTTTATACTGGTGATACAGAGCGTAACCCCGCATTTTGGAAACGCTTAAATCAATTAAATGTTGCCATTTTGGTCATTGAAACGGCATTTAGCAACCGTGAAAAAGAATTAGCACGAAAAAGTTTACACCTTGCACCCAGCGTATTGGCACATGAACTCACGTTTATTGAAAACCATCAAAATTTCCCCATCTATATTACCCATACCAAACCGGCGGAAACTGAACTTATCATGGAAGAAATACATCAATTTGATCATCCCGAACTAATGGGCATGAATGGGGTTAAACATGACATTCGCCAAATGCGTATCGGACAGGAATTCTATTTATGAATATGAATACGAATACGAATACGAATACGAATGGATTCAACCATTCCAGTTTGATGCCAGCTAGGGAAAGTGCGATCCAAGAACCTACCAAAAAACGGGGACTTACATTTAAAGTATTATTTTCTCGCCAGTTACACCCTATCATTGAACGTATTCAAACCAGTGAAAATGTGGAACAGTCGGTACTTGAATCCAGTCAAGATATTTGTAAATTGTTAAATGCGGATAGGATTACTTTTTACCTTGTAAGCGAAGACCAGAATTCTATTATTTCCAAAGTAAAAACGGGGCTACACAGCAACAGTGAAATTAAATTACCCATTACGCCACAAAGTATTGCTGGCTATGTGGCATTTAGCCACCAATTATTAAATCTACCCGATGTTTATGATGATGATAATCTCAAAAAAATTCATCCATCCCTAACATTCTTGAAAATAGTGGATCAACGCTCGGGTTATCGTACCAAGCAAATGCTGGTCGCACCGGTGATGGATGGCAACACGCTACACGGTGTTTTTCAGGTGATCAACAATAAGAATAATGAACCCTTTAATGATTTAGAAGTAGAAGGGGTTTTGGTTTTATGCAAAACTTTAGCCATAGCTATTCATCAAAGAAATACTGCGGCAAAACAAAAAGTCACCAAATATGATGGATTGGTCATTTCTGGTTTAATCAGTGCGCCTGAGTTGGCTTCGTGTATTCAAAATTCGCGTATTGAAAATAAATCGGTAGAGCAACTGCTACAGGATAATTACCATCTTCCGCCAGCACAAATTGGTTTATCTTTATCCCGATTTTTCCGTGTACCTTATGAGGCATTTTCCCCGAGTCGCATTCGGATGGAAGCATTACATGGTGCATTAAAACGCGATTTCATTGAACAACAGGGATGGATACCGCTAGAAGATTCCCCCGAAGGTTTAATTGTGATGTGCATAGACCCGGAGGCGGTGCGTAGTTCTCGTATCCTGCCACAGGTTTTTTCACGGATCACCAAATTTTCCTATCGGGTTACTACACAATTCGATTTTCAAGAAACACTCAAGCAATTATTTGGTGTCGTCGAAGAAACCCAAACGGTAGAGAGTTTTTTAGCGGGGATGGAAGACACCACGGTCGAAGACCTGACCGATGATGCTCTGGAATCCGCCGCCGCCGATAATGAACTGGTGAAGTTTGTAAACCGCATTATTGTGGATGCCTACAACCAAAAAGCCTCTGATATTCATATCGAACCCATGCCGGGTAAAGCCAAAACGGGAATTCGTTTCCGCATCGACGGCGGTTTAATGCCTTATGTGGAGATTCCAGCCCATTTGCGCCAAGCCTTGGTCACACGGTTGAAAATTATGTGTGATTTGGATATTTCCGAAAAACGCAAACCCCAAGACGGAAAAATCAAATTCAAAAAATACGGACCACTGGATATTGAATTGCGCGTCGCCACGATTCCATCGGCTGGGGGTGTAGAAGATGTAGTGATGCGTATTCTGGCGGCAGGAGAACCCATCCCTTTGGAACAACTCGGATTGACACTTCATAACAAAGAGCGCGTCATCCGAACTATCGAAAAACCTTATGGTTTATTCTATGTTTGCGGTCCCACGGGTTCGGGTAAAACGACCACCTTGCATTCAATTTTGAAGCATCTCAATACCCCCGATACCAAAATCTGGACAGCAGAAGACCCGGTAGAAATTACCCAAAAGGGATTGCGGCAAGTACAAATCAATAAAAAAGCGGGGATTGATTTTGCCTTGGTCATGCGGGCATTCTTGCGTGCCGATCCAGACATCATCATGGTGGGTGAATCGCGTGACAAGGAAACCGTCTCGATGGGGGTGGAAGCATCGCTAACGGGACACTTGGTATTTTCGACCCTGCATACCAATTCTGCGCCCGAATCCATTACCCGTTTGATGGATATGGGGATGGACCCCTTTAATTTTGCCGATGCCTTGCTGGGAATTTTGGCCCAACGGTTGGCAAAAAAATTATGCGATTGCAAAGCCACTTATATCCCCGATGCCGATGAGTTTCGCCTTTTTGTTACAGAATATGCCGCAGAATTAGCCCACACCAAGGCATGGAAAATCGACCCCCAAGGTGAACGTGAGCAACTGATTCAAAGCTGGGTCAAAACCTACGGCGATGCGGACGGGAAAATCAAACTGTACAAGGCAACCGGTTGCGACCGCTGTCGGCAAACGGGCTACAAAGGTAGGGTGGGGCTACATGAGCTGCTTATTGCCGATGATCCGGTGAAAAAGTTGATTCAGGAACGTTCCCGTGTCGCCGAATTGTTCGCTGCTGCGGTAGAAGGTGGGATGAAAACCCTCAAAATGGACGGTATGGAAAAAGTCATGATGGGGCTAACCGATCTGAAAATGGTGCGGCAAGTGTGTATTAAGTAAAATGGGAAGGGTTATTCCTTCTCACTTTACTTAAGGCGCTTTCATGTCAAGCAACCATTCCCATCGGCATCGTCCCTCTGTGCTTAAACCTATTCCGCGCTTGCTGTTGGCACTGCTTGCGCCTTTGTCAATTTTTCCCGTTTTCGCGCAACCGAATTCCAGCGTTCAATCGGATGGCGTGCCTCAATATATTGGTGATGCCACGCGGTTGTCCATTGGTATCGTCAATGGTGGCAATGTGCAGGGAGAAATCTCTGGGGTCTTCAAAGAAGATGCGGATAGCGCATGGTTGGGTGAGGTGTGGGCAGCTCAATCTTCTGGCGGCGGTAAATTAAGTTACCACCGACTCAGCAATGATGCCGTGCAAAAGTATTTCGTTGCG